>CAYZPF010000131.1:0-6210 GCA_964479995.1 uncultured Muribaculaceae bacterium | reverse complement strand
AAGGGTTTGATGGTTGCGGGAGAGGGATTTGAACCCCCGACCTTCGGGTTATGAGAATTAGGACAGGTGGTAAACTGCGGTAAACTGAAGTCTATCTGAGTCTATTAAAGTCAGTGTTTTCAAGGGTTTTTTGAGTACCAATCGCTGAAACGTCGATGGTTGCAAAGTTCCTAAAAAGCAAATATTTGTCGTAGTAATTGTCGTAAAGTAGGTATTTTTAATTTTAAATCTATTGGTTTTAATTTTATTCAATTTCAGCAAAACTAAAGTTTTTGGCCAACTATTATTTTCATTATTTTATATCACTTTTCCCAAGAAGCCAATCCACTATATGCAGTTGCCTTATTCCGTCGTAATTAGCAGTTCGAGGAATTTCATCGAGGGTCAAAAGAACCTTTGGGTGATGGTCGGGCATTTTTTCAAGAGGATCTAACTCCCGCCTTAACGTATTTTTGTCTAATACACTTGCTGATACCTGGTAGTAGGTTGTTCCGTTAGCATCTTTTGAAACAAAATCTATTTCCTTTTCTGCCATTTTCCCAATATTAACTTTTGCGCCACGTCTAAGCAATTCCAAATATACTGTATTTTCTAATACATGGCCCAAATCTGGAGTAGAACTTGAGAGTAAGAGTTCACGAATTCCACTGTCCACAGCATAATATTTCCCTTGAGTTTTTAGATGTTGTCTACCTCTGATATCATATCGTTCCACTTTATAAAATAAATAACTGTCACACAGTGCTTGTAGATATTTATTTACCGTATTAACCGATATACTTCTGCCTGCTGAATTAATGGTGTCTGCAATCTTTTTGACGGACACAGGGCTACCTACATTTGAAAACAGAAATTTAGTGATTGAAGATAAAACAGAAACATCTATTGTTCCCAAGCGAACAACAACATCTTTTATAAGAATTGAGTTATAAATACCGTCCAAATAGGAACGGGCCAAAGCCTCCTGCTCATTCAACATAGCGGTAGCAGGGAATGCTCCAAAGCGCAGATAGGTTTGAAAAGCAGATAATGAGTCTTTTTCTTCAACACCTTTAAAATCAACATATTCCGCAAACGAAAGCGGAAACATTGAAATTTTGACATATCTCCCTGATAGTAATGTTGCAAGCTCACCTGACAGCATATACGCATTTGAACCTGTAATATATACATCCACATTATCCTTGACAAAAAGACTATCCACAGCCTTTTCATAGTTCTTGCAATTTTGTACTTCATCAATAAAAACATAAGTATAGCCATCTTTATATAGTCGTGCCTTTATATAATCATAAAGATCTCTATAATTCAATAGGTTTTCATATTCTAATTCTTCAAGATTGATATATAATTTGTTTTGGGCTAACACCGGTTTCTAATAACCAATCAATATATAACTTGAACAGCGTAGATTTTCCACAACATCTGACACCCGTCATAACCTTAATAACCTGCTTTTCACGCCAACCTTTTAACCATTCCAAATAGTCAGGCCTTTTCACAAGTTTTTGTTTAGTCATATTTACACCAACTTTCTTTAATTAATATAACATAACTTGTGGAACAAGCCAAGATTTTTCATTTATATGAAAAATCTTATTGAATTATATCCTATAAAAGTATCCCTAAATACTTATTAGCTCATTTAAGACATGTTATCTTACACCCACACAAAAAATACAACATAAATATTTAATATCCTTACACTTTTTACAACCAAATTAAAAGTAATGATCACATTATTCTAATATAAATCATAACAAACCCCAGTAAATCAATATTAATTCTTGCAATCTGGCTTAAAATATGATATATTTGTATATATATAAAGAATGGAGGATTCATGATGAGCAACGAGCCTAAAAACACAATGCCTGAGAAGTGGGTGAACCTTGAAGATATTGCTGTTCATCTTAGCCTGAGTGAGGACACCGTTAGAGCATGGGTCAAAGAAGGAAAGTTGCCGTTCTACAGAGCAGGCAAACGATATAAATTCAAAATTTCCGAGGTAGATGAATGGGTGCGCGAGGGAAGAATTAAAGAATAAAATGAAATACTGAGGAGTTAATAATATGAAGATGCCGGAAATGCTTGATAATGTGAGCAAAACTGTCAAAGACGATTTGGTGGTGTCAATAAATAAAGGGGACAGGCTATCCATAGCGGCTGCGTGTTTTTCAATATATGCATACCAGGCACTCAAAAAACAACTTGATGGAATTGAGGAGCTGCGTTTCATTTTTACATCCCCTACCTTCTTGCATGAAAAGGCTCCTAAAGAAAAACGTGAATTTTATATACCACGCCTAAATCGTGAACGCTCTCTTTATGGAACCGAATTTGAAGTTAAACTTCGTAATGAATTGACCCAAAAGGCAATCGCACGTGAATGTGCTGATTGGATCCGAAAGAAAGTAAAGTTTCGGTCTAACCTAACAGGTGGCAATATAAGTGGCTTTATGAATGTTGAAGGGACCGAGAACATAACCTATATGCCAATTCATGGCTTCACAACCTCTGACATTGGTTGCGAACGTGGCAACAATATTATCAATCCTGTGAACAAGATGTTTGCCCCTCTTTCTGGTGAGTATATTCGAATGTTTGATCAAATTTGGAATGATAAGAGCTTGATGCAGGACGTCACAGAACAAGTTATCGACGGAATTACTGCTGCTTATAACGAAAATACGCCAGAGTTTATTTATTTTGTTGCTATCTACAATATCTTTAATGAGTTTTTAGAAGATATATCTGAGGATGTTTTACCAAATGACGCCACAGGATTTAAAGAAAGTAAAATTTGGAATATGCTCTACACTTTCCAAAAAGACGCAGTGCTTGCAATTATAAATAAACTTGAAACATACAATGGGTGCATCCTTGCTGACAGCGTTGGACTCGGTAAAACATTTACTGCGCTTGCTGTCATAAAGTATTATGAAAATAGAAACCGGTCCGTGCTTGTTTTATGCCCTAAAAAATTAGCCGATAACTGGAATACATATAAAGACAACTATGTAAATAACCCTATCGCCGCCGACCGATTGAGGTATGATGTGCTATACCATACCGACCTTTCAAGAGACCATGGAAAGTCTAATGGGCTTGATTTAGATAGACTCAATTGGGGCAATTATGACATTGTTGTAATTGATGAATCGCACAACTTCAGAAATGGCGGTGAAGTTTATGGTGAAGACCGCCGTGAAAATCGCTATCTTCGTTTGATGAATCGTGTTATACGCACAGGTGTAAAAACCAAGGTTTTAATGCTTTCGGCAACTCCTGTCAACAACCGTTTTACTGATTTGCGTCACCAACTTGAACTTGCTTATGAGGGCAACCCAAACCTTATTAATGAAAAACTCGGTACGAAACGCACGATAGACGAGATTTTCCGAAACGCCCAAAAAACATTCAATCAATGGAATAAAAAAGATGAAAGCGAAAGAACCACCAACACTCTTTTAAAATCACTTGATTTTGACTTTTTTGAGGTTTTGGACAGCGTGACCATCGCTCGTTCTCGCAAACATATTGAAAAATACTATAATATGACTGAAATAGGCTCTTTCCCCGAACGATTGAAGCCTATCTCATTACGACCACGCCTGACCGATTTAAAAAGTGCAATAAACTATAACGAAATTTATGAGCAACTTATGAAACTGAATCTTTCGGTGTATATACCCACTGATTACATATTCCCAAGTATGATTCACAAATATGTGGATACATCCCGTAATATCAACCGTGCAGGGCGCGAAATGGGAATACGCCGTCTAATGAGCATAAATCTTATGAAACGCCTTGAAAGTTCCGTAGAGTCCTTTAGACTTACGGTTGGACGGGTTAAGCAACTAATTGACAACACAATTTCTGAAATAGATGCCTACACAAGTGGAAGCAGTTCAGTAATAAGCGGTCGCGAACTCACAGGCGATGCGGATTTTGATGACGATGACCGCAATACAGAGTATTTTGCTGCCGAGCATAGCATAAAAATTGACCTTGCTGATATGGATTATAAAACTTGGAGAGATAGGCTTGCCGAAGATAGTGAAGAACTTGCTTTGCTTAAAATCATGATAGATGATATTACTCCGGAACATGACACCAAACTTCAAACGCTTTTTACTTTAATAGAGAACAAAATAAAAAACCCCATAAATGAGGGAAACAATAAAACCCTCATATTTTCCGCATTCTCAGATACTGCCGAGTATCTGTACACCCATGTAAGTTCATTTGTAAAATCTAAGTTTGGGCTTGATACAGCACTTATTACAGGAAGTGTGGATGGCAAAACCACTATAAAAGGCCAGCGTGCCTCTATGAATGAGATATTAACGCTATTCTCTCCGATTTCAAAAGGCAAAGATCTTCTTATGCCAAGCAGCACTACTGACATCTCGGTGCTGATTGCCACTGATTGTATCTCAGAAGGTCAGAACCTGCAGGATTGTGATTATTGTATTAATTATGACATTCACTGGAACCCTGTCCGTATTATCCAGCGTTTTGGGCGAATAGATCGTATTGGCAGCCGTAACTCGGTCATTCAACTTGTAAACTTCTGGCCTGATGTAGATTTGGACGAGTATCTTTCTCTTAAAGGGCGCGTGGAAACAAGAATGAGAATTTCTGTTATGACTTCAACCGGTGATGATGACCTTATCAATGCAGAAGAAAAAGGAGATCTTGAATACCGAAAGGCGCAGCTAAAACGCCTTCAGGAAGAAGTAGTGGACATTGAAGATATGCAATCAGGTATTTCTATTATGGATCTTGGATTGAATGAATTTAGACTTGACCTGCTTGAATATGTAAGACGCAACGGAGATATGGACAAGGTGCCGTTTGGGCTTCATGCAGTTGTTGCTGCAACGGAGGATTGTCCGCCGGGTGTAATTTTTGTAATGAAGAACCGAAATAACAGTGTTAATATTGATATGCAAAATCGTCTCCACCCATTTTATATGGTTTATATCGGTACAAACGGTGAAGTAATTTGCGACCACCTATCGCCCAAAGAGTTGCTTGACAAGGCCCGTTCTTTGTGTAAAGACAAATCTGAACCAATAATGGAGGTTTGCCAAGATTTCAATTTGGAAACGAAAGATGGACGAGATATGCGTGGTGTGTCAGCAAGACTTTCTGATGCAATTAACTCAATCATTGAAATAAAAGAGGAAAGCGATATTGACAGTCTGTAGTCCGGGCGGTACATCTGCACTCAATAACACAATTAGCGGGTTGGACGATTTCGAGTTGATTTGCTTTCTTGTAGTGAGGTGACGATATGTTAGGCTTACCCCGCTCCACTGAGGTTAATCGCCGTGTTGCAAAAGAGAAATTCTATCAAAATGCTGCCCTTACACCGCAGACGCGTGAACTGATAAAAGATCAGATAGAGTCAGTTATCTGGCGAAATAAATTGGCCGATAGCACCGTTGGAATAAGCGCAGGCGAAAATATTAATGAAATTCAGATTTTTGAGATTCAACTCCGTCAACGCGGACTTGATAATCGTGTTCTCTCTGCTATCGCCAAGGCAATACCATATAAAATCCTGTTTATTCTCATATTTGGTGATGAGATGCAAGCGTGGATTGAAGTATCCGGCGTATTCTATAATACAAACTGGCATTCGCTTGAAGATTTTACCCTGAAGTTTGAAGGTTTAAATCTTGACACAGTATACGAAAATTTAGCACGTCAGATTTCGGGCGGACGGCTTGGAAGAGATGGTAATATTGAGGAAGCCGTAGTGCGTGATACAAGACGGCAGAAACTTGAACGTGAAATTGCTGCTTTAGAGAAAAAGATACAACGCGAGAAACAGTTTAATAAACAGATTGAATTTAACAGCGAATTGAAACGACTAAGAAAAGAATTGGAGGGGTTGGAATGAGAAACCTCGATTCACAACAAAGGGTAGTATTGGAATGCTATCATTGTGGGAACAAAACGCAGATGGATCAACAAGGACAGTATTCTTGGGATTCACACGATGATGGTTTCAGATTTGCTTTTTCATATGAATTGTTTGAATGTCCGGTGTGCCATAAGGCAACATTGCGTGAAAAATATACTGATGAGAGTATGATAGACGGTTGGCTTTATTTAAAAAAGTTTATTCCTCATCGCTGGACTGGATATGTTCTTCTTGTTAATTGAAACCAAATGGTTTATAATGGTTGTATT
>CAYZPF010000130.1:0-6245 GCA_964479995.1 uncultured Muribaculaceae bacterium | reverse complement strand
AGCTCATTGCCAGGTTTTTAAGAGGAGATTTAGGTCCTGTTGAGCAGGTCCATCCTCTTTTGGTAGCCCTTCTTTTTGCAGGAGACAGAAGAGAGGCTTCGGAAGAGATTAGAGCTTGGTTATCAAAGGGATACTCTGTAATATTAGATAGATATATTTACTCAAATATTGCTTTCCAATGTGCAAAATGTAAAGATAAAGAGAGTGCGGAAGAGCTTAGGGGTTGGATTCTCAACACTGAGCTAAATGTATTCAAGATACCTGTACCAGATTTGAATATTTTTCTTGATGTTCCTTTGGAGTCTATTCAAGAGAGACTCAATAAAAGCAGAGAGGGGGATGAGAGAAGCTATTTGAACGGGAAACAGGATATACATGAGGCTTGTATGGAGTTTCAATCTAAGGTAAGAGAGATTTATCTTGAAGAGTGCAACACAGGAGGGGCTCTTATTAGAGTTGACTGTTCTGGAAGCGAAGGAAAAATGCTAACGGCTGTAGAGGTCTCGGAAAAAATCATATCGTACTTATGAGAATTTTAAAAGTATTGCCCAGAGTTATTATTGGCCTTGTTTTCTTGTTCTCCGGATTTGTCAAGTTGATAGATCCTGTGGGTATAGGACTTATTTTTGAGGAGTATCTTAAGATTGTAGGATTAGGCGCTTTTCATACATTAGCACTTATAATGGGAGTATCCCTTGCCATAATAGAAATGCTTCTGGGACTTACTTTGCTCATTCAATTAAGAGTCAGATATTCGGCAATTGCGGCTTTAGCTTTTTTATCCTTTTTTACGTTGCTTACATTTTTTTTGGCAATTTTCAATCCAATAACCGATTGTGGTTGTTTTGGCGAAGCAATAAAGCTATCCAATTGGCAGACCTTCTTTAAGAATATCTTTCTTCTTGCTTTAGCTGTTATACTTTTCTTACAGCGCAGGAAAATAGGCTCTCAGGCAGATGCGGCAACCGAATGGGGAGTTATTGCCTTGCTTGCAACCATATTGCTCTTTTTCTCTATTCACTCATACAGATATCTTCCAATGATAGATTTTATGGAGTATAAACCAGGCACCAATCTTAGAGTGAATGTCAATTATAATGAAAGGGGGGATTCGCCTCTTTTTGAGACACTCCTCATCTATTCCAAAGAGGGAAAAAGATATGAGTTCACAGTTGATAATTTACCCGATTCAACCTATACTTTTGTAGATTCAAAAACAAAAAAGGTTAGTAAGAATGACGCTATTGCCGATTTTGCGATCTCTGATAACCAAGGCAATTATGTTACTAACTCCATACTCTCTTCAAACAGAAAGCTGTTTTTAATATCTGTACCTTTTCCTAAACATTTAAAAAGAGGATATGCAGAAAGGTTTATCAAATTAAAGGATGCGGTGGAGGGGTCGGGGGGATCTCTTATCATCCTTTCCGGAGCCGGTTATTACAGCAATGAATTATTGGAGGTAAGCGAAAAGATACCTGTATATTATACAGATTTTAAAACACTGCTTACATTTAACAGGTCTAATGGAGGCGCAGTATATCTGCATGACGGGGTTATTGTTTCAAAATGGGCCTATAGAAAATTGCCGGTTAAGAGTGTTGCCGGAATAATGAAAAATGACTCCGAACTTATATCGCTTACCAAAAGGGTTTGGGAGAGGCTTTCTATTGAATTTTCAATAATTTCATTAGTTATTATAATTTTTTTAATACGCTTTGTTTTGAAAGTAACCCGACGTAAAACTGAAAATATATAGAAGATGCTTATAGAGAATAAAAAAGATATAAAAAAATTTAATACACTGGGGTTGAGGGTTATAACGGAGTGGTATGCGCAGCCTTCAACAGTTGAAGAGATTAAATCTCTTCTGGAAGATAAGAGATTCATGGCATTGCCGTTGCAGATAGTGGGCTCTGGCTCTAACTTGCTCTTTAACGGGAATTTTAATGGTTTGGTCATTCATCCGAATATTAGAGAGATAGAAATAGTAGAGAACGATGGAGAAAATGTTTTTATAAGAGTTGGTGCGGGAGTAATCTGGGATGATTTTGTTGAATGGTGCGTAGAGAGAGGGTGGGGCGGAGTTGAGAACCTCTCATATATTCCAGGATGTGTCGGAGCTTCTCCTGTTCAAAATATAGGGGCCTACGGCGCCGAGGTAAAGGATGCTATTACTAAAGTAGAATATCTTGAAGTGGAGACTAAAAAAGAAAAATACCTCTCAAATGAGGAGTGTAAATTTGGTTACAGGGATAGTGTTTTTAAAAACGAATTGAGGGGTAAAGCTATTATAACATATGTGACATATAGATTATCACTGTCTCCTGTTCCTGATACCTCTTATAAAGACGTAGCTGAACTTATGGCTGATATTCCTAATCCCTCTGTTTATGACGTGCGTAAGGCGATAATTGGGATAAGAAAGGAGAAACTTCCAGACCCCTCTCAAATAGGAAATGCAGGCAGTTTCTTTAAAAATCCTCTGATACATGAATCCTACGGGGAAGAGTTAAAGAGGCAATATCCGAATCTGAAGCTTTTCCCTGCCATTACTCCAATGGTAAAGATACCGGCAGCATGGCTTATTGAGCAATGTGGATTTAAGGGTATTAGGGAGGGCAATGTAGGAGTACATCCAAACCAGGCTCTTGTACTGCTCGCTTACGAAGGTGCAACTGGAGAGGAGCTTCTCTCTTTTGCAGAAAAAATAAAGCGGACTGTTAAAATCCGCTTCAATATTGATATTGAAATGGAGGTTGAGGTTATAACTTCCTCTTGATCTCTATTATTGCGTATGCCTCAATTATATCCCCGATCTTGATATCATTATAATTTTCGATATTAAGACCACAATCATATCCGGCAGAGACCTCTTTTACATCGTCTTTAAATCTTTTGAGAGATCCTAATTGTCCCGTATATACTACGATACCGTCCCGAATTATTCGTACTTTCGAATGTCTTGTGAGCTTACCCTCTTTAACCATACATCCTGCAATGGTTCCGACTTTTGATACCTTAAATATCTCTCTTATTTCTGCTGTCGAAGTGATTTCTTCTTTCTTCTCCGGCGCCAACATACCCTCAATACCGTCTTTAACCTCATCAATGGCGTCATATATAACAGAGTAGAGCCTGATTTCAATCTCTTCTTTCTCGGCAAGTCTGCGTGCCGACATAGAAGGCCTTACCTGGAATCCTATTATAATTGCATTTGAAGCAGCTGCCAGAAGGACATCGGATTCGGAGATTGCTCCTACAGCTTTATGAATCACATTAACATGAATCTCCTCGGTTGAGAGTTTTATTAACGAATCTGCCAAAGCCTCAATTGAACCGTCCACGTCTCCTTTGACAATTATATTCAGCTCCTGGAAATTGCCTATCGCTATTCTTCTTCCAATCTCTTCAAGCGTGATGTGTTTTTGAGTCTTTAAACCTTGTATCCGTATAAGTTGTTCCCTTTTATTAGCTATATCCCTGGCCTCTTTTTCATCATCCATAACGTTGAAAAGCTCTCCTGCCGCAGGGGCGCCATTCAGGCCGAGTATGGAGACAGGTGTTGATGGACCGGACTCCTCTATCTTAGCTCCACGTTCGTTGAACATTGCTTTGATTCTTCCCGTATGACCGCCGCTTAAAATTACATCTCCCACCCGGAGCGTCCCGTTTTGAATAAGTACTGTAGCGACAAATCCGCGGCCTTTATCCAGGGATGACTCAATGATTGTACCCTTTGCTTTTCTTCCAGGGTTGGCTTTTAATTCAAGCAATTCTGCTTCTAAAAGAATTTTTTCCAGAAGTTTATCAACATTTATTCCTTTTTTTGCCGATATTTCCTGACTTTGGTATTTCCCACCCCAATCTTCAACAAGCAGATTCATGTTTGCCAGTTGCTCCCTAATCTTTTCCGGATTAGCAGTAGGTTTATCTATTTTATTTATAGCAAATATCATAGGTACTCCCGCAGCTTGTGCATGATTGATTGCCTCTTTCGTTTGCGGCATTATAGCATCATCGGCAGCGATAATGATAATTGCAATATCCGTAACTTTTGCTCCTCTGGCCCGCATAGCGGTAAAAGCTTCGTGCCCCGGAGTATCCAGAAATGTAATTCTCTCTCCAGATTCTAATTTAACATTGTATGCTCCAATGTGTTGAGTGATTCCACCGGCCTCTCCTGCAATAACATTAGCCTCTCTGATATAGTCCAGAAGCGACGTTTTTCCGTGGTCAACGTGGCCCATAACCGTAACAATAGGTGGTCTCGCAGCAAGATCTTCTTCATGATCCTCTTCTTCCTGAATTGTATCCTGGATATCTGCGGTAACAAACTCTACTTTAAAACCAAACTCCTCAGCTACCAGCACCATAGCTTCGGCATCAAGCCTTTGGTTAATAGATACCATGAGCCCTAGGTTCATACAAGCTTCAATGACCTTAACTACCTGAACATCCATCATTATAGCAAGGTCATTAACAGTGACAAATTCGGTTACTTTTAAAATAGTGCTGGAGATTTGCTCCTTTTCGAACTCCTCCTGCATCTTTTGAGATATAGATTCTCTCTTATCTCTTCTGTATTTAGCTCCTTTGGTCTTTCCTCTTCCTTCGACCATCCTTTGATAGGTCTCTTTTATTTGTCTTTGAACGGCATCTTCGTCCACCTCATTTCTTACGGGTTTGAACACTTCTTTGCCGGCAAATTTTCTCTCAAACCTCTTTCCTCTTTGTCTCTCTGGATCTGATGCAAGCCCCTCTTTAGCCTCTTTTGAGAGATCGACTTTCTCTTTCTGGGGTTTTCTTATCCTCTCCCTCTTGCCTTTGGAGCGCTCTTTGGATGTTTGCTTTGGCTCGCTTTTCTTCTTTTCAAACTGAGAAAGATCCAGTGTTCCGCTAATTTTTGGGCCACTAAGCTTCTCTACCTTTGTTTCAATATGTTCAATTACAGGCTCACGTTCTTTTTCATTTTTTTCAATTTTTATCTCCTTACGGGCCTTTTTCTTCTCTTCTCTCTTTTTCACCGGTTTATCCTTGGTCTTATTCTCCTTTTCTTTTTCTTTCTCTTTTTTAGGTAGAGCTACGACCTTATCTTCTAATTGTATATCAGGTTTTTTAACAGGCTGCTCTTCCCCTTTGTCGATTGGTTTATCTTCTTCTTTTTCTTCGGGTAAAACTTCAACAGCCACTTCGGGCTTGTCTGGTAATGAAACCGGATGTACAACCTCTGTTTCTGCCGCCGTTTCTGTCTCTGTAGTTTTGGGTTGAACGGGAGCCGCCTCTTTAACCGGTTTCTTAAGCTCATTCAAATCTATCTTCCCGATTATTTTAGGTGATGGAGGCTCTACGATGGTTGTCTTGATAAATACTTCCTTTTCGGAGGTTTCATCTTCGACCTCTTCGGGAGTATGGCCATCGGCTCTCTCTGTTATGTCTTTTACCTTAATGGCAATCTTTTTTGACTGTTCTTTGATTATCTGCTCTTTGCCAAATTCTTTACGGATAAGCTCATATACCTCCGGAGTAATCTTTGTTCCCGGAGAGGCCTCAATAACTATCTTTTTACTTTTTAGATAGTCAACCAAGGTTCCCAGCCCAATATTAAACTCTTTCAGTATCTTACCTACTCTAATATTTTCTACGGTCATATTTTCTACTCCCAATTTATTTAATAATCTATTCGAACTCCTCTCTAAGGATTTTCTGGACTTCAATTACTGTCTCCTCTTCAAGGTCGGCTCTTCTGACAATTTCTGAGACCGGTAAGGCAAGCACACTCTTAGCGGTATCGCAGCCAATGGCTCTTAATGCATCAATTACCCACTCATCAATCTCATCGGAAAATTCGCTTAGCAGTACATCCTCCTCCTCTTCCTCTACATCGCGGAAGACGTCAATCTCCATATCTACGAGCATACCTGCCAGTTTAATATTGCTACCCCCTTTGCCAATGGCCAAAGAGACATCTGCCGGCTTTAAAAAGACTCCGACTCTTCTTTCCTCTTCGTTAATCTTTACTGATATAATTTTAGCCGGGCTAAGCGCTCTCTGTATTAATAGCTGCAAATTGGATGTCCAGTTAATTATGTCAATATTTTCGTTCCTTAGTTCTCTTACAATACCATGAATCCTTGAACCCTTAACCCCAACACAGGCTCCCACCGGATCTATTCTCTCATCATAAGACTCGACTGCAACCTTTGCGCGCTCTCCGGGGATTCTTACTATCTTCTTAATTGTGA
>CAYZPF010000129.1:0-6253 GCA_964479995.1 uncultured Muribaculaceae bacterium | reverse complement strand
TTGAGAATGCAACAGATAAGAGTCTTATACTGATAGATGAATTTGGAGCGGGAACAGAGCCGGCTGCAGGAGGAGCTATTGCAGAGGCGATACTTTCAAAGATAGAGAGCAGAGGCTGTTTTGGTATTATTACTACCCACTATGCAAACCTAAAGTACTACGCCAGCAGCAGTAAAGGTGTTATAAACGCAGGAATGCAATTTGATCTGCAAAATATAAAACCACTATTTAAGCTGGAAATTGGAGTCCCAGGCAGCTCATATGCCTTTGAGCTGGCAAAAAAAATGGGATTGCCATCGGATATAATCAAGACAGCAGAAGAGAGAGCAGGATCAGATTATGTTGAGTTGGAGAGACATTTGAAGAAGATTGCAAGAAATAGGAGAGCATGGGAGGAACGCCTGGCCAAAATCAAATCTACCGACAGAACACTTGAAAATATAACCGATAAATATCAAAAGGAACTATCAGAGATTCAAGCTCTTAAGAAAAAGATCATTGAAGAGGCAAAAGAAGAAGCATCGGCTCTCCTAAATGAGGCAAATAAAAGAATAGAGGCGACAATTAAGGAGATTAGAGAGAGTCAAGCCGATAAGGAGAGGACAAAAATTGTAAGGAAAGAGCTTTTTGATTTTTCTGATGAAATTATAAAAGAGCGCAAGGCAGATGTAGATAAGATTGCTGTGAAAATGGAACAGTTAATTCAAAGAAAAGAGAGAAGAGAGATGAGGCGTAAAGAGAAAGAGTCATCTTTGGAAAAACAGAGCGGGACAGTAATTAAAAAAGAAGAGCGATTAAAGAATACGCCGCTTAAAGTTGGGGAAAAGGTAAAAATAAAGGGAGGAGACCTCATAGGCGAGATACTTAAAATAGAAGGAGACAGAATAAACATTGCTATTGGTTCTGTGATAAGTAAACTCTCCTCCGATAAAATAGAGAGAATCTCCAATAAAGAGTACTCTGAGGTTGTCAAAAAGAGAGACTCTTCAACTTTTTCAGTTAAGGAGAGTAGCGACATAACTCAAAGAAAGCTTAACTTTAGGCCCACAATTGACATAAGGGGTGAAAGGTTGGAGAGTGCAATTGATATTGTCGCCCGGTTTGTTGATGACGCAGTAATGATTGGAGTAGATGAGATTAAGATACTTCATGGGAAAGGTAACGGTATATTACGTGAAGAGATAAGAAAATATCTTAAGGCGACCGGAGTGGTTAGATCATTCAGAGACGAACATATAGAACTTGGAGGCTCTGGCATTACCGTTGTCACCATTGATAATTAGTATACAGTATATTATAAACAAAGAGTTGTAATGAGATTAAAAAAGTATTCCGGAATCGTGTTGATAGTACTGCTTACAATTATAAGCTCTTGTCAAAGGGATGAAAAGAGGGCTATTCAGAGAGCTGAACTTTTTTTGTACTCCTACTTCAAGGTTGACCTTGAAAAGATGAGTGAATTCTGCCTGCCCTCTTTTGGAGATGAACTTAAGCTATCATTAAAAACAGTAGATACTCTTGATGATGAGGTAAAAGAGATGATTATTAAACAGACCTCCGATATTAAATTTGAGATTAAAAAGGTGCAAAAGACAAAAATCAAAGATAGTTTAGTTTTGACTTATCAGGTACTAATACCCGGATATCCTGCAGATAAGGATTATAGAGTAAGCTTGGTTAAGAGAGATAAAGAGTGGAAAGTAGCTGCCTTGGGAATATAAATAAAGCAGATAGGGATGGCACATATTGTTGATACACATACTCACAGTAATTTTTCACCTGATAGCTTTATGAGAATTGGAGAGGCATTAAAATATGCCAAAATGGCGGGGCTTTCGGGAATAGCTATTACCGACCACCTGGATCTTAAAGCTCCCGGGGGTGTAACCCGATTTACGTTTAATCCTGATGAACAGCAGAAAGAGGCCGATCTTTACAGAACTTCCGTTAGTAATGTTCAGCTTTTTACCGGAATAGAAATAGGGCTTCAGCCGAAACATATTAGCGATATACAAGAGTTTGTAAGGAAATTTAGTTTTGACACTATAATTGCATCTGTACACTTTGTTGATGGTGTTGATCCGTATGAAGAAGACTACTATGTTGGGAAAGAGAAAAAGAGGAGCTACGGCAGATACCTCGAAATAATATATGAGGTTATAACCAAATACAAAGATTATGATATTCTGGGACATTTTGATTACATAGCCCGATACTCTCCCTATAGGGACAGGGGGCTTTATTACAGGGATTTCCCCGACCATCTGGACTCAATTTTAAGAAACCTTATTGAAAACGGAAAATCTTTAGAAGTAAATACTAACACATATAGATTTAGAAACGACAAGGCCCCTGTTTTGGATACCAATATTCTTTTTAGATACAGAGAGCTTGGAGGAGACCTAATCTCAATAGGTTCAGATGCTCACTCAAAAGAGAGAATAGGAGATAATTTTGATTACTACCTGGATATTATAAGAGGCTGTGGTTTTAGGTATATTACCTATTTTAATAAACGAAAAGCAGTTCCAGAAAGGTTTTAAACCCTTTTTAGAAGCTATTTATCTTGCTTTCTCTTTTTTCTCTCCTTTGAAGGGACTCCCGACAATCTTAGATATTTCTCAAACTGTTCAGGGGTAAGAAATTTTTTAAAAGCCTCTTCGGTCTTTTTAAACCATTTCTGCTGTACTTCTCTGTAGCTTTCGGGATTCTGCATACCTCCCTTTTGCATCTGCTCAAACTCAGCCATTACACCTGCTATATTTTTCTGAAGAACAGAATCAACTAAGAAGTGTTGCTTATGGTTGAGCTTCAAATCTATTTCCAGTTTATCTGCCTGTTCTGCAGCTAATTCAATAGGATTTTTCTTCTCCTGGTTCTGCTCCTGCGAGTACGCGGTAAGGTAGAGGGAGAGAGACAACAGAGTGATGAGAATCTTGATATTCCTAAACATAATGGGTTATTTTGCAACAAAATTAATACTATATTTGTCATTTTAGTAATTGAATAGGAATAAATAATAATCTAATAATTGAAAATTTTAACAGATGAAAAAGATTTTAGCTACATTTTTAACGGCTCTTCTTATCGTGATTTTGCCGACGAATGGTAAGTCATGCACCAATGTGATTGTAACAAAGGGGGCTTCCAAAGATGGATCTGTAATGGTAACATACTCTGCAGATTCTCATCAGTTATACGGAGAGCTCTATTTTAGGAAAGGGGGGACTTATGCCCCTGGAACTATGTTAAAAATATATGAATGGGATACCGGCAAATATCTGGGAGAGATACCTCAGGTACCAAAGACCTATACAACTGTGGGGAACATGAATGAGCATCAGTTAATCATCGCCGAAACAACATATGGGGGACTGGATCAATTGGTTGACACCACAGGCATAATGGATTACGGCTCACTTATTTACATAACGCTTCAGAGAGCAAGAACAGCAAGGGAAGCCATTAAAGTGATAACCGGCCTGGTTAAAGAGTACGGCTACCAGTCATCGGGAGAGTCCTTCACAATTGCAGATAAGGACGAAGCCTGGATTCTTGAGATGATTGGAAAAGGGACAAAAATAGTTGATGGGAAAAATATAAACAAAGGAGCAGTATGGGTTGCAGTAAGAATACCGGACGGATACATCTCGGCACATGCTAATCAAGCCAGAATAACCACTTTCCCCTTGAACGATCCGGAAAATTGCCTCTATTCCCCCGATGTTATCACCTTTGCAAGAGAGAGTGGATTATATAAAGGGAAAGATAAAGATTTCAGTTTTTCCGATACATACGCACCACTTGATTTCTCAGGAATGAGAGCATGCGAAGCCAGAGTGTGGGCAGCCTTTAATATCCTTGGGGGAGGAATGATTGGCGACAGACCTTATAACGACTATCTTGACTATGCAATGGGACATAATCCCGGAAACCGCATGCCGCTCTATATAAAACCTAAAGAGAAAGTTTCAGTTAAGATGCTGGCGGATGTAATGCGAGACCACTACGAAGGCACAGCATTGGATATGACTCAGGATATTGGAGCCGGCGGAAATATCCTCCCATACAGATGGAGACCTATGACCTTTGAGGTGGATGGCAATAAATATATGAATGAGAGAGCAATAGCCACACAGCAGACAGGCTTTTGGTTTGTCGCCCAGGCAAGATCATATCTGCCGGATGAGGTAGGAGGAATCTTTTGGTTTGGAGTGGATGATGCTTCGACATCGGCTTTGACCCCAATATACACCTCTTCACTTAGAGCTCCCGAGTGCTTCCGTGAAGGCAATGGAGATATGATGACCTACTCTCCAACAGCAGCTTTTTGGATATTCAACAGAGTATCAAATTTTGCATATTTAAGATATGACAACATCTCCCCGGATATTATCAAAGCAGTGGACGAGCATGAACTTACGGCGCTTGAAAGAATTCCGGCAATTGATGCGGCTGCATTGGCTCTTCTTAAAGATTCGCCTGAGAAGGCAAGAGAATTCTTAACAGACTACTCAGTAAATACAGCACAGCAGCTCTTTAATAAGTGGGTTGAACTTGATCGTTATCTTTTAGTCAAGTATATTGACGGTAATACAAAGAAAGAGAGAGCTCCGGGCTGCTTCCTGGATAACGGATACAGCAAGAAAATCCCTGCATCACCTGCATGGCCAGGCTATAGCGAACGCTGGAAAAGAGCGGTTAAAGAAGAGGCCGGCGAGAGACTGATAGTAAAATAGAAACCTGATAGTTTAATTGTCTAACAGAGCATTAATTGCTCAAAAGAGGATTCTCCACCTTACCTGCAAATAAAATGGTACCGGTGGAGTTTTCTGTTATAGCAAAGATAAAAGGCCTCTCTGCATGAAAGGTATTAACCATTGGGACGGAGGTGACTCCTATACCAACTACGGTAACTGCTGCAGCTTCACTACCCTCTTCATTCACCTCGATTGCAGCCTTTTGCAAAATCCGTGAGATATATAACTTTTCGCTTCCAACATCTGCAATTTTATTAAGTTCCGATTCCGAACCGTTGAATGCTTTTTTTACCCCTAACTCCTTTAGATGTTTATTTAATTCAATATTATACTCAAATTTGAACCGGGGGATCTTAACATCTACCCTGGAGGTATAATTGTGCGTATATATTGAGTTCCATACTTCGGGATTATTAACTGCTAAAACAATACTGTTGATATCTTTATCAACGTCGGGCAGTATTAAGATTATACTAAAGGCGCTATCCCCATAGTCCAGTTTTAAGGTTTTATATCCTTGATTCTCAGAATAGACAAAAGTATCGGTATTGGTCATCATAGGCGCACTCACTGCTGCTCCTTCAGAGGGGTAAAACGGAGAATTTATAGTTTTTGATTTATCAAATTTAATTGTCCAGGGAGCTTTAAAATATAAGGCATTGATTAGAAACATCACCTCATCATCTCTAATATTGTCCAGAACCTTTTTAATGATTCCGTTAGTTTTATTTGAACACCAATTATTAATGGTATTGAGAGATTCAGGATCACCAAAGTTCAATGAGGTAACCTCTGCAAAAAAATAATTGCTGTTAGCTTGTTTAAAACTACTGTAAACTTTAAGCCAATTATTATACCATATTGAATTTGCAATAGAGAGGGTAACCTTTGGATCAATCTCCGGCAGAGCCGTAAGCATCTGTTTAAAATAGTCATTGACCTCCTCTTCACTAAGGTCTCCTAAGCCAAGGAAACGCTGAATCTCTGCCTTCGTCTCCCCTTCGGCTCCGTTCCAGGTCATAGCAAGAGCGATGTTAAGACTTAGCGTAGAGATTACGGTATTCTTAACTTTATCTCCGTCAAGTTGATCTTGTGCTATAAGTGAGAGAAGCGCCCATGAATTAAGATTCCCATTCTTTGAAATAACTGTCTGATTGGCAGAGAGAGCAATGGAAACGGGCTCTTTATCATCACTGTTCGTAAGCCTGACACAAGTAACAAAAAACGGTAAAATGAGTGTAAGGATGAGTATCTTTTTCATAGCATAAAATATTGTAAACAACATCTTTAAAAGATGTATTGCTGTTAATAACAAAATTATAAAAAAATATACCCAACCCAAACTTTTTTTGAGTTTTTATAACTTTGGTATATTTGTAGATAAAAAATTTAAACATGGTATTTAAAGAGGAGATTGAAAAAATTTACCAATCCCTGAAGGGAGATACAGGTATAGGGAATGTTGCAAGTTATATTCCGGCACTCTCTAAAGT
>CAYZPF010000128.1:0-6387 GCA_964479995.1 uncultured Muribaculaceae bacterium | reverse complement strand
GGTTGGATATAATTTTTCAAACTAAACGAAAATGGGCTTTTTAAGGCTCGACTAAGTAATGTCCTTTTTCAAAGAGAGTTTCCGGAATATTATTTTTATCGCTCATTCTTACCTGTTCTAATCCTGTTTGGAACGCCCACCATTGCACGCAACTTATATATATATGTAAATATACATTTATATCTTAAAGTGAATTGCAAACTTACCGCCAAAAGCATGGGCATATTTTTATACTCTGCTTAATTCTTCCATTAATGCTGTTCTTTTAGGATATTCAGCTCTTAAATAAGAGATAATCTCATTTGCTTTGTCTCTTGCTCCAAGCTTTATAATCTTACGGATATATCTGCACGCATTTTGGTAATGGTCTCTACCCATGCTGTTTTTCATGTATTCGGTAATTCCATTTGCGTATAATTTGACTATCTCATCTGAATAATTCTTAGAAAGATATTTCTCGTAATAGTCAATCGTATTTAAATCGGGTGTTTTTTTAACTATTTCTAAAAGTCTGTCCCACCATTCTTCTTTTATTAATATACTTGCAATTAATCCTGTGTCAAGCCATCGCTTTTTAGTTGTAATCTCATGTATGACCGATTCAACAAAAGCGTTCCATTTTTCAGGTTTTACATGCTGTTTCAGTATCAAATAGTAATCTTGTTCATTACTGAAATTGTCAATTAATAAGAGATGAGCATATTCGATTATTTTTTCAGAATCATTTTGGGCTTGTGCTATTTTTAACAACCAGTTGTACCATTCTTCCGCCAATCCGGATCTATCTTTCAAATCATAATTTACTCCGTCTTTGGCTAATGATATCGCTTTCTCAAAGTGCTTCTTTTTCAATGCTTTTTGAATAGCTTTCCGTCTTAAGTTTGAATTTGTAATGTTTTGCTCCAGGTATTTTTCTGCGACAATTTCACCTTTGGTTTTTAATAAAACGTCGTACTTAATGCTTTGTACTTCTTCTCTCTCGTATTTTGACTCTTGCGCTTTATCAATTTGTTTAAAAATACGCTTTGTTTCTTCTTCGGTTTTTAAAAGGGAAGCGGCAAGGCGTAAAACTCCTATATGCCAATCCCAGCCCGAATAAATTTGTTTGTCGAAAGATGTAAAGCAGTAATCGATGATTAATTTCCTGATTTCTTCGGGTAGCTGTTCCTGTACTATGGTATAAAGCATTTCATAAGCAGCATCAACACTTCCTCCAATATCGCCATTGCTGTCATCGGAATATTGCAGGGCTTCGGTCATTTGTTCCATTACGGCAGTACAAATAAAAACAGCACTTTTATAATTGCGGGTGTTAATTTGTTTTTGTGCCGATTCTAAAAGATTATCTACCGCATTGCCTACATGCCTTGAAGCTGACCAATCAATAAAGCCGTGCCTATCAGAAGATGTTTTAAGTATTGATTTAACCTGCTTTACATAAAGTTCTTTTGACTCATCGGAATTGTATTGGGTAAATGATGACAGGAACAAGTTTCTAAACGCTGCGTTTGCAGACACTTTTTCACATATAAATTGTTTTAGCTCTTCATGGGTGGCTTTTTCGAGCAGTTCGTCAATCTGTTGGGTAACTGTTTTTGCTCTTTTCGTTTTTTTGTTCAGTTCCAGTTCATCTTGTTGCAGGTAAAAAATTACGGCAGCCACATGTTTGCAAACCGGCCCCATATCGTAAGGACAATCGCAAACATACTCTGTAATAATCCCTTTTTTAAGTGTAAGTTGCACGGTATAATCTTCGGTACCTTCAACAATGACTTCGTACTTGCCAGGGCTTATTTCTTCGGGTTCGTGTACGTGTCCGTTTTTGAAGTACTGCAAGCCACGTCTCAGAATGGTCTCGTCTATATATTGCTCAAATTGAGCCAGTATAATCTGCATAAATTATCCTATTGAAAAAGTTGGTGGCCGTATTTATTGGCTTTAATTAAAGCATCATAAACCAGATGTGCATCTATTTCCTCGCCTTCATGATGGATGGAAGAGCCAGGCTCTACTGATTTATTGGCAACTATCATCAGTTTTTCTTTTGTTATCTCTTTTAATCCTATTTGCGACAAGGTAACAGGAAGTCCTACCGAAGCACAAAAACGATAAACTCTATTGATCTCTTCCTCAGGCGAACGATTTATATGTAAGCCTGTGAGTACCCCAAATGCAACCTTTTCACCATGGTAAAACGCGTGAGTTTCTGGAAGCATGGTTAGCCCGTTGTGAATGGCATGCCCTGAAGCCAATCCTCCACTTTCAAATCCAATACCACTTAGCAAAATATTGGCTTCAATTATACTCTTCAAAGAGTCACTTACAATACCCGATTCATGGTCAAGTTTAGCACGAAGTCCGTGCTCAAGTAGTACCTCGTAACAAAGTTTTGCTATATTTTGTCCTGCAAGTGTACTTAATCCTCCACATTCATTTTCTGAAGATGTTTTTTTACACGATTGTGCTTCAAACCAGGTTGCCAATGCATCGCCCATACCGGCTATTAAAAACCTAACCGGTGCTTTTACAATTATATCTTCATCAACCATTACAACAGCCGGATTCAGTCGCTGATAATGGACTCGTTCAAAAACTCCATCTTCAGTATAAGTTACTGCACAACCACTACAAGGAGCATCTGTTGACGCAATTGTGGGAACAATAATGACCGGCAAACCGGCTCTATCGGCTGCAATTTTAGAAGTGTCAATAACTTTCCCTCCTCCCAGTCCTACAATTACCTCTGCTTTCAACAATTCAATGCGTTTAGAGAAGAACGCAAGTTCTGCCTCACTGCATTCACCCCCAAATACTTCAACAGATATTTGAGACGATAAGGGTGGGTGGTAATAGCTTGACGGCAGATATTCTCTAGCAGTAGGCGAGGTTAATACCACAGCCTTTCTGCCAAACTTCTTAATTATACTTTCAAGTTGTAGTATTGTACCACCACCTTGTATGTACTTTCCGGGAAAACACGCAATGAGATTCATGATATTTGTGTTTTTAGAGTGGTTTATTAATATCGTAATGAGTCTTCAGCCATCTTTGTCACCACTTCTCCTTCATAGTTATAAAGTTTAACCATGGTTTGAGAAGAGGCATCGGCTTTTTGCGGTGTAATTACTATAAAATTCATTTTTGTTGGAGCGACACTACTATTATTGTCAATCCAAGTTCCGGAGTTGGCGTATATTGATTTCTGCCCTTTATGATTTTCAGACGAAATAATTTTTGCGTCGTGCGTATGTCCAAAGACAACAATCCTTTTATTTGAATTTGGATTTAAAAAATACTGATTCCTTGCCTGATCATCCAATTCACTCGATTGAGCAGAATTTGTAATCGCCTGATTGACCGGTATATCAACTGTCACATTATTGACAGTTTGCCTTTGAATCCATCTATCCTGAATTCCTTTATAAAGATTAACATCTATATATCCGCCGGCAGTTGTTTGATAAGGCAATAGATCGTTTACAGAATAGGTTCCTGTGAATCCATCAACATTTGTTACAATTATATCCTCATCAAATTTATTTTCTATTGGTAGAAGATTTATTGACCATTTCCAGATATTCCAATATACGAATAGAGAATTTTGACTTGCATCGCCAGATATATTTTGAGTAACAGCCGGCATGATATCACCCGGAGTTTTACAATGTTGTATGTGATGAAGGGCAGCTATTCTTGTAAAAAAATATCCCGGAGGCGTTATGGTACCAGGAGCAATATCCTGATTTGAAAACGGATCAGGTGCACAGAAAAAGTTATAACGATGGCCATGTTCAATTGCCAATGCCGGCATACCCGATGGTGAATATGTACCCAAGCCCTGCTCTTTGTCACGCGCTTGATTTATTCCCGGAAATACAAGATCAACATTTTCAGCAGTTATAGTTAAATCATGGTTCCCCGGTACATAAGTAACTACAATCTTCCCCTCCCTTATTATTTTGTTAAAGGCATCAATTACCCCTTTATTGGTAGTTGCGATGCGTTTAACAAAATCTGCCTGATCTTTTCCTTGATAAGTATTTATTGTGGCAGGAACATACCATTCGTCAAGCAAATCTCCTGCAATAACAAGTTCCTTCACATTCCGGGATGATCTAACCTTTTTAAGAAAATTTTCAAGGGCCTTAAGATTGTTATTAATCTCGGCATAAGCCAGATCGGCACCAAGATGAAGATCGCTGATAATAACAATCATATTTCGTTCCTTCCCGCCATGGCTAAATGGGTCAATTTCAGCACCTGTCGGATCCGGTTTTTCACATGAAGCAAATACATTCAACACCAACATTATAAAAAATGCACTTAATATTCTCATAATAATTATCGTTTAAGTTTTAATAGAAATACCGCATCAAATTTAGTAAAAAAAATTATAGTAGCACATCATGTTAACAGCCTTTTACCTTCGTATTTCAGGGCTTTATGGTAGTTTTATTTATATTCGCCAATTGTTGTTTTGTAGCAGTTACTTCCCTATTCGCTCAACTAGTCATCCTCTATTAGATTTTTGCATTGATCCATTGTTGTTTGTTCTTGAGTTACCATATTTTTTTAAAATCATCAAAGCTATATCTATGTTTCCTACATACTAACCCCTTATCTTTTTTTTTCTTGTTCACCAATTTTCTTAATACAGCTTGTGGTGTAATAAGTAGAAAAAATACCATTCCTAAAAGTAAATACACAATACTCCTATTGATCAGTTGTGTAAAATACACCCAGCCGCTCCATATTCTTTTTAAGAATCCCCTCATACAATTAAAATAAAGTATATATAAACGGTGCAATTGCACTGTTCGCAAAAGCAATAATCAAACCTATCAACAGTAAAAAGATAAACAACGGCAGTAGCCACCATTTTTTCCTTTCCTTTAAAAACAGAAGTAAATCTTTAATAAATTCCATAGTATTACTTTTTTGTGATTAAAAAGTTACCCATAATCAATACATCCAGTTCGGCTTTGTTGAATGTAGAAATCGCATCCTGGGGAGAGCAAACAATCGGTTCTCCTCGTACATTAAAACTTGTATTCAGCAGTACACTGCACCCTGTGAGTTCTTTAAAAGCAGATAGCAAATGATAGAATTTGGGATTAAACTCCTTCCTGACCGTTTGCACCCTTGCCGAAAAGTCAACGTGTGTAATCGAATTTAAATCCGAACGGACGGTCGAAAGTTTTTCCTGCATATTCTTTTTCCAATAAGAAGAATCAAGCTTACGGACGTGCTTCTCATTAAGCAAAGACACAAAAAGCATGTAGGGTGACTGTATTTTCAGGTCGAAATATTTAGTGCAATCTTCTTCTAATACTGTCGGTGCAAACGGACGGAATATTTCCCTTAGTTTAATTTTCTGATTAATCCGCAGGTTCATATCCGGAAAACGCGGATCTGCCAGTATACTCCTGTTGCCTAATGCACGGGGACCGAACTCCATGCGGCCCTGAAACCAGCCTATGATTTTTCCCTGTTGCAGAAAATGGGTGGTACATGCGGCTAATTCGCCGAAGTTGGAGTAATATTTATATTCGTAGTTACCATTTTCCATGGCCGATTTAATTTCTTCATCCGTATAAGATGGTCCGAGAAAGGCTCCCTGCATTCCGTCTGTTAGAGGCTTGCTGTTTTGGGTCAATAAATAATGAGCTGTCAAAGCAGCGCCAATAGCCCCTCCGGCATCACCGGCAGCGGGTTGGATATAAATATTTTCAAAGATATTGGTATTCAGGAGTTTTCCATTCGCTATGCAATTCAAGGCGACGCCTCCTGCCAGGCAAAGGTTCGACTCTCCGGTGATTCTTTTTGCTTCGCATGCCAGTTTAAGAATGATTTCTTCGGTTATGTGCTGTATTGCATAGGCCAGGTTACAGTGATGTCGGCAAAACTCTGTTTCAGGAATTCGCCGTGGGATACCAAACAATTTTTCCCATCTCTTTTCCCGAATCATTTTTAAACCATACGAGTAGGAGAAGAAAGATTCATTCAGGCGGATTCCCCCATCCGAATCTATTTTCACGATATGGTCTGTTATCAGTGAAATATAGCGCCGGGTTTCTGCTGCATATTTGTCTCCATAGGGGGCTAATCCCATCATCTTGTATTCGCCGGAGTTGACTTTAAATCCCAGGAAATACGTGAATGAAGAATAAAGAAGACCCAGAGAATCGGGATAACGTAATTCTTTCAGGGCGGTTATGTTAGCGTCTTCTCCTTTAAATATACCGGTGGTAGTCCATTCGCCCACTCCGTCGATTGTTAGTATTGCAGCAGACGGAAAAGGAGATGCATAGTAGGCGCTTGCGGCATGGGAAAGATGGTGCTCGGAAAACAATAATTCAAATGAAGGCTTTGAGTCTGATGGAAACA
>CAYZPF010000127.1:0-6413 GCA_964479995.1 uncultured Muribaculaceae bacterium | reverse complement strand
TCGGACGCTGACGAACAATAATATTATAGTCTTCAATTAAACGTTTTATTTGGCCTCCTATACTTTTATCTCCTAATGCCGATTCTATTTTAGGTTGTGTATTGATACCGCCCGAAATGGCGCTTAGGATAGAAAAATAGGTCGCATAGTTTTTACCGAACTCTTCTATCAACAAATTTTTTCCCTCGTCGGTAAAAGGAGAGTTTTCCCGAACCATAAATGAAATCATTTCGTCTATTGTCAATGGAATATTATCACAAAACAACTCAACATATTTAGGGACTCCCCCTGTAAAAGAATAAAGAGCAAGCAAGTCATCATTAGTATAATGAGGATTGTAATCGCTTATAATCTCCTTTAGAGTAGTCAAATCAAAAGCCGAAAGCTTAATGATATTATCCGCTCTGCCAAATAACGGTTCTTTCTTATTTTGGAATACTTTCTGCATCAACGAATAGACAGAACCCGATACAATCAAATTCATTTTAGACTTCTTGCGGTAGGTATCCCAAATATTTTGCATATCGCTATACACCGATTCGTTGATGTTATAGAACTCTTGAAATTCGTCAATAACAAGGTTGAATGGCTTATGTGAAGCCAACTCCATTAGATATTGGAAGAGGGAACGAAAAGTGCGTATTTCCGCAGGAACAAATGTGTCAAGCGATTGACTTATAATAGGAGTAAACTCGGAACAAAGTGTTGCTTCTCCTTTACGCCCAACAAACAAATAGACAGTCGGTAAATTTTCAACCGACTTCATGATAAGACTCGTTTTCCCGATTCTCCTCCTACCTGTTACCACAGTCAAACGAGAATGGTCGTTGAACGATAGATTTTGTATTCGTTTCAGTTCTGCTAACTCACTTATTCTGTTATAAAATTTCATACCCTCTTTAATTACGGCCGTTACAGTTACGACAGTAACAAAGATAAATAAAAATTTCGATATATAGGTATTGCCCGTAATTTTATAAAAAACCTACTGAGTCTCTTCTGAGGGATTTATACTGTCATAGAGTTTTTTGTTTTTAATATTTCCGACAGAAAATGTGATTGAAACCATTAGGGATCTGCCGGGGATAAATTTTTCGGTATAGAAGCGGGTGTCGTTATAAACGTCGAGAGATGAAGACTTTTTGTTTGATTGGAAAATGTCATTGGCCATAACATACCAGTTGAACCTCATATTTTTTGAATTACCGGTAAGTTTTATGTTGTAGGTAAGATTATAATAGGTCTTTGCACTCTGCATAATATTATCTTCGCGGGTCGGGATTAACGAACAATCTGCCGATAACATAAGCAATCTGTCCAGCCTGTAGCTTCCCTGGATCATCCCCATATAACTATCTACAACATTGATCTTCCCCTGAACATTGTAATATGATCTTGTATAAGATCCTGTCAAAGTTGATTTAAACAGCCTGCTAAATGAGTAGGAGTAGTTGACCCTGGCAGACCAGGTATCTTTACTGCCGATATTATCGTAAGTGGAGACATTTGCTCCATCCCGGATAAAACTGTATCTCTCTATGGAATTCCAGGTATGGCTGTAATTTGCAGTAAAGCCTATTCTTGATCTGACTTTTTGGAGCGCAAGTATAAGGTTGAGGTTGTCTATCTTTTCCAGCTTAAGATAGGGATTGCCTGTGGAAATATTCAAAGGGTCAAGATCGTTGACATAGGGATTTATTTGCCTTATGGTGGGGAGTCTGCTTGTTCTTCTATAGAGCAATTTAATATTTTGTCCAAATTTTGGTATTACCGAATAGGTAAAAGAGGGGTTCAGAATCCAGTATCTATTGTGTATTCCCCCCTCTGATGACCTCTGCAAATAATAGGTGTTATCACATAAAGCTAAATTTGCTCTAAAAGAAAGAGTATGCTTCTTTTTTATTTTTAATGAATACCCGCTCTGAACCTCTGCGTTGTGCTGCAGATTTTTTACATAATTTGTTTTATTCGGTTCTATTATCCATACATTCTCCAGATCATCAAAGTAATATAGATCTCCGTAAGTTTTATTGTTTAAGAGATTATAGTTTGCAATAACGGTGATGGAATTATTCTTGCCAAGAGGCAGGTTGAATTCCGAATTTACCGTATGCTTAATTTTATCGTTAGCATTAAGTCTATTAGACAGGGTTAAATTGTCTATAGGCTCAAGTTTGTACCTGTTCTCAGAATTGCCGTTGTCTATATTTAACGAATAATCAATATTAAAACCCTTCTCTCTTATCACTCTGTTATTATAACTTGCCATTATATCCAGCGCCAACGAGTTTCCCGAGTAGTTAGATTCTGTGTTGTAATTATTCTGCAGATTTCCTGCAAAGGTATTTACAGAAAATGAGTTAGAGAGAAAAGAGGTGCCGAATATAAGTCCTGTAAGACTTAGATACTGCCTTTTGGAGAGATCATATCCGCAGGCAAGAACAGCTCTGTAAAAATGTGAAGAAGAGTTAGCCAGATTCTTTGTCTCTATACGCGTTAAAGGGATTATCTCTCCCCGGGGAGTGAGATCCTCCCTGAATGTAAGTAAATGCTGATCCTTAAGAGAGGATTGCATATTGTAAGTTCCGTTTAAAACCAACGAGAATTTATTTATATTGGTAGCGATGTCCAAAGCGGGACCCAGCGAAAGATTCTGCCCCGATAGATGACTGTCGGCCTTAATTCCCAATAAGATACCGTCGAAAAGCGAAGTTTTGGTTATAATATTTATAACTGCATCATAGTATATGTAGTTATCCGGAGGGTTGGGAATTAATTCAATTGATTTGATATTAACTCCGGTAATAAGTCTCATTACCAGATCGGGACTATTAACGAGCACATTTGGTTTTCCGTTTAACAGATATTTTATTTTTGTACTGCCTCCAAAAATTGTAGGGGTATTTCTATGCCCGATCTCTATAAACGGAAGCTTTTCAAGCAGGAACAATATTTTTGTATCTTTAGCAGCCGGATCTTTCTCTACATCATAGATAAACGCATCGTCAGTAGTTCGGATAATTCTTGTAGCGGTAACTACCACAGAATCCAATACAGCATTCCCTTCTAAAGTTATTGTTCCCAGTGACAGGTTCCGGGCAGGACCAAATGTAAGCTCCCTCCTGAAGGCGCTGTACCCAACCAGGGATACTATTAAAAACCCTGGTTTTGTGGTGTCGGGGGCTGATACGGTAAATTCTCCCCGCTCATTAGTAGAGACTATGGCAAGAAACTTGTTGTAATTGTCTCTCAAAACAACACTAGCCATAAACAACGGTTCATTATACCCATCCTTAACCACTCCGTTTACCGAGTAGTTGCCTCTCTCCTGCGCATTGCAAATAAATACATATAGCAGTAAAGCCAGAGAAAAAGAGAATTTGCCTCTCATCTCTTTTTTCGTTTTTTCTGCTCCTTAAAAATAGCTTCTTTCTTTTTAAGATTGTGTTCGTAGATGGAATCTTCCAGCTTTGTTGTAAGCCTTTTACCAAGTAGCTCGATTATCTTATTCTCGCAATTGGCGTTATTTTTTTGGAATTCAATAACTTCAGGAGAAGAGGAGGAGATGTGACCTCCTTCCGGCATACTCATAGCAATTCTGTACATTTCCTTAAAGTAAAAAAAGTATATCTCTTTAATCTGTTCTAAGGTGTCAACGGAGAGTTTATTCTCCTTACAGAAGTTCTCGAGGATTATTTTGCATTCGGTAGTATCCCGGATTGACAATAGTTGGGCATTAAGTCGCAGGCCGGGAAAAAGAAATATAACTATCAATAACCATCTCATATTGACCAAAATCTTTTTCATACCAAAAGTATTTTAGTGATTAAACTTCGTTAAAGGTAAATAATTTAATTCTTAACCACAAAAGATTTTTACTATATTTATACTGCTTTTGCCCTGCTTAAATAATCTTATTGAAACTTGATATTATGAAATTGAGAGGTAACTACTTACGTGTTTTAATTCAATCTATCGTCATTTTTTTAATTCTTCTACCCATTTTATCTTTTAAAGGAAAAATAATGGCTTTCTCTTTTGATCCGTACTTAATTCAGGATACTTCAGGCTTTAGTATAAAGGGAACAGTAGTAGATTCTAAAAGTATTACCCCTCTGGATGCCGCAGAGATTGCCCTTGTTGAGATGAAAAAGAATAAGTTGGTTGGATTTGGTACGACTGATACTAATGGCCGTTTTAGTGTAAAAGCTATAAAAGAGGGGGAGTACACTTTGTTTATCAGTATGATGGGATATAGCAAGCATATCCAAAACATTATTCTGGAAGAGCGGGGAACTCTGGACTTGGGAACCATAAAGCTTGAACCGGGTATATCTTTGGATGAGATTACGGTAACAGCTAAGGCTCCATTGCTGACCTATGAAGTTAATAAAATGATGTACGATGTCTCCCGTGATCCTGATCGGTTTAAGATAAGTATGCTCAAGATGATGGAGAAGTTGCCATTTACAAGAATAAACGCCAGTGGAAAAATTGAGCATAAATCTCCTTCCATAAGTTATCTTATTCTGATTAATGGCCAGGAATTCAGGCTTATTACCTCTTCAAGGCAGTATCCTATGTCTTTTATAAAAGCTGAGTATATAAAAAAGATTGAGATTATATCTCCCCCTCCTCCCGAACACGAAGGTTATGATGCTGTAATTAATATTGTTCTCAGCAAACCTTTACCAGACGGATACGCTACAGAATTTAATCTTAGTGCATTAACGGATAATAGTTTTGATGTACTCCCCAGAATCGTATCAAAAATAAGGAAAATAATTTTTTCCCTGGATTACTCTTTTAAAACCTCTGATCCTCCATCTCTGAAACAAAATTACTATAGGGAGAATTATTTGAGTGATAATTACAGATACACAAATGAGACCGGTTCCGGGCATTCCTACTTAACCGCACAAAGTGTAGAATTAGGAGCAAGCAGGGTTTTCGATAACAGGTCCTATATCTCTCTATCTATGAGTACAGATTGGAAGAGTTCCATTTCATCCATGCAAAACTATGCCACCACTAAAAATATTCTTGATCAGGTTTCCGGAGATTTTTCAGGTGTAAGTAAAGACAACCAGGTAACATATCCCAAGTTAAACCTGGGCTTTAAATATGTTTGGTTTCAAAAGGAGAATAAAGGGCACCTGCAAATAAGGTATAATATGAAAAACAGCCACTATGATAAAAATGATAGTATTAATAATATGTGGTTAGCCCCTTCTGATTCTACTATGTCGCAAAATAATATTGAGTCAACTGAATTCCTGCAACACAATCTAACTGCTAACATATCGAGGAAGCTTAGTAAAACCAGCCAGTTAAACGGTTCTGCAAGTTATTTATATAGGGATTACGAGAACAATTCTTATTATTCATTAAATTCAGGATCGGATAATTCTTTAGAGAATAATGGATTAACTTATATACAGCAAGTATCTGAACTATCCGCTGCATATTCTTACAATACCAGAAAAGTTGTTTTGAATGCAGGAATAGGCTTGAATAACGTATCCAACTCAGGCGAATATATAAATAACAGTTATTATTCTAATTTAGCTTATAGGGAATTGGTTTTATTACCCAAGCTATCTTTATACTTCTATTTTGCTAATAACAACATGATTAATATTCTGTATTTTACATCTGCATCCAGGCCTGGAATTAGTTTGCTTAATCCCTATATAGATAAAAAAAATCCGTTAAATATTGTAACCGGAAATCCAAACCTAAAATCGGAATATACTAACTCATTTATAGTGAGGTATATGTATATGTCAGGGAGTAAGCTAAGCGTCTCTTTTGCTATCAACAGTGTATTTACGAAAAACTCCATAGAAAAAATAACTCTTACCAATTCTGATAATGTTAATGTTACAACATACGACAATTTGGGAATGAAAAACACTACGGGTTTATCTTCAAATATAAGTTATACATTTTTAAAGAATAGTTCTTTAAATGCATCAATGACAATAAACAAGAATTATTATAAAGGATTGAATATTAATAATTCAAATACAACGTTCAATTTGTCTGCAATGATAACAACTTCATTATGGAAGGGATCGGATATGAATTTTGATTTTTCATTTCGTAATAATCCTGTTTATGTCCAATCCATACGGTCGAATATAAATTACTCCCTATATCTATCGGTTAACCAAAGTATTATTAAAGAGAGATTGTATTGCGGGATAAGTATTTACGACCCTTTTAACAGCAAAAAGACAATTATTAACGAAATGCGTACAAACAACTATTACATCAAAGAGGAGCACCAGGTACTGGGGAGGGTCATAAAATTCTGGCTGCGTTTTACTTTTGGAAATTTCAAAGAAAAGGTAAAAAAGGTTGAAGGAGCATATATAGATGATTTAAAAACATTTTAACTGTTTATATAT
>CAYZPF010000126.1:0-6465 GCA_964479995.1 uncultured Muribaculaceae bacterium | reverse complement strand
TGCTCTCATTCAAAAGTGAGGGTAGATGTTGCTTACTTAAAGGTGAATGCAACTTCTGCCCACTAAAAGGTGAACGCAGATGTCGCTCATTTAAGAATGGGCTCAGCAGCCCGATGGCCATAGACGAGGCCTCCTGAACGTAGTAGGCGCCGGCATGATACGACGGATCATGAGTAAATGAAGGCCTTTCGCGCAGATAGTATCCATCAGAGCACCAAGGCACTTTATCGTTCAACTCACGCGCAATGTTAACCACAGAATCTAACTCCGGCGGTACAGGTTTATACGGATTCAGGCGGATAGAGATAACGGGATCGCTGTTAGCCAGAGCATCCAGCACAACCGGATAGAGTTCTGCACCGGTTGCCTCCAAAAGATATTTTTTAAAAGCCGGCTTCACGCCTAAAAAGCTGCTTGAATTTGGTCGGTTATTTTATCAATTGCCTCTTGCAATTTATTGCCAAGCATCATCTTTATCATGCCGGGAATCTCTGAGTCGAAAAAAAGCTGAAACTCAGTTGAGCCATCACCCATATCGGTAAGTGAAACATCTATTTCGAAGGTGAAGGGCGATGCGCCGTACTGTTCGTACCGGATTCTGTTGAAAGGTATCCTCTCGCTCACGTGGATTCCCAGCTCAAACCCCTGAACCTTTCCCACCAAAGTATCTGCAGATGCGGTAATCTCTGCTTTATCTCTCATTTCCTGCGGTAAGTTCCGTGTAAAGTTGGAGAGATCGGAGAATAATGAGTAAACTACCTGAGGCGAATGCTTTAATCTCACTGTTCTCCCCTCTAAATGTGTATTTGCCATAAATTTTTAAGCTAAAACATAAACAAACTATCTCCCCCAAATTTCGGGTTGGAATCTCCACTTTTCAAGAGTATCCAAATCTTGCTTCTTAATATAGTTACATGAAACAGCCTCATTTATAAGTGTTTCATAATTAGTAAGGGTTCGCAACTCCACATTAGCTCTCTCAAAAGCCCTCCTGGATTTATCAAAAGCATAGGAAAAGATTGCAACCATCCCCAAAACATTCGCCCCGGCCTTAGTCAGAGCCTCAATAGCACTAAGCGAACTCCCCCCGGTAGAGATAAGATCTTCAATAACTACCACATTAGCCTTTTCCGGCAGAACACCCTCTATCTGCGCACCCGTACCATGATCCTTAGGTTTGGGACGGACATAAATAAACGGCTTATCCAGAGCCTCTGCAACCAACAAACCCCAGGCAATAGCACCGGTAGCAACACCCGCAACCACATCCACATCTGCATAGTTCTTCTTAACCTTCCTCACAAGTCCGGCAGTTATAATCTTTCTCGCTTTAGGGAAAGAGAGAATTTTCCTGTTATCGCAATATATAGGAGATTTCCATCCAGATGCCCAGGTGTAGGGCTTTTCAATATTCAGCATTACAGCATTTATATCCAACAGCTGTCTGGCAACAATTTTTTCTGTAGATTCCATATAAAAAAATATCTTTGTACAAAGATAACAAAAACAATACCAATAATACATGCTCAATATCTACCTAGATAACCGTAAAATCACAATATCGGCCGATATCGAAGATGTGAAAAATGATCCCAATACAGTTATCTACATAGACAAAAATCTATCCGAAATAGCAGATATTCCACAGATATTCTACAACTCTCCAAACATACAGAGGCTTCACATAAAAAGCGACAATCCCCTGTCAGCCCTAGCAAGATTGGGCTCTCGCCTAACCCCAATAAGCGCAGGAGGCGGATTAGTCACTAACAATAAAGGAGAATACCTCTTCATATTTCGCCGTCGTAAATGGGACCTTCCCAAAGGCAAGCAAGATCCAGGAGAAAAGATAAAAGCCTGTGCCCTGCGCGAAGTAGAAGAAGAGTGCGGATTAAAAGAGCTAACCATCGAAAACCCCCTCTGCAAAACCTATCACATCTACCACCGCAACAACCTACTCTGGCTTAAAGAGACCCAATGGTTCAAAATGAAATACACCGGCAACGGCAACACCATCAAACCACAAAAAGAAGAAGATATTGAAATAGTCGAATGGGTAAACAAAGCCCAACTCCCCACCTTTCTCGAAAATACCTACCCATCCATCAAAGAGGTTTTTATGACCTCAAATCGGTTACTGTCAAATCTTTCAAACGGCTCTCCGGAAAAGCAAACTGAGAGTTGTCCAGTTTAGGAACGCTTTTAACAGATGTAATACGAATCAAATATTTACTGCCGTCGCGGGCTACTATTTCGACCAAAGAAGGAAGCTTCGACTCACCATTAACGTGTACCGACATAGACTTGTAAGGCACACCTTTCTTCTTAGCAGCGCTCAACTCCACTACCAACTCCCCGCCAACCCGCTTAACCTTATCAGAAACATTATAATCCTTATTACCCAACCCCAAGCTACTAAGAAAACCAACCGGATTCTCAACAATATCGCTTGCAGTAGTATCATTCGGCATAATCACAAGTTCACCTCCCCCCCTCATTAGAATCCATTTAGAAATACCATCGCAAAATAGCTCCATCTCATTATTCACCATTTTATAAGAACGCCCCTGCGCCCTCACAATCCCCTCGACCTCGCCTATCTTTACTCCCGAACCATCCTCCACAACAACCTCAAAATCTAGCTCCACCGCCGCAAATTCCGCCAACGCCACTCTCATCTGCGACAAAAGTTCCACTCCCTTCATATCCTGCAGATTCAAAGCAAATGCAGCATTTGCATACGTCGATACACATATAAGGAGCACAATCAACTCTGCCAGAGTTTTTTTAAACATCCTATGTATCAACGATATATATTTTATCTTTAATGCCATTTATTATTTTTAATATTTACAACCACCTGACTATCAATTTGTTTAAAAAACTCTGCCAAAGCCTCTACTCCAATGAAGCAAGAATCTTGTCAAGAGAACGAAAATCTGAGACCAGCACCTGGCGGGCTTTGCTGCCCTCCGAAGGCCCCACAATCCCGGCAGCCTCAAGCTGATCCATTATCCGTCCGGCCCTGTTGTACCCAAGGTTCATCCGCCTCTGAATCAAAGAAGTTGACCCCTGCTGATACTGTACAACCAGTTTCGCTGCCTCATCAAAGAGCTTATCTCTTTTGCCCAGGTCCACCTCGCCAATCGAAGAGCCGTCACCCTCCTCACCCGTATATTCCGGCAAATAATGTGCCGAAGCATATCCCTGCTGTTCACCAATAAAATCGGCAATCCGCTCCACCTCCGATGTATCTACATAGGCACACTGTGCACGAGTGAGCTCACCTCCAACAGAGATAAGCATATCACCCCGGCCAATAAGCTGATTGGCGCCCGTAGATTCCAGAATAGTCCTGGAGTCAATATTAGAAATAACCCTGAAAGCAACACGCGCTGGAAAGTTAGCCTTAATAAGGCCGGTTATAATATTGGTAGTAGGACGCTGAGTAGCAATAACCAAATGAATACCAATTGCACGGGCCAACTGGGCAAGCCTTACAATAGGCTCCTCAATTTCACGCCCCGCAGTCATCAGCAAATCGGCAAACTCATCAATTACAACCACAATGAAATGCATATATCTGTGCCCTTTGAGCGGATTGAGCTTTCGCGAAAGGAATTTCTCATTATACTCCTTAATCGAGCGGACATGCGCAAGCTTGAGTAGATCATAACGAGAATCCATCTCAATACAAAGCGACTTGAGAGTATAGACTACCCTTTGAGTATCAGTAATAATAGCCTCATCACTATCCGGTAATTTAGCCAGAAAATGCTTTTCAATCTTAGAGTAGAGCGAGAGCTCTACCTTCTTAGGGTCAATCAGCACCAGCTTTACCTCCGAAGGATGCTTGGCATAAAGCAAAGAGGTGATTATAGCATTGAGACCCACGGATTTACCCTGGCCTGTAGCCCCTGCCACAAGCAAGTGAGGCATCTTCGCCAAATCGAAAGACATAATCTCATTCGAAATTGTCCTCCCCAACACTATAGGCAAATCATACTTAGCCTCCCTAAATTTAGGATCTTCCAACAGAGACTTCATAGGCACAATACGCGGCCTGTCATTAGCCACATCAATCCCCACAGTGTTCGTACCCGGAATCGGCGCAATAATCCTCACCCCACGAGCTGCCAACGAAAGCGCAATATCGTCCTCTAACCTCTTAATCTGTGAAATCCTGATACCCGCACTCGGTACAATTTCATAAAGCGTCACAGTAGGCCCCGTCCTGGCAAAAATCCGCTCAACCGAAATCTTATAATCACTTAGAGTTTTGACAATCTTCTTATTATTTTTCTCCAGTTCATCCTGCGGCACCTTATAAATCTTATCTTTGTAATCATTAAGCAAACTCACAGGAGGTGCCTTATATTTAGGTAAATCCAGCCTCGGATCAAAAAGCATCTCCAACGTCTCCGCCGGAATCTCCTCAAGAAAATTCTCCGGATCGTCACTCTCCTCAATAATAAATTCCGGTTCACCGGATTCAGCAGATTCTCCACTTTGCACAGAAAGGCCTGGTTGCACGTCCCGTGCATAAATATCGCTTTGTGCAGGTTGTCCGGATTGTTCTTCATCCAGCAACACAAAGGGCGTCCCCTCTATTTCAAAAGAGACATTGCCGGTAACCACAGCTTCAACATCCGCCGCACCCTCCTTGGGTTTACGGTGAAAAATGGCAGCAATACCGCTGTTTATCCAAGTCACCACCTTATTGCTCAGGAAAAGCAACCATGTGATAAAGAGTACAAAGATTACTGCTCCGGCGCCAATTGGCCCCAACATCGCTATCAACCACTCATTAGCAAAATATCCATACGAGCCCCCTACCCCGTTGCCAAACCAGTCGTTAAACCGGGTAAAGCCAAATACAAAAGAGAAAAGTAACGAAATAATTATCGCACCGTAAACAGTTATAAAAAAAACACGAGGTAATCTAAATTTCTTAATCTTCAAAGAGTAGATGGCAATTGCAATAAAAAAGAGAGGGATAATAAAAGACCCTAATCCAAAAAGTTTGGAAAAGAGTAGATTAGCCCAGTAAAACCCAACCTTTCCCCCTACATTTTCAACCGGAACAATTGCACTCCAGGCATCGGGACGCGATAACAGGGACTGATCCTCAGCCCACGTAAAAAGATAAGAGCCCAACGCTAGTAAAGTGAAAACACTCAAAGCGGCAAAAAAGAGACCGATTATCAATTTTGCGGCCTCTTTCCCTTTTGGAGCCTGCTCCTCTTTTACACCGGTTAATCTCTTTTTCGCCATATATTGTATTCTAAATCCAAAAATTCTAAATCACAGCACAAATTACAACCTCTCGATCTTAGCCCCCAAAGCATTCAGACGTCCATCAATGTTCTGATAACCACGGTCAATCTGCTCTATATTCTCAATAATACTGGTTCCACGGGCGCTCATTGCCGCAATAAGAAGCGCAATCCCGGCCCTTATATCCGGCGAACTCATCTTAGTACCTCTCAAACAGAACTCTCTGTTATGCCCAATGATTGTGGCGCGATGCGGGTCACACAAGATTATCTGCGCACCCATATCTATCAGCTTGTCCACAAAGAAAAGGCGGCTTTCAAACATCTTCTGATGAATCAGCACCGACCCTTTAGCCTGCGTAGCAGTTACCAAAAAGACAGACAGCAGGTCGGGAGTCAGCCCCGGCCACGGAGCATCGGCAATGGTCATAATGGAACCATCCAAAAAGCTTTCAATTTCATAGTGCTCATGCGTAGGAATATAAATATCGTCTCCCCTGCGCTCAATCTGGATCCCCAAACGGCGGAACTGGTCGGGTATTATACCAAGCTGGTCATAAGCTACATTTTTGATGGTTATCTCGCTGGCGGTCATGGCAGCCAAACCTATGAAACTACCCACCTCAATCATATCGGGCAAAATTGTATGGCTTGTACCTCCCAGAGAATCAACCCCCTCTATCGTAAGCAGATTCGAGCTTACCCCCGAAATTTTAGCTCCCATCCTGTTGAGCATTTTACACAACTGCTGCAAATAAGGTTCACATGCCGCATTGTATATTGTAGTATGCCCCTTAGCCAAAACAGCCGCCATCACAATGTTCGCCGTCCCCGTAACCGAAGCTTCATCCAGAAGCATATACGCACCAGACAAACGATTAGCAGTCAAATCAAAACAAGAGCGCTCCTGGTTATACTCCAGTTTAGCACCCAACTTCTCCAACCCAATTAAATGAGTATCCAGCCTCCTGCGACCAATCTTATCCCCGCCCGGCTTAGGCATCACTGCATATCCAAACCTGGCCAAAAGTGGCCCCACCAGCATCACCGATCCCCTAAGCGCAGCCGAGCTGTTGATAAACTCACCAGAGTGGACAAAATCCAAATCTATGTTGTCTGCCGTAAAAGCATAAGAGTGTGAAATACATGTAAGATCTGAACGGCTACCGGCAGATATCCCCAGATGCTC
>CAYZPF010000125.1:0-6503 GCA_964479995.1 uncultured Muribaculaceae bacterium | reverse complement strand
GATGCGGAAAAAGCCAGAATAAACCTTGGTGTGACGGATCCCATGCAAAATAGAGATATTAAAATTTTATATTAAACCTTTACCCTATACTGTAGTCCAACTATAGTGTAATATTTTCATAGATGAAAAATAATCGAAAAATCGTGCTTTATATAAGCATTTTTATCCTATTGGTTCTCTCTTTCTTCCTTTATAAATGGATTTTCAGAAGACCTATTCCGGAACCTCAGTTTGAAAAAAGCCCTAAAACTTCACAACAAGCACCTGCAGAACGTCCGGGAGCAGGCGCGAGAAGCTTACCTGTATCAGTCTATATTGCTAAAGAGATGACCAGAGAGGATGGAACTCTCAGGATAGGAAATCTTGTGGCAAAAGAGAGAGTAGAGATTGCCAGTGAACAGGCCGGCAGGGTCACGGAGATAAATTTTACGGAGGGACAATTTGTTAAAAATGGGGATATTTTAATTAAACTCAATGATGATGAGCTGTTGGTTCAACTTGTGAAGGCGGAGTACCAATATGCCCTCTTAGAGCAGAGGCTTGGCAGGCAGAAGATTCTGTTGGAAAAGGATGCGGTAAGCAGGGAGGATTACGATAAAGTGCTCACAGAGTATAATGTTCTTAAGCAGGATATAGAACAACTTAAGATTAGGATAGAGAAGATGAAAATACGGGCCCCTTTTGACGGGGTTGTAGGGTTTAGAGATATAAGCCTGGGCGCTTTTCTTCAGATTAACTCCAAAGTTACCAATCTGGTAGATATTGCCAATCTGATTGTGGAGGTTGCAATTCCGGAAAAGTATGTAAACGATAACCTTCTTGGGAATGAACTTACCTTTATGGTTGAGGGCAACAGTAAAATTTATTCTGCCCGAATCTATGCCGTAGATCCCCAGATTGATATAAAGACCAGAACAATATTAATAAGAGCGCGTTACTCTAACAAGGATGGTAATCTAAGACCGGGCATGTCTGCAAGAGTAACGCTCAATGTATCTGCGGGCACTAAAAATGTTTTTGTGCCTAACCAGGCTGTTGTCCCCGACATTAAAGGGAGGTCTGTATGGGTTGCAAGAAACGGTAAAGCTTCTCTTGTCCCCGTTATGACAGGAACAAGAACGGAGGATATGCTTGAGGTTATCTCGGGAATTCAGGCTGGAGATACTGTAATCACCACAGGTCTTATGCAGTTGAGAGAGGGAATCTCCATTAATCCCACAAACCTCTAAAAAATTTACCTAAATGAGTATAACCACAACAACAATAAACAGACCGGTACTGGCAACGGTAATGAGTCTGTTGATAGTGATTTTTGGAGTAATAGGCTATACCTCTCTTGGGGTCAGGGACTATCCGAGTGTAGATAATCCTGTTATTTCTGTAAGGTGCTCTTTTACCGGAGCTAATGCCGACGTTATTGAAACTCAGATTACAGAGCCGCTGGAGTCTGCGGTTAATGGAATTCCGGGAATCAGAGCTATCTCAAGCACGAGTCGTGACGGCGCCAGTTTTATTAATATTGAATTTAATCTTGAGGTTGACCTTGAGACAGCTGCCAATGATGTGAGAGATAAGGTTTCCGGTGCAATGAGGAGATTGCCTCAGGATGTAGATCCACCTGTGGTGGAAAAATCGGATGCGGATGCGCAACCTATATACTCTGTAACACTTTCCAGTAAAACCAGAGATATCATTGATTTGAGCGAGTTTGCCGAGGTTAATTTTAAAGAGAGGCTTCAGACAATTAGTGGGGTAAGTAGTGTGGGCGTGTGGGGTTCAAAACGTTTCTCAATAAGAATGAGGATGGATCCTTTGTTACTGGCGGCATACAAGATAACCCCTCTTGATGTGAGGCAAGCAGTTGCCAGGGAAAACGTCGAACTTCCTTCCGGGGTAATTGAAGGCTCTACAATGGAGCTTACGGTAAGGACACTTGGCAGGCTAAGGACTCTGGATGATTTTAACAATCTGATAATCTCAAAAAGCGGTGATAGAGTAGTCAGATTTTCTGACATAGGTATTGCAGAGATTGATGCAGAGAATACAAGATCGATACTAAAAAGAAACGGCGTGCCAATGGTGGCAGTTATTCTGGTACCTCAACCCGGAGCAAACTATATAAACATAGTAGATGCGGCCGAAGAGGCGGTTGAAAATCTTCAAAAAAGCCTTCCGGAAGATATTGAAGTGGGAGTGGGCTTTGATAATACAATCTTCATAAGAGATTCAATCAAAGAGGTTAATGAAACAATTATACAGGCGTTTATACTAGTTGTACTCATTATTTTTCTCTTTTTAAGGAACTGGAGGACCACACTAATTCCAATTATTGCAATACCAATCTCCTTGATAGGGGCCTTTTTCATAATGTATCTGGTGGGCTTTACAATCAACATCCTTACGCTACTGGCCATTGTACTCTCAATAGGCCTGGTGGTGGATGATGCAATTATTGTGATGGAAAACATTTATACAAAAATAGAAAGAGGAATGCCTCCTAAAGAGGCTGCAATAGAGGGTTCAAAAGAGATTTTCTTTGCGGTAATTGCCACTACCGTAACCCTTGTGGCGGTATTTTTTCCTATTGTTTTCCTGCAAGGAGTAACAGGAAGGTTGTTTAGAGAGTTCTCAATAGTGATTGCAGGTGCGGTAGTCATCTCCGCTTTCGTTGCTTTGACCTTTACTCCTATGGTTTCGAGTAAATTGCTAAAGAGAGGAGCAAAAGAGGGGCGTTTTTACAGTTTTACCGAACCCTTCTTTATTTGGCTTAACAAAATCTACTCCAACTCTCTTGCAAAATTTATGAGGCATAAGTGGATAGCTGTTGTTTTTCTGCTCTTCTCTTTTGGGGTGATTGCTTATATGTGGCTTACAATTCCCTCTGAAATGGCGCCTCTTGAAGACCGCTCCATGATCAATGTCTCCAGTACGGCCCAGGAGGGTGCTACATTTGATTATATGAGGAACTACACCGATGACTTGCTTGAGGAGATTGAAAGTACAGTACCCGAGAATGACAGAATAATGCAGATGGTAGGAATGGGAGGACGTAACAGAGCTAATTTCCAGATATCTCTTGTACAGCCCCATTTAAGGAGTAGGAGTCAACAGGAGATTGCAGATGAACTTGCCCCCCGGGTTGCCAAATATACCGGGGCCAGGAGCTTTGTAAATCAGCAGCAAACCTTTGGCGGTAGAAGGGGCGGAATGCCGGTACAGTATGTAATTCAAGCCAAAAACCTGGACTCTCTTAAGGTGGTAATCCCAACTTTTCTCGATGAGGTAGCAAAGAGTGAGGCTTTTGCAAACTCTGATATTAATCTGAAATTCACTAAACCCGAATTGAGCATAAGCATAGACAGGGATAAAGCCTCTCTAATGGGCGTATCAATTCAAAATATTGCTCAGACGCTTCAGCTCTCAATGAGCGAACAACGAATAGGTTACTTTATTCGTAACGGTAAACAGTATCAAATCTTGAGCGAGATTGAACAAAGCATGAGAAACAGACCTGTTAACCTGGCCAATATCTATGTCAGAAATGATGTTGGCGAACTTGTTCAGCTGGATAACCTAATTAAGATGGAAGAGAGCAGTACTCCGCCTATGTTGTTCAGATATAACAGGTTTGTCTCTGCTACGGTATCAGCTTCGTTATCAAAGGGATATACATTGGGACAAGGAATAGAGGAGATGGATAAGATTGCTAAAAAAGTTTTGAATCCGAATGATTTCTCAACCACTCTATCGGGACAGTCCAAAGATTTTGTGGAGAGCACTTCGAGCCTGCTATTTGCATTTGTATTGGCATTGATTTTGATTTATCTGGTTCTTTCCGCACAATTTGAGAGTTTTAGAGATCCCCTTATTATAATGATCACTGTGCCACTGGCCCTTATTGGAGCTTTAGTGTCAATGAAGACTACCGGACAAACACTCAATATATTCAGTCAGATTGGACTTATAATGCTTATTGGATTAGTGTCCAAAAATGGTATACTGATTGTAGAATTTGCAAACCAGAGAAAGCTGGCAGGGCTAAGTAAGGAGAAGGCGATTTTGGATTCAGCTGCGTCCAGATTCAGGCCAATCCTAATGACAAGCTTTTCTACCATATTGGGCATACTACCTATGGTCTATGCCACGGGAGCTGGAGCAGAGAGCAGGGTATCGATGGGGGTTACAGTTGTTGGAGGCATGCTTTTCTCTACCTTCTTTACCCTTTATATTATTCCGGCTATGTACTCTTTAATATCCTCAACCAAAGCTAATTTCGAAGAGAAAAAATGAGACTGAGAACTATTTTAATAATAATAACATTTATGGTAGCCACCCATTTAACAGGCGTGGCTCAGGAGAGTGGGAAAAAAGTATTAACTCTTGAGGAGTGTATTGCTCAAGCCCTTGAATCAAATTATTCAGTTATAATATCGGGTAATAATTTAGAAATTACCCGTAACAATGTAACTCTTGCTCCCTTTTTACCTTCTATCTCCTTAAATGCAAGAGGAAGCGAAAATAATCTGAATCAGAGAGATTATCAAAGTGATGGATCAAAAGGTAACTCGGTAGTAAAAAGCCAATCTGCCCTTACAGGAGCATCATTGAACTGGAGGTTGTTTGACGGCTTCAATATGTTTGCAACCAGGGAGAAACAAGAGGAACTCCTTGTACAGGGTGAATATAATTTTCGTTCTGTCATAGAAAACCTTGTAATGAAGATCTCTTCACAATACTACTCAATAATAAGTATTAAAAATCAGGTTGACCTACTTACAGAGCTGGTGGATATCTCTCAAATAAGATATAATCAGGCGCTAACCCGTTATAATATAGGTAGTGATTCGGGATTGGAGTATAAGCAAGCAAAAATTTATCTCAACAGTGACTCTTCAAAACTTATGCTGCAAAAAGAGAATTTAAAGAATGCCTATATTGAACTTTTTTCTCTTATCAATCTTCCTTTCGATTCGAATTATCAGGTAGAAGGCGAGATAGTACCGGAGCAGCAGTTTGATTTGCGCATTCTTATTCAAAAAGCAATGGAGGGGAACGCTACTATTAACTCAATTAAGGTGGGTGAGAAGATTGTCGGGCTTGATACAAAAATTGCTCTTTCCCAGCGTTATCCCTCTCTGGATTTTTCGGCAGGCTATAATTATAACCTCAATAACAGCCAGTTTTTTCCTTCAAAATTCAATGAATCTCACGGCCTTAACTGGGGCTTTTCACTTTCTGTTCCAATTTTTAACGGGAATGAGGTTAACAGAAAGATAAAAAATGCAAGGCTTTCTCATGAGAGCGCCAGAATAGCAATACTTCAAGCGGAGCAAGAGCTGGAAAGCGAATTAAGACAACTGTATAATCTTTATAATAATAGTCTGAGATTAATTCAATTTGAAGAGGAGAACAGGGAGAGCGCCTATCTTAATTTGGAGGCAGCAATGGAGAAGTATAGACTTGGTTCTCTATCGGGAATAGAATTCAGAGATTATCAGCTATCTTATCTGGATGCTTCAGACAGAAAACTGAGAGCGCTTTATCAGACAAAAGTCTCAGAAATAACACTGAACCTTTTAGCCGGAGAGCTTTTTAAGAACAGAGAGTTGTTAGGGGACCAGTTCAAATAGATCTCTATCCGGCAATTCCGGAGATTTGCTGAATATATTGCGAAACATTACATCAATATATGAAGAGAACTGAGGCCCTTTCCAGGAACTTGTATTTGCAAGAAATGCCCATGATAAACCGTTTGGATTGTATTTTATTAGTGCAGTAGTTCCCGAGAAATTACCGCTTCTAACCCACACTCCCGACGAGGTACACTTTGCCCATCCGATTGGCAACTCTTTTTCACTGTACCGGGTCATTATATCTATGCTCTCCGCTGAGAGAATGTCGGTTACTCCTCCTCTGCCATCAATGGCTGCAACAAACTTCAGAAGCTCCGAAGGAGAGGCCACCCATGCCCCTGCACCGGAAAGAGCTCTTAAGTTATTTCCGCCGTAACATCTGGGAGCTGTACCGCCGCTGAAATCATAAGGTTCAATTGGCTCTTCATTGTGTGTCCCGTAATATTTAACCTCATTGGGGTATCTATCTTCGTAAAGATTATTTGCTATATGCATATCGTACACTCCGGCAGGATAGAGAATAGCCTCTTTTACAAAATCTTCATACTCTTTACCAGAGATTTTTTCTATAACTTTTGAGAGAATAAGATAGCCTGCATTTGAGTATTGGGTAGATGTTCCGGGGTGAAATGATAGTCGCTTTGAGAGTACATACTTAATAATCTCATCGGCCTCTGCAGCTCTTTCAAGTCTCAGCTCTTGTGATACCATCCTTAGATTGAACATAGGGTCTCCCGCCCTTATCGAGAACCCTCCTTTGTGGCGCAAAAGATGCCCGACTGTTATATTCTTAACCCTTTTATCCCTAATTTGTAAAAACTGCTCTTCATTAAGAATTCTAGCTAATTCAGCTGTTCTTTGTAATGCTTC
>CAYZPF010000124.1:0-6531 GCA_964479995.1 uncultured Muribaculaceae bacterium | reverse complement strand
ACCTCATCACCGGAAGAGAGACACTGGATGACGTAAATTTGATAGCCTTTGTGGGAGGATTCTCCAATGCCGATACATTAGGGTCGGCAAAAGGCTGGGCAGGAGCATTTATATACAACGAGAAAGCATCGGCAGCCCTGGAAAGATTTTATTCCAGAGATAACACTCTGAGCTTTGGAGTGTGTAACGGTTGTCAGCTTATGGCAGAACTCGGATTAATTACGCCGGATAAAAAAGAACTCTCTCCAAAAATGCTGCATAATATTAGTAATAAATATGAAAGCGCATTTGTGGGCGTAAAGGTAGAAAATTCACCATCCATAATGCTTAAATCTCTCGAAGGCTCTTCTCTTGGAGTCTGGATCGCACACGGAGAGGGCAGATTCAGCTTCCCTAAAGATATCTCGGAATACAATATCGTCTTAAGATACAGCCACAATGAATACCCCGCCAATCCTAACGGTTCTCCCGGAGCAGTTGCCGGCGTATGCAGCAGAGACGGAAGACATCTTGCAATGATGCCACATCCGGAACGAAGTCTATATCCACATAACTGGGCATGGTACGGAGATAAGTCTGCCGGCCATGAGATTACCCCCTGGATAGAACTTTTTGTAAATGCTAAAAACTGGATTAACAGCAACAAATAAGCACCATGAAAAAACAAAAAAAACTACCAAAAATCTTTGTGCTTGACACCAATGTAATCTTACACGATTTCAATGCCATACACAATTTTCAAGAGAACGACATCGTGATACCGATAGCTGTAATTGAAGAGCTCGATCGCTTTAAGAAAGGGAATGAAACTCTCAATTATAACGCCCGTGAATTTGTAAGAGAGATGGATAAAATCACGGATAATCAACTATTTGACAATGGTATTCAGATTGGTCCCGGAAAAGGTCTTATAAAGATAGAACTGGGGCATCCATTCAGTGATTTAATGGCAGAATCCCTGTTTGAAGATACTCAGGACCATAGAATACTGGCAACAACCGGATGGCTAAGGGAGAAAAATCCGGAGAGGATGGTTATTCTGGTCACTAAAGACATTAACCTTAGAATGAAGGCAAAAGCCCTCCACCTGCATGCAGAGGACTATCTTACAGATAAAATAACTGTTGAGAGAGTAGAGAACATTAAGAAGGAGGTTATTGTATTGCAAGATGTCTCAGAAGAGATGATTCAAAAATTATACTATATTCCCGACGGTATTCCGGCAAAAGAGTTAAAATTAAGAAATGTGCCGGCAAATCAGCTCTATGTACTAAAAGCAAAAGAGAGCGGTAAACGTACATTAGCGCGATATAGCAGCAGGAATCAGAACATTATTCCCGTTAAAAAACAACGGGCCTATGGCATTGAGCCCAGAAACGATGAGCAGACATTTGCAATTGATGCTCTGATGAATCCGGAAATCAAACTTGTTTCTCTCACAGGAACTGCAGGAACCGGCAAAACACTTCTGGCATTAGCTGCAGCTATTGCTCAAGAAAAGATGTACGATCAGATTCTGCTGGCCAGACCGGTAATCCCGTTAAAAAATCAGGAGATGGGGTTTTTACCGGGAGATATAAAAGAGAAGCTTGGCCCATACATGGTGCCACTCTACGACAATTTAGCTGTTATCAAAAGGTCTTTCAAACCGACCAGTAAAGAGGCCGTCAGGATTGAAGAGATGCTAAAGAGCGAGAAACTGCTTATATCTCCACTTGCATACATACGGGGCAGAAGTTTGTCCAATACTTATTTTATTATAGATGAGGCTCAAAATCTCACTCCCCACGAAATTAAAACTATAATTACCCGGGCCGGCGAAGACACCAAGCTTGTCTTTACCGGAGATATCCACCAGATAGACTCTCCTTATCTCGACATACATTCCAATGGCCTTACGCACCTTGGAGAAAAGATGTATGGACAGGAACTATTCGCACATATCAATCTTATAAAAGGAGAACGAAGCGAACTATCGGAACTGGCCGGAAAACTATTATAATTTTTATTATATTTGCGTTTCTCAAAATATCAAATACTAACCATAAATATATTTTTATATGTCAGAAATTAAAAGAGTTTATTTCTTTGGAGGCAAAAGTGCCGATGGAGATGGCTCTATGAAAAATTTGCTTGGCGGCAAAGGTGCGAATCTTGCCGAAATGTGCTCTTTAGGTATACCTGTACCTGCAGGATTTACAATTACAACCGACACATGTACTGAATTCTATCAGAACGATATGCAACTACCTAAGGGACTGAAAGAGGATGTAGAGGCAGCTATAGAAAAGGTCTCCGGCATTATGGGAATGAGATTCGGCGATAAAGAAAACCCACTCCTATTATCTTGTCGTTCAGGAGCCAGAAGTTCAATGCCTGGCATGATGGAGACGGTGCTAAACATAGGACTAAGCTCTGACACTATTCCCGGATTAATTAAAAAGAGTAACAATCCCCGATTCGTATATGACGCTTACCGTCGCCTTATTATGATGTACTCCGATGTTGTGATGGAGAAGGCAGAAGGGATTGAGCCGGAAGAAGGGATGGGGATTCGTGTTCAGCTTGACGATATGCTGCACGAACTAAAAGAAAAGAAAGGATACGAAAGCGATACCGACCTTACTACCGAAGATTTGATTACTCTTTGTGATGCTTTTAAAGTAAGAGTGCAAAAGGTGCTGGGCAAATCTTTCCCTGACAATGCAATGGAACAGTTATGGGGAGGAATATCCGCCGTTTTCAAATCCTGGAACGGAAAGAGAGCTATCTCATACAGAAGGATAGAGAATATTCCCGATGAGTGGGGAACAGCCGTAAACGTTCAGGCAATGGTTTTCGGAAACATGGGAGATAACTCTGCTACCGGTGTTGCCTTTTCAAGAAACCCGGCAACAGGAGAGGCAAAATTCTACGGAGAGTGGCTGGTCAATGCCCAAGGTGAAGATGTTGTAGCAGGAATCCGCACACCTAATCCTCTGAATGAAGATACAAAAAATGATCAAAACAGACATCTACCTTCTCTTGAAAGTAGTATGCCATTGGTATATAAAGATTTGGATACCATTCAGAAGAATCTGGAAAAACACTTCCGCGATATGCAAGATATAGAGTTCACCATTCAGGATGGTAAACTATGGATGCTTCAATGCCGCGTAGGTAAAAGAACAGGCCTTGCAGCTTTGAATATGGCTATGGATATGCTGCACGAGGGACTTATTGACGAAAAAACTGCAGTATTACGTGTAAATCCTGTTCAATTGGATGAAATACTGCACCCTATTCTGGATCCCAAATCAGAAGCAAAGGCAAAAGTTATTGCCAGAGGCTTGCCTGCAGGTCCCGGCGGAGCCGTTGGACAAATTGTATTCACTGCCGAAGATGCCGTTACATGGGCGGCACAAGGCAAAAATGTTATTCTCGTCCGTGAAGAGACAAATCCCGAAGATGTGGAAGGAATGCGCGCAGCTATTGGTCTGCTCACTGCACGTGGAGGTATGACTTCACACGCAGCACTTGTTGCCCGCGGCTGGGGAAAATGCTGTATTGTAGGATGCGACGTATTAAAAATTGATCTTAAAAACAAACAATTACTCGTTAACGGAAAAACATATAACGAAGGAGACCTCTTTAGTCTGAACGGAAGCAAAGGGTTTGTCTACGCTCAAAGAATTGACACCATGGATGCGTCGGAGAATCCCAGATTTGTAGAATATATGAACATCGTGGATAAGTACAGGGTATTGGGTGTCAGGACAAATGCAGATACTCCCGAAGATGCAGCAAACGCCATTACTTTTGGCGCAGAGGGAATCGGGCTCTTCCGTATAGAGCATATGTTCTATGGTTTAAACTCAGAACAGCCTCTTGCCAAGCTGCGTAAAATCATATTATCTTCCACTTTGGAAGAGCGTGTTAACGCCTTAAGAGAACTGGAACCTTACATTAAAGATGCAGTTAAAGGGACAATGAAGGTAATGGACGGCAAACCGGTAACATTCCGCACACTTGACCCTCCTCTTCATGAGTTTGTTCCTCAAACCAACGAAAAAATTGCAGAACTTGCAGCCGAACTCGGGATATCTGCAGAAGAGGTTAAAAAAAGAGGCGATTCGCTTCATGAAGTGAATCCGATGATGGGGCATCGCGGTGTTCGCCTTGGAATCACATATCCGGAGATTAGCGAAACTCAATTCAGAGCTATTTTTGAAGCAACAGCAGAGCTTATTAAAGAGGGCTTTAGACCTCAACCGGAATTAATGATTCCTGTAACCATATCAGTAAAAGAGCTGGACGATCAAAAGAAAATTTGTGAAAGAGTACATGCCGGGATGGAGAAAAAGCATGGTGTGAAGATACCATATTTGTATGGAACCATGATTGAGATCCCAAGAGCAGCAATGCTTGCCGATGAAATGGCGAAAACAGCAGAATTCTTCTCATTTGGAACCAACGACCTTACTCAAATGACATTCGGGTTCTCACGTGACGACATCGGCGGATTTATGGGAGATTATCTGGACAAAAGGATTATAACAACCGATCCTTTCCAGACTCTTGACCAGGCTACGGTAGGAAAACTTGTAGAGATGGGAATTAAAGGAGGTCGCAATACAAATTCTAAACTCAAAATCGGAATTTGTGGCGAGCATGGCGGAGATCCTGAATCGGTTGAATTCTGTCATAAAGTGGGAATGAATTACGTATCCTGCTCCCCATTCAGAGTTCCTGTCGCCCGTTTAGCCGCAGCACAGGCAGCTATTAAATCATATAAATAGCAGATAATAGTCTGTGAGTTTAAGAGCTGCATTTTGTAATGCAGCTTTTTTTAAAATAGATACTCTACATAATTCTATAATCAGATAATTTTTCAGGAAAAAGATATTTATTATACTGTATCTCAATAATTTTCTTTTTTGTATAAGATCATTTAATCATAAATGGTAATATTGCCTTCACCAATATATTAAAATATGAAAATAAATTATAAGAGAATTGTTTGGCAAATAGTTGCTGTTATAGGATTAATCCTTTTACTTATCGTAATTAAAAATTGGGATGCTTTTATAGAGGGATTTAATGCCGCTTAAATAGTCATTCAAACCTACTCCAAGCTCCTTATATAATTTAAAGGCCCATCTCCAATGTTGGTATATAAGTTGTGCTGCAAAAGGGATAACTATAAGAAAAAATATGTTACCCCCCGATATTCCAAGGGCAGCAAAGAGTGCCAGCACAGCACCTATAGCTGTGATTAACTGAGCTTTATAGTAAGGCACCTCATTCCTGCTTAAAAGAACAGAGGTTGAAAGCTGTGTCATTGATTCAAAAAAAGAGGCCAGAAAGAGTAGTAACATTAGGTTTAAAGGCAACAGAGATGTCGAGCTCCCTATAAATCTCAGTATAGGCTCCCCTGTTAAAACAACTGCGGCAGTAATTAATATAAAGGCTCCTGCTGCTATAAGGCGAGCCTTAACATAAATCCTTTTTACCTCACCTAAACTATTTTTTAGCTGCTCTCCTGTAAGTTTGGGATAATAAGTGGTAAACCATACAGTAGATATAGTTATCGTGATATCTGTAATCTGCTTGGTGATACCATATGAAGCCATTGTAACAAGCGGTACATAAAGAGCTCCTATGATTGACAGCATCCTGTTGGTAAAAATCCAACTCAAAGAGGCCAACCCGCTTTTATAAGCTGTATTAAAGAGAGTTTTTAAGATTGTTAACCACTCACTATTATCCTCATAAGATAACCGGTAAATTGTTTCCGAATCGTAGAATGCTCTTCTTGCCAACATCCGGTTCACTATTGTAGCTATAGATTGTCCAATAACCATCGAGAGAAGCCCTAAACCCGAGAGCAACAGAATGGAGGAGATAATAATATGCAGTGTTTGAGAAAAGACAATAATCTGCCGGGATCTTTTAATCATCCCTCTGCCCACTAAAGCTGCATCATAATAATAGGTGAAGAATTGATAGCAAAGAAGAATACCATAAGTGAACCAAGCCAGTTTTGCAAGCCCCGCATCTCCCTCAAATCCCACTAAAAGTCTGTTAATATACCATACTCCCCCGGAAAATAGTATTAACAGGAGTATTAAAGAGACAAAGCCATAGAAACGGGTCATTGCCTTAATAACCCCTTTCAATAGGTTATAGGAGACGGGACTCCCTGCCTCTACAGGAGTAAACCCCTCCTTCCTAAGCGATTTAGCGCCAGAATAGATGTAGGTAATACTCCTTGAAAAAGTTTGAAAGAAACCAAAATCAAGAAGATAGATCATAGAATTCAGTCCTATCATTACACTCCATAGTCCCACCTCCTCTTTTGGTAACATTTTAAGAATTAATGGTAATACAAGGAGCGCAGATGCAACCCTCATGAAAGTTGCACTGTAATTCCACAAAACATCGCTTTTAGTAACTTTCAACTCTTTTTTTACAAATATATAAAAAAGCCGACAAATTGCCGGCTTAGTAGTCCCACCGCGACTCGAACGCGGATCTGAAGTTTAGGAAACT
>CAYZPF010000123.1:0-6538 GCA_964479995.1 uncultured Muribaculaceae bacterium | reverse complement strand
ACACATCAAGGGATACGGGACCGGGGACAACATACAACATGGGCATGCCTCAGTCGCCGCGGGGTCCGGGAGGATATGACGGAGAGATTGAGACTATATTAGCCGGCGCTGATTATGCCAGATCAAGTGCTGAGTCTATAAACAGTATTTACGCTAATTCTATTTACCGATACTCAAATACCTTACTAGAGAAGTCTATAAAACGCGAGACAACTTTGCCGGAAGGTTTCAGTACATACATTTCCGATAATTTATCGAATACCAGAAGCGATGCTTTTACTTTCACCTATTCTCAAAACTACAGAAAAGAACGGGGTGCAGATAAAGCAGCGCCCTATATACAATTCAATCCTGTGATCTCTTATAACTCAGCTAAATCTGACTCCCGGATGACCTCTTCATCATACATGTCCGACAACGAGCAAAACCCTACAAGCAGCGAATCTTCGAATATTGGGGAAAACAGGAATCTTATGATTAATATCCCTCTGACAATTTCAAGGAGTAAAAAGGCTAAAACAAAATTCTACTTCTATAGCGCACGCTTGTTGTTTAACAATACCAACATAAATTCCGACTATTTCGTCAAGTCATCGACTTTATTGTCCAACAGCGAGATGTTGCAGTCCGACCAGAGAAGACACCAGGAGAATAATCGTATGAATATTAACGGTACTCTCTCTTTCTTTTTATTGGTGAAAGACTTAAGGTTAGATTATAGCTTTAGCTACCTGACTTCGACCTCCGATGTCCGGACGTTTAATTACGACAGCAATCTTGGTAAGTATGTTAATCAGGATGAAGGTAGTAGTGGATATATAGAAAATCAGATTATTGATAACAGTATTACTCTGGAATATACATTTAAACTGAAAAGAAAGCGGGGAGAATATTTGAAGATTTCCGCCGAATTGAAACCAACCCTAAACCGTATTGACACAAAACAATTCTCAGATCAATATTTTAAATGGGACATTATTCCCACGATCCGCTATTTTTACCACAATTTTGAGTCAGTTTATTCGGCAAGAAGTAATTATCCGTCGCTCACGCAGCTACATCAGGTAGTGAATAATAATAATCCGCTATTTATCAGGACTGGCAATCCTAACCTGCGTTCTGAATATATCCACACATTAAGCGTAGGTAAACGCGGTGGGGTGGGCTACTATGATGTTAGACTCTTGTTGACACAAAATAAAATTATAGAAAAACGCACCCTCGATGAGTTTGGTATAACATACACTATGCCTGTAAACAAAGGAACGGCATATAATGCCAACTCAAGATTTTCTCTTATGGCGATTAACTTAACAAGAAAAATAAGATTCTCCGGGAGCCTCGGCACTGCATACAACAGAGGTTTCGGGTATATTAACAATGAGGAATATACATCAAACAGCGTCACACCAGAAGGTTCTTTGGCGCTTTTGTACAGATCTACTTTTTTCGAAGCGGGATTACGTCTAAATGCCAGATATTCAAACTCTTGGTTTTCAGTACATAAAATTAGAGATAGGTCAACATGGGTAAATATATTGGCAGCAGATATGAAATGGGCTTTACCTTATGGATTTAATCTGATCTCTGACTACAGCCACTTTTTTTATAGCGGTTTTAGCGTAAACAACGATCCGGCAAGAATATGGAATGCAGAGGTTTGTAAATCAATACTAAATAACAGAGTTATTCTTAGTGTGAAAGGATATGATATACTGAATCAAACCAAGAATAAGAAAGTCACTTACGCAGATAATTTTGTTCAGGAGGAGAGCTATAACATAATAGGCCGTTACATCCTGTTCAGCCTAAGTACCAAGTTCGGAAAATTTGGACGATAAAGTTTGCACTCTGCTAAAGTCAAGTTTTTGGTAAACTTTAGCAAAGCTGGCAGCTTCACTCTTTTTTTTATGTAACTTGACAGCTATTGTTAACAATCAGTGGCGAGAAACTTTTATTCAATGATTGTAGATAACTAATCAGGAAAAAGAAAAAAAATTATAACCATTCACCCGTTTTAAGGATGAATGTGTAGTTATAATGTATAAGGTTAGTACGGATGTCAATCAATGATGAGCATATAAGAGATATAGCAAAGGATAATTTAGTATCTTTTAAGAAGTTGTATATCACTCTGTTCCCTCTTCTGTGCGTATATGTGTATCGTATAATTAATGATGAGTCGGAAACAAAAGACATTGTCCAGGAATCTTTTATTGCCTATTGGAACAGGAGGACACAATTCGATAATATTGATGCTGTTAGAGCCTTTTTATATTCAGTAACAAAAAATAGATGCTACAATTTTATTAGAGACAGGGAAATATCGGACAGATACAGGTCTCATACATATATATTAGCTGATAAAAAGTTATTAAATGATTTGATTTTTGAAAATGAGGTTTATTCAATTCTTCACAATGCAATTAAAAAACTTCCCGATCAAACCGGGAAAATTATTAGGATGTCTATGAGTGGATTTAAAAATAGAATAATTGCAGAGAATCTTGAAATTTCAATTAATACGGTAAAAACTTTAAAAAAGACGGGGTATAAATTTCTAAGAAACATATTGTCCAAGATAATGTTTTTTTAATCAAATTTTGTTACTAACAGATTTAATAATAAATAGATGAATAAGATATATAATATAGTTGCCGGGTTTTTTATTAAAAGTAATACCGAGAGTGAAAAAGAAAAATTGAGAGAGTGGCTTAATGAATCGGATGCTAATCTAAAACTCTTTGCAGAGATATCCGATTATGAGAAATTTGAAAAATGGGGAGCGCTTGTTTCTCATTTTGAGAAACAGGCAGATTGGAAAGATATATCATTAAAGACTTTTAAAAGAAGGAAAAACAGAGTACTCTCGTTTAGTATTAAAGTTGCTGCTATTTTGATAATTCCAATAACATTTTTATTATTAATAAAAAGTAATAGTCACGTAGAGTTACGCTACAATACAATAGTTATCCCTAAAAGTGCACAACATTTTTTAATACTTTCCGATGGGACAAAAGTATGGCTCAACTCAAAAACAAGATTTACCTATCCTGAAAATTTTAGCGACAATATAAGAGAGGTCTCATTAGAGGGCGAGGCATTTTTTGAGGTTGCCAAAGGGGGTAAAGCGCCTTTTGTTGTTAAAGCGGGTATAGTAAAAATTGTTGTTGTTGGAACTGAATTTAATGTGAAAGCATATGAACAAGAGAAATTGTTTAGAGTAACATTAAATAAGGGAAAACTTAAAGTGTGTTTGCCTACAGAAGAGATAGTATTAACGCAAAATCAACTGGCTTGGCTAACAGAGGGGCAAGAGATTTCAGTTGACAGAAATATTGATGCATCAATTTACAGCGCCTGGAAGGATGAGATGTTGAGCTATAAAGATCAAAAATTTAAATCAATAGCAGAAGATTTGGAAAGGCAATATAATGTTAAGATAAAATGTGGAACAGTTGCGGTTGAGGAGGTAAGATTCTCAATCTATGTAAAGAAATTTAATAGTATTAGTGAACTTCTGGAATTACTCAAAGAGACTGGAAAAATTGATTATGAAATTATAAATGATACCATTTTAATTAAAGAGGGACCTAAATTAATAACAAAAATATCTAACACTTATGAAAAATAGAGATATCATTAATGATTATCTACTTCAAAATTTGAAGAGAAATCGATTTTATCTGCTTATTTCTCTATTAATGATGCTTTTTACGTACTCAGCTGAATGTCAGGCCAACGTAATAAGCAGAGCGGAAAAGCTAACAATTAATTTTAAAGAGATAAGCCTATCGCAATTATTTTGGGAAGTGCAAAAGAAGACAGATTTTGTCTTTGTTTACAGTACTGAAGATTTGGCCTTAATTCCCAAAAAAGATGTTGACGTGAAGGATGCTACAATAAGCGAATTTATGTCTAAAGTTCTGCAAAATACAAATCTGACATTTTCTAGAAAAGAGAACGTAGTGATAATTAAGAGATTGGATGCGCAAAATGATAAAACAATTGCGTCTAAATCATCCGAAACCAGGCAACAGTTAAGTAAAATATACGGTACCGTTAAGAGTATCTCAGGGGAGCCTATGGTAGGTGCTTATGTGATGATTAAAGGTACTAAAACCCGTGTAACTACAAATGAAAAGGGTGTTTTTGAATTGAGTGGTCTGAAATTAGGAGATATCATTGAGATCTCCTTCTTAGGAATGAGAACTGTAACGTTGGAATATTCCGGAGAATCTGCTATTGAAATTCAAATGACGGAAGATCCAATGTATCTGGAGCAGATTGTATTTACAGGTTATCAGACTATCTCTAAAGAGAGAGCGGCCGGTTCTTTTAGTCTGATAAGCAGCAATATTATTGATAAAGGCGGAGTAATTGATGTTACTTCAAGAATTGAAGGCACAGCTCCGGGGCTTTCAATCTATAAAGGAACTGTGAGCATCAGAGGTATTTCAACAATAAGAGGGAAAGCAACACCACTATATGTTGTTGATGGGTTTCCGCTCGTTGGTGATATAAATTCAATTAATCCCAGGGACGTTAAAAATATTACATTACTAAAAGATGCTTCGGCTGCCTCTATTTATGGAGCTCAGGCAGCTAATGGAGTTATAGTTATTACTACTCACAGCGGAGTTAAGGGTAAACCAACTATCAGCTATGAGGGTAGTTATAATTTTCAACCAATTACAAATTTTGATCTTTATAATCTAAGTTCATCGAGCGAACTTGTAGATTTGGAATTGGAGAGTTTTGAAAGATTTTTCTCAAAAAATCCCTGGTCGGCAATTAAATCCCAAAAAACACTTCTCTCAAAAGTATATGATGTACTCTATATGGAAAAAAATGGAACTATCACTCATGATGAGGCAAGCAGGCAAATTGATAAATTACGTAATAGCGATAACAGGGCTCAGTTAAGAGAATTTGTATGGAGGCCCCGGCAGGTTAATCAGCATAATATTAGTTTAAGTGGTGGTTCAGAACGTGATTCCTATTATGTTTCCGGAATTTATAAGGGTGTTAAAGAGGGACTGAGAGGCAATAGTAATGAGTCTGTAAACATAAATTTAAAGACAGATTTCATGCTGTCTAAAAGATTGAAACTTAATTTGGGTTCCAATATAAATATTTCTAAGGCTATCAACAATGCTGTAGCAGGAGATTTATTGAGTTTTCCATCGTATGAGATGCTAAAAGACAGCGATGGAAAAGATCTTGCATTTAACTTCAGGAAGCCTTATTATGAGATTCAACGGTTATTAGATAGAAATTTGTATAGTGAGGAGTACTATCCCTTAAAGGAGAATACCTATGTAGATATTAATTCAAAAAGATTTGGAACAAGAAATTTTGCTGCTTTAAATTTTACTCTTTTTGAAGGATTTTCTCTTGAAGCAAAATATCAATTTGAAAGGGGGGCAAGTAAATCTACAAATTACTATAGTGAGTCCTCTAATACTGCCATCACAATGATTAATAATTTTGCACAAGTTAATGCTGCAGACGGAAGTATTAAATTTAACATACCCTATGGGGGTCAGCTAATTGAAACGAGAGCTGATAACTTTTCGGAAACTTTTAGATTTCAAGTTAATTTTGATAAAATTACAATTGACGGAAAACATGATATTTTAGCAATAGCAGGTGCGGAGCGGAGAAAAATCACCATGTCTTCTACAACACTTCAAAGGTTTGGTTTCAACAATAAAGATAACACCTATACTCCAATTAACGCTACTGAGTTGGGTTTTCTTTTTGGTACTGAGGCGACGAGCGGATATAGTTTTTACAACGAGACATTAAACAATAAAATTGTTGAAACAGATGACAGGTATGTGTCGTTTTATGCAAATACCTCATACACTTATAATAAAAATTATACTTTAACCGGTAGTATCAGAGTCGATCAGTCAAATCTTTGGGGTACCGATCCCAAAGTTCAGTATAGACCTTTATGGTCAGTTGGTGCTGCCTGGAAGATTAGTGATGAGAGTTTTTTTAAAGTTCCTTGGATTGACAGGCTTAATCTTAGATTATCTCATGGTATAAATGGTAATATACCTAAAGAGACAGGTCCTTATACGCGACTTTCGCCTTATTACTCTTCAAGTTTATTTCTCCATGGTTATTATGTAGCCAGTCCGCCAAATTATAATCTAACCTGGGAAAGAACTGCTGTCACAAATTTTGGGATTGATTTGAATATGCTTAAAAACAGGCTTAATACTACTATTGAATTATATAACAAAAATACCTCCGATTTGCTTGGCTCGGTGACAACAGATCCTACACAGGGGTTTCAATCGGTAATTGTGAATTATGGTTCAATGTTTAATCGTGGTATTGAGTTAGGTATTAATTCAAAGAATATAGTAAGAAAAGATTTTACTTGGAATACCTTTCTAAACCTGGCCTACAACAAGAATGAGATGACAGAAATAACAAATCCTGTTTTAGCTGTTGTTGCCTGGGCAGGTCGCACTGCATATGTTGTTGGTAAACCATACGGCAGCGTATATGCTTATAAATG
>CAYZPF010000122.1:2412-6725 GCA_964479995.1 uncultured Muribaculaceae bacterium | reverse complement strand
TATAATTAAGAAATTAAGTGGGTTTTAAGGTGGCGACTTGGAGAGAAATAGTTTAGCCTAGCGGGCAAAACTATTTCTCAACTCGACCGTTAGCACACTGGAAACCATACTAAAGGAAATTAAATGGCACTACTAAAAGAAATACCTAATAATATAAATGAGTTGGTAAAGGAAGCTGGTTTAGAGCATGATTGGAAAGCACGTCTTTCAGCACTAGATGAGTTAAGAAAATATGATTGCCCTCAATCACGAGATGTAATTCTTAGATTAGCTTTACATGATAAGGTGTATAAAGTAAAGGAAGAAGCTTTTAGAGCTGCTCAGGCTTTAGGTATTCAAAAAAATGGAAAACCTATAAAGCTTGGAAGAAAAGACATTGGCTACAAAGTGAAGGACTTTACAAAAATATTCTTGAGGGTTAAGAGAGACAAAAAAATGGATGATTTGAATTTGAGTATTTTTAAAGAAACCTTTAAAATACTCAACCCTGAAATGTATGATGTTATGAAGTTTGAAAAGAGTAATAAATTTGACTCGTGGATTGAATCGTTATATAAGAGCTTGCCTAAAGAATAGATGTAAGTGCTAACAAAACGCAGGAGCCAATATTTTACCCAAGGGCGGGTAATATATTGCTCTTCTCAACCGTTATACGCAAATCGAAATAAGGTAAAAATAAATATGAAAATTGAATCCATAGAAATACAAAATTTTAGAAAATTAAAGTCTTGTCATATAGATCTTTCAAATAAAGAGACACTTTTTGTTGGTGCGAACAATAGCGGTAAAACTTCTGCTATGGATGCTCTCATATTATTTTTGTATGAAAAAAATAAAATTTCTACAACTGATTTTACTATTTCAAATTGGAGCGAAATAAATAAGATAGGTACAGCATGGCTAGCAATTACAGAAGATGACGTTCCAAATCTTTCAATAGAGCAGTGGCAGTCTTATTTGCCATCTCTTGACGTTTGGATAGCTGTAAATCAAAATGAAGTTCATTATGTAAGTCATTTAATCCCTACCTTAGATTGGGATGGCGGTATATTAGGTGTGCGTCTTCGATTTGAACCTGAAAGTATCGAAAAAATTTATCAAGATTTTATTGCAAGTTTTAATGTAAGTCAGCAGACTATAAATGAAGCAAAAAAGAAAAAAGAAACTATACAACTTAAACTATGGCCGAAAGATTTACATGATTTTCTTGATAAAGAATTACGCACATACTTTAAAATTGAAGCATATACCCTTGATCCTTCAAAATATAATCAAGGAAGTACTGTTGAAATTCAAATAATACCGTTAGATAGTATAGCTCTTGAAAGCAATCCACTGAAAGGATTGATAAAAATTGATATTATAAACGCACAAAGAGGTTTTTCCGATCCAAATACATCTAATGCAAACGATGCTCCCAAAGGTGTAGGAAGTCTTTCCTCTCAATTTAGGAGTTATTACGATAGTCATCTTAACCCATCTGACACTCCTGATGCTTCTGATATCGATGCATTGGATGCCATAGATACGGCACAAACAACTTTTGATGATAAATTGAAAACAAGTTTTCTTCCATCACTTACTGAACTTGAGGAACTTGGATATCCAGGATTTGGAAATCCAAAAATTACTTTATCAAGTAAAGTAAATCCAATTGATGGACTCAATCATGCATCTGCTGTTCAATTTGATGTGATGCGTGATCCTAGCAGTTTGTTGCGACTCCCTGAAAAATATAATGGTTTGGGATATCAAAACTTAATATCTATGATATTTCAGTTAATTCGTTTTAGAAATGAATGGATGAAAACTGGTAAGCAAGGAAAAAATAATTCTGATTATATAGAACCACTCCATCTTATTTTAATTGAAGAACCAGAAGCACATTTACATGCACAGGTTCAACAGGTTTTTATCAATAAAGCCTATGACATACTGCGAAATCATGATAATTTAAAAGAAAAAAAACAATTCTCTACACAATTAGTCGTAAGCACGCATTCAAGCCATATTGCTCACGAAGTTGATTTTATAAAGCTACGATATTTTCAAAGAAAACAACCGCTTAAAAATACAGAAATTCCGACAGCAACAGTTGTGAATTTGTCCAAAACTTTTGGTGGAGAAGATCCAACAACAAAGTTCGCTATTCGTTATTTAAAGACGACACATTGTGATTTATTTTTTGCCGATGCCGTAATATTAGTTGAAGGCTCCGCAGAAAGAATGTTAATCCCACATTTTATGCGTTATCATTTTCCAGAATTAACAACTTCATACATTTCTCTTCTTGAAATTGGTGGAAGTCATGCTGATAAATTAAGACCATTAATAGAGAATCTCGGGTTGATCACACTAATAATTACCGATGCTGATTCCATTAATCCAAATGATAAGAATAAGGCCGTTGTACCACAAAGGAAACAGGGATATAAAACAGATAATTCTACCTTGAAAACTTGGATTCCAAACAAAGAATTGTATGATGAGTTACTTGATTTAAATAAAGATCAAAAAGTATCTTCAAACTCTCAAATTAGAGTAGCTTATCAATTTCCAATAAAAGTTACATTAGCAGGTAATAAAACAGAGGTTATACCATATACTTTTGAAGATGCTTTAGCTTATGAAAATCTCGAATTATTTAAAGAGATGGTAGGTACAGGACTTATCAAAAAATTCAACGAAATATTCTCTGAAAAAACTGATGCGCAAGAAATCAGTGAGGCACTTTTTGAAGCTTTCCGCAAAGGTGATAAGGCAAAGTTTGCCCTTGAATTACTCTACCTTGAAGAACCAGAAAAGTTCAATGTTCCAACTTACATACAAGAAGGGTTGGAATGGTTGAAGGAAAAACTACATGCAAAGCAAAATGACTTAACAATCAATGTTGAGGGAAAATAATAATGTCCACACAAGTAGAAAATAATAATACTGATGACCATGTTGACGATACCATATTTGAATGTTTGGATTTAGATAATCCTAAAAGTCTTTTCCTTTTTGCTGGTGCAGGTTCTGGGAAAACAAGGTCACTTGTTAATGTTTTATCAAGACTACGAGATGAACAAGGCCATCGGCTACATTTAAATGCTCAAAAAATAGCTATTATTACATATACTAATGCCGCATGCAATGAAATTCAACATCGTTTAGGGTATGACCATCTATTTTCAGTTTCTACAATACATAGCTTTTCATGGGATTTAATTAAATCTTTTCAACAAGATATAAAAAAGTGGCTAGAAAAAAATTTAAAAAGTGAAATTATTGAACTAGAAGAACAAGAAGCAAAAGGACGCTCTGGCACAAAAGCTTCTATTGATAGAGTTAGAAAAATTGCTTCTAAAGGTGAGCGACTTGAAAACTTAGAAAAGATAAAAAAGTTTACTTATAATCCCAATGGAGATAATAGAAGCCGTGATTCATTAAATCATGCGGAAGTAATACAGATTACTGCTGATTTTTTGAGTAATAAACAATTGATGCAAAATATTATCATTAAAAAATATCCCATATTGCTTATAGATGAGAGTCAAGATACGAATAAGTTGCTAATGGAGGCTTTTTTTGAAGTTCAAAAAAAGCACTCGACATCTTTTTCTCTGGCTTTATTTGGTGATACAATGCAACGTATATATACTGATGGCAAAGTTGACTTAGGGCAGAATATTCCTGACAGTTGGGAAAAACCTGAAAAAAAGATGAATCATAGGTGCCCTAAACGTGTAATTAAATTGGTAAATAAAATTCGCTCTGGTGTAGACATGCAAGTACAAGTTCCAAGGATTGAAAAAGAAGATGGCATAGTTAGACTCTTTATTATACCTTCAATGGCAGTTAATAAGATTGAAATAGAAAATAAAATTACTCAAGAAATGGCAACCATAACAGGGGATGAACTATGGAATAGTCCAGATATTAAAACCTTAACACTTGAGCATCATATGGCTGCAAATAGAATGGGATTTATAGATTTATTTCAACCTTTATATAATCATGAAAGATTAAAGACAGGTTTACTTGACGGTACATTACCAGCCATGCAATTATTTACGAAAATAATACTCCCTCTAATCAAAGCAAAAAAAATTGAAGATGAGTTTTCAGTTTCTCACATAGTTCGTAAATATTCTCCATTGCTTGATGCTAACGTATTGAAGAAAAATGAAAATCAATTAGACAATATAAAACAAGTAAATAAGTATGTAAATGAATTGTATTCACTTTGGAAGGATAATCAAAATCCTAAAATTATAGATGTACTCCAGGCTCCAGAGTTTCCCGGTGGCGTCGCGCAGCGGTACAACCAG
>CAYZPF010000122.1:0-2402 GCA_964479995.1 uncultured Muribaculaceae bacterium | reverse complement strand
AACTTTTTACTATTCCAGAAATGCTTCATTCCATAGCTAATAGAACCGAAGAGGAACAACATATTGCGGAACAAGGAGAGGGTACAGAAGACAGGGATGATTTAATTGATACATGGGACTATGCTTTATCAGGCTCATTTTCTCAAATAGAAGCATTTGATGAGTACTTCTCTGAAGACTCAAAATTTGGCACGCATCAAGGGGTCAAAGGTTTGGAGTTTCCTCGAGTTATGGTAATCATTGATGATGAAGAAGCTAGAGGTTTTTTATTTAGCTATGAAAAATTATTTGGAGCAAAAGAGCTTACTAAAACAGATAATGATAACCAGCATGCAGGGAAAGATACAAGTTTAGATAGAACACGCCGACTTTTTTATGTTGCTTGCAGTAGAGCAGAAAAAAGTCTAGCAATTGTGGCATATACCCAAGCGCCAGCATTGGTAAAAAGCTATGTATTGTCTGAAGGTTGGTTTGAAGAAGAAGAAGTGATTATTGAATCTTAATAAAGCAATATGATAGATGTCAAAATTACAAAAATGTATAACAAAACTTTGCACCGAACTGCGAGCAGTCGGTGAAGTCAATCGTTATATATTAAAAGCGAAGGATTAAAATGTCGGCAAGAAGAAAATTAAAAAATGCATTATCAGCAATTGAAGATGCCCAAAAAGCTTTAAAAAAGGCAAAAAACAATATTGAAGATGATAGAGATATTAAAAAAGCGATAAGAGAACTTGATGATGCAGAGAGTGAAATTAGAAGAGCATTAAGAGATGTTGATTAACATATAACAAAATCTTGGAGAGAAATTAGTTGAAACATATAAATATCATATCACTAACACAGGCATTTGATACATTAGAAAAAGAAGAATACCAAAACTTATTAGTTTATCATGGCATAGAAATTAAAGATGCAGAAGTTAATGACTTGAAAGCTCTAATAACAATTTTAAATGATAGAAAAGGGGTTAAAAGTATTTTTAATCAATTCTATGTAGGCTATAAAATCCCACAAGTATCTAAAGAATTTGATTTATTACGATTTGGAAAAGATTCTATAATTAATATAGAACTGAAAAATAGTAGTACAGAAAAGAAAATATTAACACAATTAAAACAGAATAAATATTATCTGAGTTTTTTAAATAAAGAAGTATATAATTTTACATTTGTTGAAAACCTGAAGAAGTTGTATCGCTTAAATGATGATGTACTTGAAGAGGTAAATTTTACAGATTTAGCAAAACTTTTATATGAACAAGAAATTATCCATATAAATGATATAGACAAGTTGTTTAATCCATCAGATTATTTAGTATCACCATTTAATTCTACTGAAAAATTTATAGATAATAAATATTTTTTAACACACCAACAAGAATTGGTAAAAGAAAAGATAATAGATGTATTAGAGGATAATACAAAAGCCAACTTCTTTGCAGTCACGGGCAGTGCTGGTACTGGTAAAACTTTGTTAACATATGATATTGCTAAAGAAATAATTGATGATGGTAAAAAAGTATTAATCATTCATTGTGGGAACTTAAATAATGGACATCATAAATTAAATGCTGTAAATAATTGGAAAATAGCTCCAGTTAAAGCTTATGCTAGTTATGACTTATCGGACTATGATTTAATTATACTTGATGAAGCACAAAGAATGTATGCTAGACAAATGGATGATATCATAGAAAAAATTTCAGCTATTAATGGAAATTGTATATTCTCATATGATAAGTTACAAACATTAGCTACATGGGAAGAATCATGGAATATAGAAGAAAAAATTAATGCTATTACATCAATTACCGAATATAAATTATCAGAAAAAATACGAACAAATAAGGATGTAGCGTCATTTATAAAAATGTTATTTAATAAAAAAAGGAACAAACTAGAATTAAGTAAAGATAATATTGAGATAAGTTACTTTAATAATGATGATGATGCAAAAGAGTTTCTTCAAATATTGAGTACACAAAATTGGGAAGTACTTCGTTTTACTCCTTCTCGATTTAATAGCGAAAAACATGAAAAGTCTGCCTTGCCTAATTCTGAAACTTCACATGGGATTATAGGACAAGAATTTGATAATGTAGGAGTAATAATTGACCAATGTTTCTTTTATAACGAAGATGGTAAATTACAATATAAGTGTAAATCATATTATTATGCCGTAAAAATGCTATTTCAGAATATAACACGAACTAGAAAAAAAGTACATGTGGTTATAATTAATAATCCCGAAATATTAAATAGATGTTTGTCTATTTTAACAAAGTAGTTCAGATATAACAAATCATAGGAGCCAATAAGTAGCCTAACGGCAACTTATTGGCTCTATTCAAACGTTATCCGCTCACTGCGTGACCGGATAACGGGGGCGCGGGTTGAACA
>CAYZPF010000121.1:0-6741 GCA_964479995.1 uncultured Muribaculaceae bacterium | reverse complement strand
AAAAATTATAGCATTTGGATTGTTGTTTAATATTAAATCATAATGCATACGACCGGTAGCTCCGTAATACTTTTCCTTTTTGTGTATTTTAAGTTCCGTGTCCCACCTGATTATATCAAGACTCCCTGTCAACTCTTTTCGTTTAGGATTGGTGTAAACCGTTTGTGCAGACACAAATACGGGCGTATTCCTAATATCTAATGATGCGATAGAATAGTAAGGATTTTCAGTTCCTATCAGGTTGACAATGTCAGGATTTATATCTTTGAGAAAGCGTCTAATAAACAAACGATTGATCCTAAATTTTTTGGAGCTTATATTTAATTTTCTGAATAATCTACTCAACATAAAAGGGAGTTCAGGTCTAAAAAAGTAATAAGAGGTATTCTGTAACTTAAACTTGGTAGTTAAGCGTTTCATCCCATAATGAGGTGCGATAATATGTAATTCTACATCATCAAATTGTTCAAACTCTTTGATGTAATTTGTAATCCAGGGAGCATAGTCCTTGTGTTTAGAGATAACTCCTTTACCAAGCATTGTCTTAATTCTATTTATTAACCAAAAGTTAGATAATGGTAGTTCACTCCTTACCTCACTATTTGAAAAGTGGCAAATAAAGGCTACTTTCAACTTATTATTATTGTTCATTTAGTAAGCTATTCTTTTAGCAATAAACCCCTCAGCTCTTTCAACTCCAATAATTTTACCATAATATTTAGATGTGACATCTAAAAACTCTGTCCAATCAGTATGAGTTCTCTCCCATTGAGAAACAAACTGAGCCATACATTCAATTTTTTTATTCCACTCATCGCTTATATCAATATAAAAATTTGGAGTAAAAACATCTAGCATGTAGTAGTTTACTTGTCCCATTAAGAAGTTTGGTACTTTTCTACTTGCCGATAATGCAATCTCAGAAGCTATCCTGTGATCTCTGTTGCTATCCTTGTTCCAAGAGGTAAGCAAAGTGTCAATATTATATTGTTTAATTTTTTTTAAAACCTCAGTCACAAGAGCATCCTTAAAATTTAAATCAAGTGTTGCTTCATTAAGCATATGCCAAGAACTATAATTCATAAAAACACTTACATTATGCATTTCTGTTGCCGCTTGATCTTTTGAACGGACTATATCTCCATCTGGCGCTATCCAAGAGCCATTTGTTAAAACCAGGACATGTACATTGGCCCCATCTTTCATTATTTTAGCTACAAAGCCTGCTGCCATCATCTCTAGATCGTCAGGATGTGCTACTACTGCTAATAAGTTCTTAATTTTCATCATTATAAACCTTCGTATTTCATTATCTCTGATATCCCGTCGATCAAATCTGTTTTTGGTTTCCAGCCTAATTCATTTAATATTTTAGCATAGCTTCCCTTCGTTTCATTCACTTCATTAGGCCGGTCAGTATTATTAAATCTAAAACACACTTTATTTCGCAATGCTTGGTTGATATGTTCAGTTAACTCTAATACACTGTAACTAATACCAGTACATAAATTATATTTTTTTATTGATTTGTGTTTATGGTTTATGCATATTTTTAATGCTTCTGCTACATCCTTTACATTTATATAATCTCTTCTTGGAGTAGGATCTTTTAATTGTATTACAGATTTTCCTTGCTTAAGTTGATTGATTATCTCGGGTATAATTAAATTACCTTTTTGTCCAACGCCATATATATTAAATGGACGAACAATGATGACAGGTATGTTAAAATCGCGGTTATAACCTTCACATAAACTTTCGCAAATAACTTTACTTTGTGCATAAGGATTAAAAGGTGTAATAGGATGCTGTTCATCAACAGGTAAATATAATGGACTCCCATAGACATATGAACTTACGAATATAAAACTTGCATTATACTTACGACAAAGCTCTAGTGAATTTAATGTTGTTAAGTAGTTTATTTTATAAAATAATTCGGGATTTTTGTATGATTCAGGGACATAAGATAAATTAGCAAGATGCACAAATACATCAAAAGACTGTATATTATCTGCTTGCGCTTTATCAGATAAATCAATTCCGCTTGTTATGTCTATTGGAATAATATGATAATCTCTAGGCGTTTTACTTAAAGTGTCATTTAGTTTATTACCTACAAAACCGTTAATACCTGATATTGCTATTCTCATTTTATTTTTTATTATTAAAATGGCGGTATAACTTCATTGCCTATATTATTTGTTTAGATAAAACAATGTTATTTGAACTATTTGCTTTTAAATTCGATGTATGCAAATTTTAAAAATAAATAATATTAACTTCTTTCTCATTAAATTTGAGATTAAAGAGTGGGGTTTTATATGACAGTTTATTGTTGATTTTCAATTTAATTTGATGCTAGGGAGATAATGAGCGTCTCTTTCTTTTCCAGAAACTGTTTTAAAGACCCCACAACTCCATTTAGCTATTATGGGGTGGTTAGAAAGCAAGAACTTACATAAAGCTTGTTGCAGCTTGTGATAACTATTTTAGGAAATTATGTAAAACTCTTATTATTCGATTAAACATTCTTACTATTAAGCATTTTTTCTTATTAATATGGTTCTTAAAGTGATGCTTATCATATGCAACATTTCGGTCAATGTGTTTGGGATACTTCGTGACAATAAATTCATCGTCATAAGGTCTATAATGGCTTTCATTTTGCCCTCTTGCGTGCAACCCATAAACGCCAATATTTGAGGATAGATGATTGCGGGGCACAATACTTAGTGCCTGTTCCTTAAATCTTATATACCACCAGCAATAATCCCAATTATTATTACCGGCACCTTTATTCTTCATCCAAGTCAATAATTTCTTATAATATGTTCTCTCTTTTCTAGTGTCGGTTAAAGATTTTAGCGTTGAGTTTGAAAGGTAATTATCAAAATCATTAATGTTTAAATCAAACTTATCCCATGCCCTTTTCCAAGTTGCCCAGCCCCAAGTGTGCCCATATCTTGAAAATAGATAATCTTCATTATTTGGCAATTTAATGGGAGTCTGGTTGCAGCTGCTAACCATATATATCCTATCATCATGTTTATATTTTTCAAGCATTTCCTGAGCAAACTTGAAAAAAGATAGCGGGGCCACAATATCGTCTTCTAGTATAATAGCATATTCTTCGGTTTCAAACACCCAGCTAATCCCACTAGATACGGTAATTTCAGCACCCATGTTTTTTTCGTTAAACTTATAATAAGCTTCACACTCCCAGTCAATGTTTTTTACAACTTCCTTTACCTCTTCTACAAGCTTATCCTCTCCTATTTTACCTTCACGTGCTCCATCTATCATAATATAGAGTTTCTCTGGCTTAGCTTTACGTATATAATCGAATGATTGTTTGATTACTTCTGGACGATTAAAGCCAATCAAAAGTACCGGGATTGTAATTTTTGTTTTCATAGTTGTTTATCTGTATCTAATTAAAGGACCTTTTCTGGAATTCCAAACTTTTTTTGGACAAATAGTTAAGCGACATTTAATATATTATTTCTTGTTTTGTAAAATTTATCCCAGAATTCATCTATTGTTAGGTTGTTAAGAGCCGAGTGCCTTCTCTTTTTATTATACCACAATTCGATATATTCAAAGATTGCAATTTTTGTCTGTTCCTTGTCTAATCTCTTACTTCCGTAAATCAGTTCGGTCTTTAAAGTTTTAAAAAAACTTTCAGCAACGGCATTGTCCCAACAGTTTCCCTTTCTACTCATGCTTTGTGTTACGTCGTGAGATTTTAATGTGTTTACAGCCGCTTTACAGGCATATTGAATTCCCCTATCTGAATGAAAGATCAGACCCTTGCATCTTATTCTGCGTTTAAATGCCATATTCAAAGCTGGTATCACAGTCTCTTGACAACTCAATCCGTTACTCATTGACCAGCCGATCACCTTCCTATCAAAAAGATCCAATACACTCGTTAAGTAGAGAAAACTTTCGTTTGTAGGAATATATGTAATATCTGATACATAAAGTTTTCCAGGTTCTGTTGCATTAAATACCCTGTTGAGAATATTTTCAGCTACCGGATAATTATGGTTAGAGTCAGTTGTAGCCCTGTATTTTTTCGAATATTTACTTTTTATACCTATCCTTTTCATATACTTGGCAACTGTTTTTCTAGAAACTCTTATTCCCTTACTATTCAATTCGGTTGTTATTCTTGGGCTTCCATAACGACTCTCCGATAGGGAATAGACCTTTTTAATTTCTGCTTCAAGATTATCTCTGTAAGAGTTTTTCTTACAATCCTTCCTACGCCTCCATGCATAATAACTACTGCGTTGTATCATCAATACTCTACACATCATCTCAACCGTCCATTTATTCTCATTTTCAAATATAAACCTATAAATCAACGGTCGCTCTTGGAGATGATGCCTAAAGCTTTTTTTAATATCTCATTCTCTGTCTCTATCCGTTGGATCTGTTTCTTAAGTTCTTGAAGTTCTCTCATCTCAGGAGTAAGATTAGGAACTCCATGACCAGAAAAACTCCCGGTGCCATATTCTTTAGATTCTCTGCGCCAACTATAAATCAATTCTGCACGGATACCTAATTCCCTTGCCAGATTATTGACATTGTCACGCTGATAACTTAATTTGACCGCATTTTCCTTGAATTTACGATCATAATGCATTCGATTCCCTTTCATGTTTTAAAGTTAAGCTTTTCGCTTAACTATTTGTCCATGCCAAGTTATAAATTCCATTTCATATTTATAGATAAATTGAATATACATGTTGATTACTAACCTAGTCTTCTTTTAACAAAATAGAATGTCCTTAAAACTATTTTTGATAGGGGAATTGGGAATTTGTATTTAAATAAAAATCTTTTCAATTTTATTTCTAATGTTAAGTTTTTTTCTTCTTTTAATTTTTGATAGTGACATTCAAATAAGTCGAATCTTTGCCTATAATTATAACAGGCATTACAAATTCTTTTGCTATAATTAGTATTAAAATGATTAATTGTATATTTATCAAAAGCTCTTATCTGATGAAAATCCTCGATTATTTTTTTACTACACTCAATGTTTTTTAGTTCAAATGAGAAATTTCTACCCTGAGTATGTGAAAAAAGTAATACGTTTCTAACTGCAGTAGATTCACCTATATAGCCAATTTTGGACTTGGAAGCAATATGAAGCCATAGTGGTTGGTCTCCATACACATATGAGCTAAACTGTTGATGGTTTATATCTTTAATCAGACTAGATCTATAGCATGCTGTGCATGTATAAATCATAGAACCCATTCCGCCTGTTAATGAATTGTATAATTCGCCAGATTGATTGGTTACACCTGAAGTCTTCCAGTGATCTTTAACATATTTTCCGCTTTTGTGATAGTAATGGTCTAGTTCAGTGTGCACCAATCCATACTCCTCATTCTCCTCCAAAAACTCCACCTGCTTTTGCAATTTTAAGGGATCAGTCCAATAGTCATCTCCTTCGCAGAGGGCTATATATTTTGCTGCATTACGTGCTTCATTATAAGGCTGTCTAGCCTTTTTTCTAATTTCTCCTTTTCTATAAGTGTTCTCTTTTTGGTAAAATGCAAAGATTAGTTGGGGATATTTCTCTGCATACTCTTTTACTATCTTCGCAGTATTATCTGTAGATGCATCTTCAAAAATGCAAACTCGCACCGGGAAAGTGGTTTTTTGCATTAGTATACCTTCAATACAATCTCTAATGTAGGGTTCGTGATTGTAGGTTAGAGTGCCTGTAGAGACCAATGGCAGAGTACCTTCAGGCCAAACTTGTTCGGTTATAAGAACTGGTTCTGAAAGTGGTATATAATTGTAACTATCTTTTATCATAAATTTACATAACTAATTAAACTGCTATAATTAGTATTGAGCACAAAATCCATAATAATATATCAACGTAAAATATCTGTCAACAAAATTAGTGTTTTTCAAGTGTTTTCACGCTTAGTTAAAGTACTTTAAGTTTATCTTAGTTGTGTAAGCGTGTAGAAATTAAATAATGTAGTAGTAGCAAAAGAATGTAATGAATTTTAAAATGCTCTCATCAATAGAGGCTAATAATTTTTCTAGCTGCAATTACCATGGGATCAACAATCTCTATATTTTTAAAATAGTTGTCTGAGATACAAATAGGTAATTCTGTACAGCCTAGTACAATATGGGTTACTTTATTTTCTAAAAAATATTCAAAAATATTTTTTAGTGAAATTTCAGAAGATTTTGAGCATGAAGAGTGGGCTTTAATATCATCTATCACATTCTGTACATTCTCCAGCTTATCAGGTGGCAGACATATAGTTTCAATGCCGTTTTGAATTAGTTTATTTTCATATAGACCTACTTTATTGCTTGCAAGAGTTGAAAGAACTCCTACTTTTATTTTACTATTAACATTAATATTGACAATATACTCAACCGTTTCGGACACTATATTAATTAAATTAATAGAGCAGCCTCTTTCCTTTAAACTACTCTCAATAACAGAGAAAATATTATAGGCATGACTTGTATTGCAGACAATAATAGTGTTTTTTACCCCCATAGTTTCCTGCAATAATAATATTTCTGTTATTTGATCTGCTGGATTTTCATAAATGTTTCCTAACAAAAAATCCGACCTGCTGGGTATTAGTTGTGGTAAAGAATGTAATATAAATGGTAAATGCTCTTGATCATAATTAGCGTTAGTATCTCTAATTAGTCGAGCCTTAAAAAGCCCATTTTCGTTTA
>CAYZPF010000120.1:0-6952 GCA_964479995.1 uncultured Muribaculaceae bacterium | reverse complement strand
CGATATTGTTATAATTGATAAGTTAGAATATTTGATAGGACGAATGACTATTCTACCCATTTTAAGACCAGGTTCAATTACTTCTCTTTTAATTGATCCAAGTCGTTGTCTCCCTTTTCTCCCAAAACTAATCCGAACATCAACTCCGGGATTAATTTCAGGAAAATTTTCTATGCTAAATTTATTTAATTGTTCTCTAAGAGAAGTTGTCTCTTTTTCTATAATATCCTTAACCTTTTGAGCAATCTCCTCTTTTATTTTATCTGCTGTTAACTTTCCATCTAATATTTTCATAACAGTTGATGTTTAATAATTATCTCCTTCTAAGTGTCCCCATAGCTCTGGCTGTTTTTGCAGCACCTCCCCCTGTCATTGTTTTCATCATCTTGCGCGTATCGTCAAATTGTTTGATAAGCCTGTTTACTTCTGCAATCGAAGTGCCGCTACCCTCTGCAATCCTCTTTCTCCTGTTGCCATTAAGTATAGCCGGATTATCTCTTTCCTGCTGAGTCATGGATAGTATTATTGCTTCAATGCTCTTAAAAGAGTCATTATCCATATCAACACCTTTAAGCGCTTTTCCCATTCCCGGAATCATCGAAGCCAGATCCTTAATATTACCCATTTTCTTAATTTGCTGAATCTGAGAATAAAAATCACTTAAAGTAAATTGATTCTTAGCTATCTTTTTCTGCAGTTTTCTCGCCTCCTCTTCATCATACTGCTCCTGAGCTTTCTCAACAAGAGAGACTACGTCACCCATCCCCAGAATCCTGTCTGCAATCCTCTTGGGATGGAACACATCAAGGGCCTCCATCTTTTCTCCCGAAGAGGCAAATTTTATGGGTTTGTTTACTACGGCCTTAATTGAGAGAGCTGCCCCACCCCTTGTATCACCGTCAAGTTTAGTTAGAACAACCCCGTCAAAATCTAGCCTGTCATTAAATGCCTTTGCTGTCTCAACGGCATCTTGCCCCGTCATAGAGTCAACCACAAAGAGAGTTTCTGTGGGATTGACCGCACTCTTAATTGCGGCTATCTCCTGCATCATCTCTTCGTCAATTGCAAGGCGTCCTGCAGTATCAATAATTATTAAAGCGTAACCCTCTTGTCTTGCCTTAACTACTGCATTTTTGGCTATTTTGACCGGTTCAAGCACTCCATCTTCTGAATAGACCGGAACACCAACCTGTTCGCCCAGAATTTTCAGTTGCTCAATTGCGGCAGGACGATAAACGTCACATGCTACGAGCATTGTTTTAAGCCCCTTTTTATTCTTACAATTTAATGCAAGTTTACCGCTGAATGTTGTTTTTCCCGACCCCTGAAGTCCGGCTACCAGAACAATACCCGGATTCCCTTTCACTTTTATGTCAGACGCTTCACTACCCATTAAAGCAGTTAACTCGTCATGTACTATTTTGGTTAACATCTGCCCGGGCCTTACGGCTGTCAAAACATTCTGACCCAATGCCTTTTGTTTAACTTCATCGCAAAAACTCTTTGCTATTTTATAGCTAACGTCAGCATCCAGCAGAGCTTTTCTTATATCCTTTAATGTCTCAGCAACGTTAATCTCTGTTATTCTACCCTCACCCCTGATAAGTTTAAATGAACTCTCAAGTCTCTCTATCAGATTCTCAAACATTTTTAAAAATTTTTAGATGCAATAATAGTCATTTTTTAATAAATGACATTAGCTGTTCTCTTCCTTTATCGTTTACAACAGCTTCCAAATGGTATCTTATCAACTCTGAATGAAAGCGATATGGATCTTTTAAATATGTGTAAGCTCCATTCCATGAATAAATTTTTGCCATAGCTGATGTAAAAAACAGAGTAACAAGCTCTTTGTTAAAATCATCCCGGTATAAATTTTCTTTTACTCCTCTCTCCAGATTATCATAAATAATTTTTGAATAGAAGCTCATTCTGTTTGTATGGTCAAGGAGCTTGAGATCGGGAAGATACTTCGAGGAGTCATTCAGAAGCAAAGGTCCTATTTGCTCCAGGATTTGATTCATCATGCCACTTGTATGGTAAAGGGCCTCGATTGCATTTCCGCCTTTGCTCAAAGCTGTATTGATTTTTGCAGTTATCTCTTCGATTACATACTGCATAACAGTCCTCATCAACTCTTCTTTACAGTTAAAATTATTGTAAAGCGTTTTTTTTGTCAATTTTAGCTCCTGTGCAATATCGTCCATTGTCAAATTGAGGCCTTTCCTCCTAAATAGTTCATAAACTTTTACAATGTACTTATCTTTTGAACTTACTCTTGCCATAATTTTTAGTTTAAAATTATTCTGAATAAAAATCTTTTGCTATATCCCTTTGGTTGTATCTCATTGCCATTACCTGCCCGTAAGCGCCGGCAGAACGCAAAGCAAAGATATCTCCCCGCATAGTTTCGGGTAAAAGTAACCTCTGTCCAAATTTATCACTTGACTCACATACAGGCCCCACCACATCATACTCTTGCAGGTTTCCGAATAATGAAGTCAAATTTTCCACCTTATGAGTAGCTTGATAAAGAGCTGGTCTTATAAGGTCGTTCATCCCGGCATCTAATATAACAATTTTATCTCCATTTTCAATCTTTACATAGAGAACTTTAGAAATTAAAGATCCACACTGAGCTACAATAGCTCTACCAGGCTCAAAATGAATCTGTTGACACGACCTCCTCTTTAGCTTTTTATTAAATATTGAAAAATAAGCAGAAAAATCGGGTATCGGATATTCATTGGGTTCTGTATAATCAACTCCTAAGCCTCCCCCGAGGTTTATTGTCTCAATATTTAACCCCTTTCTTTCAAAGTCAAGTGAGATTTCATTTACTCTATCAGCCAATAGCTCAAACACTTTCATATCAGTAATTTGAGAACCGACATGAAAGTGCAATCCTACAAGTTTTATATTAGTACAACTGTTAATTATATCAATAAGCTCGTCAAAGACCCTGTAACTTATTCCAAACTTATCTTTCGATCTACCGGTGGAGATATATTCATGTGTATGAGGATCTATATCGGGATTAATTCTCAGTGAAACCGGAGCTGTTTTGTTCATTCTGCCGGCTATTTGATTAACAACCTCAATCTCTGGAATAGACTCACAATTAACAGAGAAAATATCCCCCGCTATTGCTGTTTCAATCTCCTTGTCGGTTTTACCGACACCCGCATATACTATACTTTTAGGATCAAAACCTTGATTCAAAGCCAGAGAGACCTCATTACCACTCACACAATCCGCCCCCAAATCATAACTTTTTATCAATTTAAGAATCCTGTTATTTGCATTAGCCTTTAGTGCATAATGCGCTTTGAACTTATATTTATTCAGCTCTGCAGTATATAAATCCAAGGTTCTTCTAAGCAGGGACAAGTCATAGTAATAAAAGGGAGTATCTACTGTCTTGAGAAAATTAACAGTCGCAGCATCAAACATAGTGTATTTAAAAGATTATAATTTATTAGTTGCAAAAGTAGTAAAAATCTTTTTCTTAACTTAAAATATCTATCTTTGCACAAAATAAACACTGTTTAGTAGTATAGATAAATTTTAATAAAATGGAATCAACTAAAAAAGATCTGCTAAAAAAGGTTGTCAGGCATATTGATATTACCGCCTTTAACTCCTCATACTTAATTGATTCGATGCGTGATATGTCATTTAGTTCAAGAGATACCGCAGCTGCTGCAGATATCTTACAAATGATGATAAATGACAAAGAATCTACCAATTGGTTAATATTGGCGGGGAGCACATCAGCCGGAGGTTGTATGCAGGTTTACGTAGATATGGTGCGTTTCAATATGATAGATGCAATATGTGCAACCGGAGCATCAATTATTGATATGGATCTTTTTGAAGCGCTTGGTTACAAACACTATAAAGGATCGCAGTTTGAAGATGACAAACACCTGAGAAAAAACTATATTGACAGAATATACGATACATATATTGATGAAGAGGAGCTTCAAATTTGTGATGCTACAATCAGGAAAATTGCAGATACACTGGAGCCGCGCCCCTACTCTTCAAGAGAGTTTATTTATGAGATAGGGAAATGGCTTACTAAAAACTCTGTAAAAAAGAATTCTTTGATACAAACCGCATACGAAAATAATGTACCGATATTCATTCCGGCATTCAGTGATTGCAGCGCCGGATTTGGTCTGGTTATGCATCAGGTAGAGAGGATGAAAGAGGGAAGGCCATATCTCACAATTGACTCGGTTGCGGATTTCCGTGAACTGACAGAGATTAAACTCTCGGCAAACAGCAGCGGATTGTTCATGATTGGAGGTGGAGTGCCAAAGAATTTTGCACAGGATACGGTTGTATGTGCAGAGTGCCTTGGTTTCGATGTTGCAATGCACAAATATGCAGTTCAGATAACAGTAGCCGATGTGCGTGACGGAGCATGTTCATCCTCTACACTTAAAGAGGCCAACTCCTGGGGTAAAGTTGATACTGCCCACGAGCAGATGGTCTATGCCGAAGCTACTACAGTGGTGCCTTTAATAGTAAACTATGCGTATCACAAGGGGGACTGGAAAAAGAGAGAGAGAAAAAACCACTCACTGCTGTTTAGCGAAGGCACAAGGGGATCGGGTATTTTGCTAAAATAAGCTTTCCCTTAACTGAAAGGGTTATAAATGCTCTTTTCTTAAAAGGTCAAAAATAGTTTTTACCGGAGTAAACGTTGTGAGAGGTACCTCAATAAAGATGGTATTCCATTGGCTCATTGCTCCGTTCCAAAGCCCCGGTAACTCCAATGCTTTGATAGGTTTTCCCTCGTAACTTTTTGTTGAAATAAAACCGGTCTCAGGATCTGTGAATTTTGTTAAATCAAATTTCCTATCTCTGTAGTCTGTAAAACAACAGATTATATCTACAGGATTGAAGTGTGTGGAGCTTTTTACCATATCGACAATGAGAGGATTGTTCACGTTTAGTTGAACGCTCTCAAGAATCTGCAATGAGGTTGCCCCATCGGCATCCCGTACCAGATAAGGGCCTCCGCCTGGCTCGCCTTCATTTTTCACCATACCGCATATCCTCAAAGGCCTGTTAAGCTTAGCCTTAAGATAATCCTTAAGAATAGAATCTGGTACTGTGGGTATCGAGATATTCAGAGTCTCTTTTAAAAAATCGGTTATCTCTTCAAAAAGCCCGGGATCCCACTCATTATCCAGTCTATCCAGATATCGGGAAATTACATCTCTGGTTTTCAGTAGTACTCCCATTTGGATTCTTTTCCATTTCACAGTATCATCAGTTAACTCTTCTCTGGAGACATTGTCTATATTTTTAATTATTACAATCTCTGAGTTAATCTCATTAAGATTTTCTATCAAAGCACCATGACCCGCAGGACGAAATAAGAGAGAGCCGTCCTGTTTGCGAAACAGATGATTGTCTGGCGTTGAAGCTACTGTATCGGTAGAAGATTTTTGCAATGTAAATGTAATATCAAACCTGCAATTACATCTCTTTTCATAACTCTCTTTTATCTCATCAAAAAGTTGTTTAAAAGCAGTGAGATGTTCACTTAAAACAGTCATAACCAGCCTGACTGTACCATCTTCCGACAGAGCATATTTTGAGCCCTCAATAAGGTGCTCCTCAAAAGATGTCCTTTCAAAACTATTATATTTATGAAATTTTATCAACCCTTTAGGGAGTGAACCATATTCCAGTCCATCTTCAAAAAGCAAAAGCTCCAATACTTCTTTCTCTGTACTCTCTTCAGAGACTCCGACATTAATAAGATCATTATAAAACGGAAAGCTCTTAAGCTTCTCAAAAAAGATAGCTGCAGGCGAAGCAGCTCCTGGTTGTTTTCCCTTTTTTAAGAGTTCATATGCCTCAAAAAGATCCTTAAACATCCTTGTAGCAGCACCCGATGCTGGTACAAATTTACAAATCTCTCCTTTATAAGCTTTCCCAACTCTTTCGGCCTCCAGCATCTCTTCATCCGATAAAATTCTAATCCCATTATCAGGCGTGGCCGGAGCAATAATATCCAAAAACGGAAAGCCGCTCTTAAAACGATTAAGTTGCTCAATAATTGCCTCTTCACTAATCTTTCTTCTATTAATGAATTCAATATCCGATTTTGTCAACATAATAATACAAGCTATTTTTAATATTAATCATTTATCTGTGTCGTAAGCCATAATTGCATCAATATCCTCTTTAGTAATCTCTCTTCTGAAATTATAACTCTCTCTTATGGCCTCAAAGTTCTCCGGCGCTCTCTTTAATAGTTCGCTCTCTTCAAAGATATTAAATCTTGAGGTTAAAACACTGCTAATAAAACAGATTCTGTCTTTATCATAATAATTTCTATAATTAATAAAACCTGCGTTCTCCCTTATTAGATTAAAATCTAAAAGAGAATCAATTTTATACTCTTTGGCAAAGGTTCTGACCGTATAAATTGTTGCATTTGCTTTGCCCTCCATAGAGTAGCCGGCAATATGAGGAGTGGCAATGGTGCTTTTAAGAAGTAACTCTCTGTTAACAAAGGGTTCGTTGTGCCAGACATCAATTACAACTCCTCCTAATCTGTTTATATTTCTCAACAACGCCTCTTCAACTACCACCTCGCCCCTGCTACTGTTTATAAATAATGAACCCGGCCTCATCATTTTAAAAAAGGAATCTGAACACATTCCTGTCGTCTCTGAATTCAAGGGAACATGTAGAGTTATGATATCACAACTATCCAGTAAACTATCTTGCTCAAAATAGTCTTGAGAACTTAACGAGGTAAAGTTATCGTCACCTGTGTCCTTTTTTAAAATAAGATCCTTCTTCTTTGGAGGATCACATCTCATGACCTCCATCCCCAACTTAACAGCTATCTGTGCCAGCCTCTCTCCAACATTCCCGGCACCAATAATTCCAATTTTTCTGCCAAAGAGCTCTTTCCCAT
>CAYZPF010000119.1:0-6956 GCA_964479995.1 uncultured Muribaculaceae bacterium | reverse complement strand
CAGAAAGGCAAAATAAATTAAATTATCTCTTGACTTTTAATAGCTGGTCTTTTTTGTTATTATCTGTTAATTCAAGTGTAAACGTCCAATAATCACATGTGATTATTGAATGCTTACACTATTTCTCACTAAATACAATTAAAACATCATTTTCAGTTATTAATGTGTCCGGCGATATAGGAATTGTTATTTTATGCCCATTTCTTATAGCTAGAATAGTTATACCGTGATTATGACGTATATTCGCCTCTCCTACAGTTTTATTTAGCCATTCATCGAATGGCTTCATCTCCGTAATTGTATAATATTCCGAGTCTTCTAAAATTTCCATTATATTAGGCTCTACAATTGTTCTGGCTAATTTATATCCCATTTCATGTTCCGGTAAAACAACTTTATCTGCCCCAATACTTTTTAATATCTTTTTTTGACGTTGATTTCTAGCTTTCACTATAACATATTTTGCACCGTTTTCTTTTGCAATCATAGTCGCTATTTGAGAAGTCTCAAATTCTCCACCCATTGCTAGTATAACCACATCAAAGTCATTCAACCCGAGTTTAATCAGAGTATTTTCATCTGATGCATCCCCTTGCACAACGTGTGTTGCATATTCTGTAGCAAAATTAACTTTTGCCTCATCTTCATCACAAACCAAAATATTTACATCATACCCGGACAAAGCTTGGACAATGCTCATTCCAAACCGTCCTAAACCCAATATTGCAAAATTTTTATTTTGTTTTTTTTTCACCACACTATCCCTCTATTCTGTTCACATTTTTATCCAATAATAACTCGTTCATCCGGTAAACTTATGACATTAATCTTTCCATGTAGTTTTAAATTAAGTGCAACTACAACTGTAACCGGACTAAGTCTACCCAAATACATACAGAAAATCAATATCACTTTTCCTTTATTAGAAATACTAGAAGTAATGCCTGTTGACAATCCAACTGTACCTGTTGCAGAGCAAACCTCATATAGTAAATCTAAAAATGAAAATTGATTCAAACTGAAGGATTCTGTGAAATATAATAATATTGTGGAAATAAAGACTACAATCAACATAGTTATAACAACAGTTAAAGCTTTTAGCAATAAGTCAAAAGGTAATGAGCGTCTAAATATTTCAAGTCTGTTTTTCCCTCTTAAAACAGATACTACAGAAATAATAATAGTAGCAATAGTTACTGTTTTCATACCACCGGCAGTACCGGCAGGAGAACCACCAATTAACATCCATAAACATGAAATAGTTTTTGAAATTTCTCCTAGTTCCCCTTGAGAAATCGTATTAAAACCTGCAGTGCGAAGTGTTACAGATTGAAATAATGCAGCTTGTATTTTCTTAAATATTGTTAGATTTCCAATTGTGGCTGGATTGAACCACTCAAATAATAAAAATAATAGAGCCCCTCCAATAATCAATATACTGGTAACTGCAAATACAATTTTGCTATGAAGACTCATATGAATTATTCTTAATCTCAGAGATCGTTTTTCTTTATTTTGTACAAGTTTAATCATCTCCCACCATACGTTGAATCCAAGTCCACCTGCAATAATCAAAGCCATAATAGTATAATTTATAGGTCCGTTTGATTTAAAGGGAACAAGACTATTCATACCTATGTTATCAAATCCGGCATTACAAAATGCGGAAATCGAATGAAAGACTCCTTGAAATAGAGCTTCGTGTAGCCTTATTCCCATTTTTGTATAAAATATAATAGAAAGAAATATTGCACCTATAATTTCAATAGTAAAGGTAATCAAGATTACTCTTTTTACCAACTTTACCATACCACCTATGTTGTCTTGATTAAAAGAAGCTTGAATGGCCTTCCTATCTCTTAAGGAAATTTTTTGGTGAGTTAACATCATGCCAATTGTAATTACCGCCACAAAACCTAGGCCACCAAATTGAATCAACATTAAGATTATAATCTTCCCAAACAAAGTCCAATGCTCCATTGTGTTTACCACCACTAGTCCGGTAACACAATTTGCAGAAGTAGCCGTAAATAAAGCATTTAAAAAACCAATACTCTCCCCTGATTTACTTGCAATTGGTAAGTTTAACAAAAATGTTCCTATCAATATCATAAAAACAAATCCCATCATAATTGTTTGAGACGGTGATAAGTGTTTTATTTTTTTCTTCATTCAGCACCTCGATTTCATATTAGTGCATAAGTATAGACAGGGAATATTTTATGTTTTTAGACAATCTTCATATAGTTGCGCAAAAATTAATATTTTTAAAACCATTATAAACCATTATAACAAGTATTTCTTGATGCGGCAATTTTTTTAGATGTCTATTTATTAAAACAGTATGTACAGCCATCAATCTCCTGGATCATGGGGGACAGATGGGACCGCTGAAAAACGGTATAAATTGATGAAACGACCGACAAAGAAAATATTTAGAACTTATGAAAAATTTCCATGGTCCGGACCGTGCCCATGGGCAAATCAGCCCGGCACAACCGGGTTAATTGTTTACATTCAGTTTATATCTTCATGATATAATAAATAAATGGAGGTGGAGTATATGATAAATATTCTTGTTGTTGAAGATGATATAAAATTAAACAAATTATTTTGTACTGTACTGAATAAAAGCAATTATCGTACTTTCTCCGCCACGGACGGAGCTGAAGCACTGGAAATTTTGGATAAAGAGTATATAGACTTGATTGTCCTTGATATTATGATGCCAAATATGGATGGTTACGAACTTACTAAAATTCTGAGAGATGCTGATTATGATTTGCCAATTTTAATGATTACGGCAAAGGACGATTTTAAGGATAAACAAAAAGGGTTCAATATGGGAATAGATGATTATATGGTAAAACCTATAGATGTAAATGAAATGGTTTTGAGAGTAGGTGCCCTACTTAGGAGGGCTCAAATTATAAATACCAGAAAAATTGAAATAGGCAGTACTATTCTTGATTATGATTCCTTGACGGCTATTGTAGGGAATGATGAGTTCCTTTTGCCACAAAAAGAGTTTTATTTGCTTTATAAATTACTTTCCTATCCAAATAAAATTTTTACAAGACAGCAGCTGATGGATGAAATTTGGGGCATGGATTCCGAAACAGACGAAAGGACCGTAGACGTTCATATTAATCGTTTGCGAGATAGATTTAAGAATTCCTCTGACTTTAAAATTGTTACAATCAGAGGCCTTGGATACAAGGTGGTGAAGAATAATGGAAAAAAGGTATAATTCTACCTTATGGATTTATTTTGCTTTCATAGTATTTGGAATAATGCTGGCAACTGCTTTTATAATGTCATTTTTGGTATATATATTATTCCAGATAGGTCTTTTGAATCAACATAATAGAAATCCATTTGCACCTATTGTACTCCTATTGTTTATCAGTGTAATCATTGGTACCGGTATCTCCCTTTTCGTTGCGAAAAAGATACTAAAACCCATTACAAACTTCAGTAATGCTACAGATGAAGTTGCAAAAGGAAATTTTGATATAAGGATTAATGAAAAAAATCCCGTTAGAGAAATACGAGATTTGGCTAAGAATTTCAATATGATGGTTCATGAACTATCTAGTATTGAGACCTTGCGAAATGATTTTATAGTCAATGTATCCCATGAATTTAAAACCCCAATTGCAACTATAGAAGGATATGCTACACTTTTGCAACAGAATGATCTGTCAGACATCGAATATAAGGAATATACCCAAATGATTATTCATAGCGCAAGGCAGCTTAATACCCTATCCGGTAATATATTAAATCTTTCAAAGTTAGAAAACCAGGAAGTAGTCTTGGAAAAAACTCTTTACCGGCTTGACGAACAGATTCGGCATGCCGTATTGATGTTGGAACCCGAATGGAGTTTAAAAAATTTAGATTTTCAACTTGATTTAATTAAAAAAGAATACTATGGCAATGAGGGGCTCTTGATGCAAATATGGATTAATCTAATTGAAAATGCTATCAAATTTACTCCTCAAGCCGGAAAAATCCATATAAGTCTAAGTGAAAAATTTCCGCACCTTATATTTAAAATTACCGATACAGGTCTTGGCATCCACGATTCAAGCAAAAACTATATATTTGATAAGTTTTATCAGGGAGACACTGCTAGAAAAACAGAAGGTAGCGGTTTGGGCCTGGCCCTGGTAAAAAGAATTGTTGATTTATCTAAAGGAGAGATTATGGTAGAAAGCGCAATAAATAAGGGAACTACTTTTACAATTCTTCTTCCCTCCTCTACTAATTTAGCAACTCCGTCGTAAATGACCGGCTTATTTCTTATGCCGGATTTTTATATCTTTCTATATTGGCATCACTTAGAAACTCGTATGCATTATTTATCTCTTGAAATCTTTGTGTAGCATCAGGGGCTTTATTTACATCAGGATGATACTCTTTAGCCTTTTTCCTGTATGCAAGTTTTATTTGGTATTTATCTGAACCATAATCTACATCTAATATATCACAACTTTTTTCATATTTATTTTTAAAATCAATACTTGGATTAGTATATGCTTGGTTACCATACCCATAGTTTTGCCCGCTCCAATTATAACCGCCATAACTTCTGCTTCTCTGTGAATTTTGATATTCGGCCCATTGTCTGAACCTTTCCTCCCATTCTTTTTGTTGGGCTTCTTGTCTTTTCTGTTGTTCTTTTCTTCTTCTTTCCTCTTCCATTTTTCTATATTTTCTTCCATATTCACCAAAAGTTTTAAACTGAGATTTTCTGTCATTTATTAAATTATCAGAATAATCAAATAGATATTCTGTAAACGCATACCTTATATATTTCAGATAGGATACAAATTTAGTTCCCAGTATCGGAAATATTATTAAAAACATTATTATTAAAAATGTAAAAGGATTAAACAAAAGGGTTGGGCCAAAGAGCATAAGAAATAAACATCCTCCCATTGAAATAAGTGATAATATTCCCTTTCCAATCCCTTTGATCAACATTGTTATAGATTCTACTATATAAATAAATATATTGAAAACCGATGCAATAATAGTAGCTAAACCATATATAATTTTTCCCCATGTTTTTTTTAAAATATTCATATATTATTTAACCTCTTCTCCTAATAATATGCTAAGTCCTGCCTTCAAATTTTTCCCTGCATTTAGGACATGTAATTTTGATCCTGCCTTTCCCTTTAGGAAGTCTTAACTCCGTTTTACAATTGGGACATTTAAAATATTTATGGGTTTTTCTTTCCTTAAACCTTCTTTGTATATTTTTATATTTTGAGTAGATTGGTGATATGAAAATTGAAAATTTATAGTTTTCCATTCTACGCCCGGCAATATCCTTTGAAAACATCCTGTAAATACTAAATACCAATGGTATATAGGAAATAAATGTAAACAAAGATAGCCGGGTTAAACTACCTACTATAGTCAATAAAATGCTTATTGCTAATAATACTATAGAAAGCTGATCTCCACCGTATCTTCCCTTCATGAATTTCTTTAATATATTCATTTTACAGCCCCTTTCCAGCGAAGACAATGCTTAAAATCTACACACGACAACCTCTATCTGATTATATAACAAACTAATAATATACAAGGCTGTACTAAATAGGACGGATTCTCTCCGAATGGAATATATTAAGCAAAGGAACAGACAAAAGTTCTATACTTGTTTTTCTTCTAATAATGTTAGATTTTTGAAATGTAGCACTATAAGGGTTATTGACAAAACACCTGCTAAAAAATCAGCTATAGGCCCTGCGTATAAAACACCATTTATTCCCAAAAAGAGTGGTAGAATGATAATTAAAGGAATTAAAAAGAATCCCTGGCGTGAAACTGAAAGAATGATTCCCCGTCTTGCATCACCAATAGCTGTAAAATAATTGACTGTAAGAGGTTGAATACCAAATATGCAAACCATCATCATAAATACACGCAGATACTTTATAGCAAACTCATAGTAGAGTTCATCTCCGGATCCGAAGATTGATATTATCTGGCGAGGAAATATTTGGAAGGCCAAAAATGCCAGAATACTGAATGTAATTGATCCTACAAATGCTGTTTTATATGTTTTCTTTAATCTTTCATAATTTTTCGCCCCCATATTAAAGCCATGAATCGGCTGACAGCCTTGTGCAATACCCACTGCAAAGGCACTTAAAATGCTATTTAGCTTTGCCACTATTCCTGAGACAGCAAGGGGTATATCACTGCCATAAACACTCAAGGCTCCATAACGTGAAAGGGTATTATTCATAACGATATTGACCGTCATCATAATGATGTGATTAATAAAGTTGGAAACTCCAAGCTTTGCAATAGAAATAACATATTTTAGTTTGAGACCCAGTATATTAAAGTGTATTTTAACTGTTTTAAATTTTGGAAAATATGAAACTACCAAAATAAAAGATATGATTTGTCCAATAACGGTAGCCAGTGCCGCACCCTCAATTCCCCATTTGAAAACAAACATAAAAAGCCAATCAAGAAATATATTTATTATTGCACCCGAAGACACTGCAATCATGGCATATGCAGGACTTCCATCAGCACGAATAAAGTTACTTGCTGATTGTGTGAAAAGCAAGAATGGAATTCCAAACATTGTAATTCCAAGGTAGCTTTGGGCTAAAGGTAATACAGTTTCTGTTGCTCCGGTTAAAAGTAGTATAGGAGTTTTAAATATTAGTACTAAAATAAAAAGAAGAGGTCCGCATATAGATAAAAGTGATAATCCGGTTCCAATATATTTTGCGGCTTCTTTTGGTCGCTTAGCACCAATATTTATATTGAAGTTTGAAGCTGTACCAACTCCAATTAACTGTGCAATAGCAGCAGATAGAGTTGTAACGGGAAAAGCAACATTTGTTGCTGCGTTTCCTAGCATACCAACAACATGACCAATGAATATTTGGTCGGTTATATTATAGGCTGCTGCT
>CAYZPF010000118.1:0-6979 GCA_964479995.1 uncultured Muribaculaceae bacterium | reverse complement strand
GTGATTTTGAAAAGTTGCTGATTAACTGTGACGACGAAGATGGAGGTAAAGTAGTTGATCTCTATACTTTTGAGAAAATTTCTCCGCTAAAAGATTATTTTTGGTTACCTCCCGAGCCAATGCAAGCTGTAGATGCAATTTTCAATGTTAGTCAATTATCCCTTCCCCCTTCTGCAGCAGTATATTACTATTCCGTTGTACAAGGAAAACTTTATGGAGCAAGTTCTTACAGAAATATTATGTTCCCTGCAGTAGGTGATATAATTAAAATAGATGGAGAAGCTGTAATGCGCTTTCGCCCTCCCGCTACACCCAGCACAGATAAAACAATGTTTCCTAAATTACCATATCTTGATGGCAAGGTTGTAGGACATGGATACACAACTCCCGCTTTTTGGGATAAGGAGAATCACTGCTTTACATTCACAAGTGATAGGTTAACTCTAAATAAATGCTATTACAATGCTGCAACAAATGTTGGTAATTTACATTTTGATCCTATTAATTTGCCCGGATACGACCTATTGGCAACCGGACCTTTTTACCGAGGAGGAGAGGACAGGACTGTTGGTAACAGCTATGCAATAGTGAGAGAGACGGCAACTAACAAATATTACTGTCTATTAATAGTGAAAAAGTCAAATAATGAATTGCTCCCCAAAGATCCCTACAAAATTGAAATTGTTGATAATAACTCCCAGACGCCTCCCATTGATGGTAATTCCCTCTTTTTAGGCTCTCTCTTCACTTATGATCTATACTTTGCTATAGGCAATAAACTATATAGAAAGGGACTTACAAGTATATTGCCTACCCCTCCGGCAGAACTAATGTGGGAAGCTCCTGCGGGAACAACTATTACATCTCTACATGGAGAAGCTTTATACGATAATGAGTTCGCCTACATGGGAATGTCCACAACCCGGGATGTCAATGGTTTCGAAATATTTATAGCTGTTTTTGATCCTGCTTTTTCGGGAGAGAATAAAGGAAGTGTCTATCGATTTAAGACTACAGAGATGGGGCAGACACCGGTTGAAGTTAAAGAGGGAGGATGGCCCAAGTTAAATTGCGCCGAAAAAATAGTTTCAATGCTTTATAAAGGAAATTAAAAATCAAACTAAATGAGAAAAAATATTATTTACATATTAATGTTGGCTGCATTAACTGCAGCCAACATTAAATTAGAGGCTCAAGGTATAGAGTTCAGAGATTTAAGCTTTGAAGAGGCATTAAGAAGTGCAAAGCAAGAAAATAAAATGCTATTCATTGATTGTTACACTTCATGGTGCTTCCCATGTAAGTTTATAGCTGCAAGGATATTCCCTTTGGATACGGTCGGTACATTTTTTAATGAAAAATTTGTATCAATAAAACTAGATATGGAAGAACCCGAATCTCTTTCATTAAACTCTAACTATACCGTTACTGCCTATCCAACTTTTTTAATCTTCTCTTCCGAAGGAGCTTTAATAAATAAATTGGTAGGTACTTCGAGAAGTGCCAAGGAGTGGCTTGATAGAATTAATGAAGCTATTGACAAAGGCAATTATATTGACAGCCTAAGGAAGCTCTATTATTACGACAAGAATCTCACGACAGCGGATGAGTTAATAGAAGCTTATCGGGATATAGATTATAAAGAGGGCGTTGCGTATCTTCTGAACGAGAAATATAAATCTACAAACTCCGATGTTACATTCCCTACAGAGGCAATAATTTTAGCCTCTTCAAATATTGTAGATCCCACTATACCTCTCTTTATCTCTATCTACAAACAAAGTATAGCCTCTAATGATTCCATCAGCAATATGTATAATAAGCTCTACACTAACTCTTTCAACACTTTATATGGTAAATATCTTCTTGGTAGGATAGAGTATAACAGAGAGAAAATAGTTCAATTAAACTCACTCTATATAGAACTAATCAATAAAAGGTCAGATCTTTGTTCCCATTATCCTCAAATTATTGAATTGCACAAAGAGGGTAATTATGAAAATATTTCCAAATATATAACAAACGAGATGAAGGAGGTATCATCTGCAAATATTTTCAATTTAGAAAAACAATTTCTAAGAATTAAGGATCTACCGGAATCATTCAAAGAGTGGTTCAATAACTATTGCATAAATGAAAGAGAGAAAAAACCTCCCATTACACCTAAAAAATCAACTATTGATTTAGGAAAACTAATGGATATTATGCTTCTAAAAAAATAGGAATCTAAATGTACCTACGCCTGCTGTCACACTTTTCTTTAACTCTTTGTTGGCTCCAATAATTTTAACTAATGAGTTAGAGGTAAAGCTTACTTCAGAGGCAAATATGTCTCCCGTAAAAGGGCTCATTGCAACTCCGTAAAAATAGTTACCGGAAAAGAATTTTTCTACAACTCCCGTATTTGTATCTACTGAGTAGATATTAGACTCTACAGGTGCATAGTTGGAGTCAAACTCTGTATTGTATGTATAGATAGTTGTTCCAATTGAATTTATAGCAATATTTCCATCCATAAAATCAATAGGGACATCTACAATTTTCAATACTTCAAGAGTTACCGGATCAATTTGCACAACACCTTTTTCGGGGAATGATGCCCAAATATTATAAGAGTGGTCAAGAACAAAATGTTTAGCTCCTCCGTAAAAACCGTTTGGTAAAATGGTTCTTTCATGAATCAAATTATCATTGACAATAGTGAAAACTTTTACTCCCTCTTTAACTGCAATATAGAGTCTATTGCCCATTACTACCATACCTTCGGCGTCAGTTCCAACCTCAGTTTTACTAACTAACTCTCTGGTAGCTCTATCATATATTGCCACAAAAGATTTATCAAACTCCCAGAATCCACTTGGGAGTTCAGTATATTCATACCCCCAATTGCTAACAAAAATTCTATTGTTTCCTACAAGAATATATCTTGGAGATTCCAAACCCTCTGTTATAGGTGTCCCTTTAAGTTTTGCACTTTTACAATCTATAACATCAATTTTATCCGGATTATTACAAACTAAGAAAACCTCATCCATAGATGCAATAGAACCCGATACAATGGTTGCACCTATAGATACACCGTTAGCGCTCTCATAAATCCTATTCTGAATCTCTCCCGTCACCTCATCATAAAGTGAAATGCTTGCCGAATGTTCGGTAAAGTTGCCTTGATTTAGTATTAATACCTTTTGCTCAAAATCAAACGGCTCAATAGGTGGAGTTTTTTGGCACGAAATAATTGATAATGCAGCTATTGCTACTAAAAACGATTTAAATAAATTTTTTCTTAACATTTTTTACTTTTTTATATATTAATAAATACCTAAAAATCATATCTCAGTGATAAATTATAGTTAATGGGAGCCATTGGATAAAATTTAACATTCTGGTAACTTCTGTTAGTTAGATTTTTAACTGTTGCAGAGAGAGTGACCCCTCTTCTTCCCACTGTAAACAGATAGCTCAATGCCATATCTACTAGTAAATAGGGCTTTAATTTATCATATATATCGAGTGTCGTTCTCTCCCCTGTGTATGAAAGGTGAAGAGAAGCCGTAAAAGGTGCTCTTTTAATTTCATTTATTAATCTCAAATTATGAAAAGGTTGATAGGCCAACTGATGTCCTTTTGTAGGATCTTCACCCCAAAGTGTCTCTACAGTCTTTACATTAATATAATTATAATAGAGTGTAGAGTTATAATTCCAATTGTCAAGCGATGATTCAAAAGAGATTCCCAACTCACATCCTTTAGAGTTTACTTTGGGGATGTTTTGCGGCCTCCACACCTGCCCTGCAGGGAACCATCTTATCCAATTTTTAACATTGCTCCTGTAAAAGGTGGTAAAAAGAGCAAATGAGAACCTATCTCTGTAAAAAGAGTAATCGGCGCCCATCTCTGCTGTAGAGGAAATTTCGCTCTTAAGATAGGTGTGTGCCCCTCCCCAATATCTATCATTCAGCGAAGGAATTTTGCTGCTTTTAGAAATAGATGATCTAAGTGTTAACAGATATCCATTATTGGCTACTGCTCTGTATTTTATATCAAAAGATGGCATAAAAGGCACTTTACTATCGGTAACAATCCCACCCCTTATTCCGGCAGAAATAAATAGTTTTGGGATGGGATCGTACCTTAGTAAAAGATAGCCATACGCCCTACTCTCTTTAACCGCAAAAGTATAGGATTCAACAGAAGGAATAGTGTACTCTCCGTTAACCCCTCCTTTAACAATCATTTTTTTTCTTCCATACTCCCCTTCTGCATTAAAAGCCACTTTAGAAGCAGCTATTATATCCTCTTTATATCTCTCATAATCATTTGAGTATGAAATAGTGGTAGAATAAGAATATGAGTTTTTGGCACCGCTTAAAGAGAGTGAAGATCTTAAGTTCTTGTCAATAATGAAAGCATAGGTATTAGGTCTGTCATTTAACGACATTGAGGGTTGAATATCTCTATTAAAATCCAAGTACCAAACATTAAAGGTGACCAATGAGGAGTTGCCTATTTTCTTATAAAATTCTTGCATCACTCCAAAGTTGGCATAAGAAGAGTTGTTAAGCTTCTCCCTAGGTAATCCAGGCTTTGTAGCATTATTGAAATAGTAGTTATTTTTTGCCATGGAGTGAAAAAAAGCACTTCTCGACTCAAATTTACCTGTAGAGTACCTAAGTGAAGTACCGGCAAAGTAGGTAGAAAAACTCCCTGCCGAAAGTGTTACATCACCGTGTAAACCTCTCTTCCACTTTGGCAATGTGTTCAGCTGAATAGCTCCTCCAATGCTTCCATCGCCATAAAGTGATGAAGCTCCACCCACATGGAGTTTCATATTGTCAAAGAAATAGATCGGGATATGTGATAAATCGGTCTGCCCAAGAGTTGGTACCGCAAGTGACACACCATTCCATGTTAAGGAAGTATGAGAAGATGAAGTGCCTCTAATAGAGATATAAGCCCTCATACCTCTACCATACTCTTTTAAATAGATTGAACTTTTCTCTCTTATATAATCGGCTAGAGAATTAGATTTTGAACTTAATAAAAGAGAAGAATCTACATGAATTATATTTGAACCAACTGCAAAAATTCCATTAGATGAGGTGCCATTTTTGTAGGAGGTAGAGACAACAATAGAATCTAATGTTCGTTTTGAAACCGTGTCTTGATTAAATGATTTCTCACCTAATACAAAGTCAAAGGAGCTGCCCAAAGCCAAGTGTGCTTGCTGCAACAGAATAAACGAAATAAATAGTAACCTTTTGTACATCGCGCCCTATCTCCCGAAAGTTCGATTAATAATTGTTTGCTCTCTGATAGGTCTTCTGACTTAGCTTTTACACCCTTTACCTTCCCGCCAAACGGCAGTGGTTAGAATGAGAGTAACCCTTTTTGGGTAAGCATCACAGCAGCGGGTACTGTCTCCGATTCACACGGAATTCCCTTAACAAAAGAGCATCGCAAAGGTAAGTTAAATTTAAGATGAAAAAAAATAGTTTTATACTTACAGGTAAGAATTAACATAATGTCGATTCCTTAATATTTTGATAAATGTATTATGCAGGTAAAAAGTAATAAAATTTCAATCAATAGTTTACATTTTTTTGTAGATTTGAAGTTATATAAATATATATAATTTATTAATTCTAAACTATTGCATATATATAATAAATCAATTTCTAATATTATGAAAAAAATAAATTTACTACTCATTGCGTTGTTGATAAATATTACAGCGTTCAGTCAAGTTTTCACCCTCACCACAACTGAACAGATAAAATCAACTTTACATGTAGGTGACAAAGCACCAGAATTAAAAGTAAAATGGATTAAAGGAACTCCAGTTAATGAGTTTAAAGATGATATGCTTTACCTAGTAGAATTTTGGGCAACATGGTGTGGCCCTTGTAAAGCTGCTATGCCACATCTTTCAGAATTAGCACACAAATATAAAGATGTAGTAACCTTTATTGGTGTTAATATTTGGGAAAAGAAAATTGACCCTTATGATGTATTAACTCCTGAAATTGAAGAGTTCGTTGAAATGATGGGTGATAAAATGGATTATATAGTAGCTATGGATGATAATGAGTTGCATATGAGTAAAAAATGGATGTACGCTGCAGGACTTAGCGGCATTCCTGCCTCATTCCTCATTAAAGAAGGCAAAGTAATATGGATAGGGCATCCGGAACGTGTAGAATCTATTATTAAAGAAGTTTTAGACGGAACATACAATTTCAATAACCCTATTTCGGCAATCGAACAAAAGAAGAAAGAACAAAGGGATAAAATGAAACAATACGAAGAATTAAGGTCTAAAGTAGATAAGGCACTAGAGATAAAAGATTTCACTACTGCTCTATCTATTGTTGATAAAGGATTCAAAGAAATGGACAAATCCTTAGAAGGTTTTCTAAAAATGACTCAACTTCAAATATATCTAACCAAGGATCCTATTGAAGCACTTGATTTAATTACTAAAATGTCAGAGGAAGATCCAAATATTAAACAAATAGCTTATCATGTTATATATCCTATGAAAGGCCTCCCACCAACAGTATATGACTTAGCTATAGATATTCTCAATGAAAAAATTTCAAAAGGAGGAAATATTTCACCTACATTATTAGTACAGCTAGCTGAACTACAGGATTTAAAAGGTGATAAAAGAAAAGCTAAAACTACAATAAAAAAAGCTATGAAATTAGCCAAAAAAGAATTTGCTGATGGGAAAATTTCGTCAGCTCAAATGAAAACTGTAGAGATGGCTTTTGATAAAATAAAATGATAACCTCATAAAGAGTAATTAAATCTTTTATGTACAATAGAAATTTAGTGAAAGCATAAAATAGTTATGAAATAATGAGCCGTATTTTTTAAAATAATTATCTATCTTTGCCACCTGTCTAAACAACCAATTCAATGCCCGGATGGCGGAATCGGTAGACGCGCTGGTCTCAAACACCAGTGGCCGCAA
>CAYZPF010000117.1:0-7056 GCA_964479995.1 uncultured Muribaculaceae bacterium | reverse complement strand
TAGCATATGCATTTGCAGGAGAGCCGATATTTCGCCTTATGACCAACAATCCTCAGGTTATAGAAACTGCAAAAGAGTATCTGCCATGGCTGCTTATTGTACCCCTGCTTAGTTGCATAGCATTTATTCTTGACGGTATCTTTATCGGAGCTACTGCCGCTGTGGCAATAAGAGATACAATGCTGCTCTCTGCAGCACTCTTCTTCCTCTCCTATTTTCTCTTAAAAGGGACAATGGGACTTCACGCCCTGTTCTTAGCCTATATGGTTCATTTAGTTGTAAGAACAGTTGTGATGTCGGGACAATTTAAAAAAGAGATTCTCGCAAGAGCTCTCTAATATCTTGCCGATACTGTTTCCCAATCAATTATTTCCCAGAGAGCAGCCAGATAATCGGCTCTTCTGTTTTGGTAATCCAGATAATAGGCGTGCTCCCAAACATCAAAGGTCAAAATGGGAGTTAGCCCTTTTGTCAAAGGAGTTCCTGCATTCCCCTCTTTAATAACCGAGAGTTTTCCTACAGCATCTTTTACCAGCCATGCCCAACCTGAGCCAAAAAGTGTCAATGCAGCATTGTTAAAATCGGCCTTGAATTTGTCAAAAGAGCCCCACTCTGCGTCTATAGCATCGGCCAGCGCCCCTTTAGGCCCTGCAATTCCACCCTTTTTAAAAGAGTTAAAATAAAATGTGTGATTCCACACCTGGGCTGCATTATTGAAAACACCTCCGTCAGAATTAAGAATAATCTCTTCGAGAGTCATACTTTCAAAGGGTGTACCCTTAATTAGATTATTAAGGTTATTCACATACGCAAGATGATGCTTCTCATGGTGATAACCAATAGTTTCCGCACTAATAACAGGCTCTAACGCATTTTTCTGATAAGTTAGTTCAGGTAATTTGAATTCCATAATTGATGATATCTTAATATTTTTCCAAATATAACAAATTGTTAATGAAATTTTTATTATTATCTTTGAGTAGATATGTCTAAGTATGAATATTTACACTCCCCGGTACTGTTAAAAATAGTAAAAACCCGTAGAATTATGAAAAATATAGAGTATCTTAAGCTATTGTCAAAAAATTTTCCAACCATCTCTGCTGCTACAACAGAGATTATTAATCTGGAAGCTATCCTGAATCTGCCAAAAGGTACAGAACATTTCCTCACCGATATTCACGGTGAACACGAAGCATTTAGCCATGTGCTCAAAAATGCTTCCGGCGTAATAAGAAAGAAAGTGGAGAGTATTTTTGGCCACAGATTGCGGGAACATGAGAGAAGGGAGCTCTGCTCTGTGATCTACTATCCCAAAGAGAAGCTTGCTCTCATTAAAGAGAGGGAGGGCAAGAATATTGATGACTGGTACAAAATGATATTGGTAAGGTTGGTAAGCGTATGCAGCAATGTCTCATCTAAGTACACCCGGTCAAAAGTAAGAAAGGCATTGCCCCCGGAGTATTCCTATATAATTCAGGAGTTATTGCATGAATCCTTTGCCGAACCCAACAAACAGGATTATATATCGGCAATTATATCTACCATAGTATCAACAGGAAGCGCCGAGAACTTTATTATAGCTATAAGTAATCTTATCCAGCGCCTCACCATAGATTCGCTTCACATCATTGGCGACATCTACGACAGAGGCTCGGGAGCCCATATTATAATGGATCTTATTTGTAATTACCACAATCTGGATATTCAGTGGGGAAATCACGACATTGTGTGGATGGGAGCTGCTTCGGGCAGTGAAGCCTGTATGGCTAATGTGGTGAGAATTTCGCTTAGGTATGCAAACCTGCGTACCTTGGAAGAGGGATATGGTATAAACCTCATGCCTCTGGCCACCTTTGCCCTGGATGTATATAAGGATGACCCAAGTGTACTTTTCAAACCAAAGCAAAATGAAGATGAACCGGTAAGAGATAAGGACATAAAGCTTATCTCTCAAATGCACAAGGCTATAAGTATAATCCAGTTTAAGCTGGAGGGAGCTGTCATAGATAGAAACAAAGAGTTTGGGATGGAAAGCAGAAAGCATCTGCATCTGATTGATCTTGAAAAAGGCACCGTTGTAATTGAAGGTAAAGAGTATCCTTTAAAAGATACCAACTTCCCCACTCTGGACCCGGCTAATCCTTATAAACTTACAGAAGAGGAGAGAGATGTTGTGGATAAGCTAATGCACTACTTTTTACAAAGCGAAAAGCTTAAAAAGCACATGAAGTGTATGTTTAATAAAGGCTCTTTCTACCTTGCAAGAAATTCTAATCTTCTTTATCACGCCTCTGTGCCTCTTAATGAAGACGGCACTTTCAAAAAGGTGAATATTGGCGGTGAATCTCTATCCGGCAAGGCACTCTATGACAAGATTGACAATGTTGTAAGGATGGCATTTTTTGAGGATAGGGAAAAGAGCGGCAGATATAAAAGTAAAGACCTCATCTGGTACCTTTGGTGCGGCCCCGATTCACCTGCATTTGACAAGAGCAGAATGGCGACATTTGAGAGATATTTCATTGCCGATAAAGAGACTCATAAAGAGAGACACGGCCACTATTACTACCTTAAAGATAATAAGGAGATATGCGATATGATTCTCAAAGAGTTTGGGGTTGAAGACACTCAATCACATATTATTAGCGGCCATATTCCTGTAAAGACAGGGAAAGGGGAATCTCCAATAAAGGCGGGCGGTAAATTACTTGTAATTGACGGCGGATATTCCAAAGCCTATCAACCGGAAACCGGTATCGCCGGATACACCTTAATTTATAACTCTCACGGATTGCAATTAGTGCAGCATCAACCATTTGTCTCTACCGCTAAAGCTATCAGAGATGAAGATGACATAATATCAGAGACCACTGTACTGGAATTTAGCAAGAGGCGTCAACTGGTAAGAGATACCGACATAGGCCTGGAGCTGCAAAAGCAGATTGATGACCTCACGCAGCTTCTTAAAGCCTATAAATCTGGTCTTATTAAAGAGAATCAGGTGTAAATCTCAGCCATCATGCACCGTGCCGACCCTCCTCCATTATTTTCAATGGTGGTGAGGTTGGGTGTAATTATTTTGCAATATTTTTGAAAAGTATCTACCTGTGACTTATCCAAAGAGTTATAGGCCCTTCTCGACATTACCAGCAGAAGCTCTCCATCACTCCCTCTCACTTCCAGCATGTTTCCCGCAAACTTTTTCATCTGTTCTGCAGAGATCTCTACAATCTCCTTATCGCCCTCTTCAATCAAGGCTATCAGGTTTTCACGCTCTTCAATATCTCTTACGGCGTCCAGACATACAACCACAAAATGGGTCCCCACACACATCATTACATTAGTGTGGTATATTTTGTCTCCTTCCGGGTCAAACGCATCAAAAAGAAAGTAGTCATAATCCATTGCGTCGCAAAACTCTTCGAGCACCTTCTCATCGGTCCTGGGTGAACGACAGGCATATACTAAACTATTATCCCTGTCAATTATCATACTTCCCGTCCCCTCCAGAAAGAGTGAAATTTTTTCAAAATGGGTAAGGTCAACTACCCTCCTGACTCCAAACTCTCTCTTTATAAAATCAATTACTGCCTGTTTCCTCTCTTCGCGGCGATTTGGGGCAAACATAGGGTATAGAACCATAGCTCCTCCTTCATGCAGGGAGAACCAGTTGTTGGGAAATATAGAGTCGGGAGTATGAGGCTCAGGAGTGTCTTGCACTACATATAGCTCTACTCCGTTTGAGCGAAGCAGCTCTGCAAACTCGTCAAATTCTTTAATAGCCTTCTCGCCTGCACTCTCTTCAAAACCCCTTACCTGAAATGCGTTGTTAGAAGAGGTCTGTTCATTAAATCCAAAATTTACAGGCCTTACCATCAAGATTTTATTGGTTGACTGCATACCTATTCCAATGATTTGAATGCCTTTTTAATCAGCCCGATAGCATCCATCAACTGCTCTTCTGTTATTACAAGTGGCGGTGCAAATCTTATGATATGCCTGTGAGTCGGTTTTGCAATTATTCCATATTCGGCCATTCTTACGCACACATCCCATGCCTCTCTGCCGTTTTGCGGGGTAACTACAACAGCATTTAAAAGCCCTTTACCTCTTATTGTTTCAATAAAAGGAGATTCAATATTGCCCATCTCTCTCCTGAATATCTCTCCCAGATATTGTGCTTTCTCTGTGAGGCGCTCCTCTTTTACCACCTCAAGGGCTGCCATCGCAACCTTACATGCAAGAGGGAATCCGCCGAATGTGGAGCCGTGTTGTCCCGGTTTTATAGTGAGCATAATCTCATCATCGGCCAAAACTGCAGAGACAGGTAAAACTCCCCCCGAAATTGATTTACCCAGAATCACGATATCGGGTCTTATCCCTTCATGATCGGAGCAAAGCAACTTTCCTGTACGGGCGATTCCCGTCTGCACTTCATCTGCAACAAAAAGAACGTTGTGCCTCTTACATAAATCATAGCATTTTTTAAGGTAACCGTCATCCGGAACAAAAACTCCTGCCTCTCCCTGAATTGGCTCAACCAAAAAAGCGGCTACATTATCTCCTTTTTCATTCAAAACCTCTTCCAAAGCTTTGGCGTCATTATATGGTATCTTTATAAATCCGGGGGTAAAAGGGCCAAAACCGCCCGATGCGTTAGGGTCGGTTGAAAGTGATACAATCGTTATTGTTCTACCGTGAAAATTGCCATCACAACATATTATCAGAGCTTCATCCTCTGCTATTCCTTTCTTTTCATATCCCCATTTTCTTGCAAGTTTCATTGCAGTCTCAACCGCTTCGGCTCCGGAGTTCATAGCCAAAACCTTATCGTATCCAAAATAGTTGTGAACATACTCTTCATAGGGTCCGAGACAATCATTATAGAATGCTCTTGAAGTAAGGCATAGTCGTTGCGCCTGGTCTGTCAGGGCCTTTACAATCTTAGGATGGCAATGACCTTGATTAACTGCAGAGTAGGCAGACAAGAAATCATAATACTTTTTACCATCAACATCCCATACAAAAACTCCTTCTCCTCTGGAAAGGACCACCTCCAGCGGGTGGTAGTTATGTGATCCGTACTTCTCTTCCTGGTCGATGTAACTCTTTGATTTAGGTGAAATATTCATAGAACTTATTTTTAAAATTTTCCCGTGTTGAGCCGCAAATATAGCCATTTTTTTACATACGAAATGTTAGTAAGTTGTTTGTAATTACAGAAAATAATCTTACCTTTGCAACCCATTTTGAATTATGTAAATAGATAAAGCTAAGAACAACAAGTAATTATGCCAACAATTCAACAATTAGTCCGTAAGGGTAGAGAGGTGGTAACTTATCAAAGTAAATCCCGTGCTCTCGATTCATGCCCTCAGAGACGCGGAGTATGTGTACGTGTTTACACGACAACTCCTAAAAAACCTAACTCAGCCATGCGTAAAGTTGCCCGTGTGCGCCTCACCAATCAAAAAGAGGTGAATGCTTACATACCGGGTGAAGGACACAACCTTCAGGAGCACTCTATAGTGCTGGTACGCGGCGGCCGTGTTAAGGATCTCCCGGGTGTACGTTATCACATCCTTCGCGGTGCACTTGACACTGCAGGTGTTGATGGTCGTAAGAAGAGCCGTTCGCTCTACGGAACTAAAAGGCCTAAGAAAACCGCAGCTAAGGCCGCTGCAAAAAAGTAAAATAATTTCAATTTTAAGTAAATGAGAAAAACAAAGCCTAAAAAGAGAATTCTACTTCCCGACCCAAAGTTTCACGATGCCTATGTTACAAGGTTTGTGAATAATCTTATGATCGAGGGAAAGAAGAGTATTGCCTACGCCATTTTCTATGACGCTCTGGATATTGTAGGTGAAAAGATGAAAGATTCTGAGAAGGCTCCTTTGGAAATCTGGAAAAAAGCATTAGAGAATGTAACTCCGCAGGTTGAGGTTAAGAGCCGCAGAGTTGGAGGAGCAAACTTCCAGGTTCCTACAGAGGTGCGTCCTGAAAGAAAAGTTTCACTTTCAATGAAGAATATGATTCAGTACGCACGCAAACGTTCAGGCAGATCTATGGCCGAAAAGCTTGCTGCAGAGATCATGGCAGCCTACAACAACGAGGGTGCGGCATTCAAGAGAAAAGAGGATATGCACAAAATGGCAGAGGCCAATAAAGCTTTTGCACATTTCCGTTTTTAGCACCAATCGTATCCCTATAATATAGATGGCCAGAAATTTAAAATATACCAGAAACATCGGCATTATGGCTCACATTGATGCCGGTAAAACTACAACATCGGAGAGAATTCTTTTCTATACAGGTAAAACCCATAAGCTAGGAGAGGTACATGACGGCGCTGCCACCATGGACTGGATGGTTCAGGAGCAAGAGAGAGGGATTACCATAACCTCTGCAGCAACCACTGCCTTTTGGCACTATGGCGGAGAGACTTACCAGATTAACCTGATTGACACTCCAGGTCACGTTGACTTTACTGTAGAGGTAGAGAGATCATTACGTGTCCTGGACGGTACAGTAGCCACATTTTGCGCTGTTGGCCGTGTTCAGCCTCAAAGCGAAACAGTGTGGCGTCAAGCCGACAAATATCGTGTGCCTAAGTTGGCTTATGTCAACAAGATGGACCGTGTAGGCGCCGACTATTTTGCTGTTATAGACGAGATTAACAGTAAGCTGGGTGCAAATGCCATTCCAATAGCATTACCTATTGGAGCAGAGGATAAGTTTGAAGGTATTGTTGACCTTATAACAAATAAAGCATTCTATTACGATCAAGAGAATAAAGATCTTATTAATTATAAAATAAAAGATATACCTCAGAATATGGCGGCAGAGGTTGCCGAGTGGAGAGGTAAACTGGTTGAGTCTGTTGCAGAGTACAATGACACCATTCTTGAGAAGTTTTTTGAAGACCCCGGTTCTATAACCGAAGAGGAGATAATTGAGGCGCTTCGTAAAGCTACTATTGATATGGCGGTGGTACCCGTAACTTGCGGCTCCTCATTCAAGAACAAAGGTGTTCAACACCTTCTGGACTCTGTA
>CAYZPF010000116.1:0-7155 GCA_964479995.1 uncultured Muribaculaceae bacterium | reverse complement strand
GGATGTTGGACTACAGGAGTATTTCAAGAGGTAATTCTCTAGATGTGGAGATGATTGAGAAATCATTTTCAGAAAACAGGAATCTGACGCCGGAGCAAAAGGCTTTGGTTGCTAAATATTTTGATATTAAACAGGCTGTACTTTCAAGAGATGCAGAATATGCTAAAAGATCAGCAGAAAGACTGAAGGCTGATACACATACTCAAAATACAAATAAATAATAATAAAATAATTATATGAAAAAATCATTAACAATTATTGCATCTTTATTATTTCTCTCATTCAGTACGTTTGCACAACAAAGTGCCAATTTTGAGGTGAAATTTAAAATAACTGGTGTACATCCTAAAGGCGTCTATGTTACCTTTTTCGGCGAAAAAGATGTAGCAACCAATGAAAAGATAGAGGCTAACAACGGAGAATTTACTTTTAAGGGTTATACTCCATCGCCAATGGTAGCAAGGCTTGGCTTTTTGGGTGAGGATAGATTTCTAAAACGTGTTGGGAACGGCTATATTCCTTATAAGAGCTCTAGTTTATGGTTGATTGTTTATCCCGGAGCATTCTTTACAGTAAGCGGATCCCTTGAAGGGAAAGATTTTCCTGATATCTACCCGCTCGATGGTGGTGAAAACGATATTTTAGCTTTGCTTAACGAGAAGATGATGCCCCTTACAAATAATATGGGAAATCAGACCCTTAAAATAAGGCTGGATAATACTTTGACGCCGGAGCAGAAATTGGAGATTGAGGATAAGATAAAGGAGATTGATAAAGAGATTACTTCCATTAAAAGAGAGTTTTTGGATAAGCATGCAAACTCAATTGGAGCTTTGTGGTTAATGGAGGATATGCTCATCCGTAGCGAAATTGCACCACAGGATCTTATTCCATTTATGAATAAAGTGGATATGAAGAAGTACGGAGATAACTATTTCTATAAAGCTGTTAAAGACCGTATTGATGGATCCTTTGCATCTGCAATAGGCAAGCAGTGCCCCCCTGTTATAACCAATAACACACCCGATGGCTCTACTTTTAATATTGAGAGTTTAAGGGGTAAATATCTCATCATTGACTTTTGGGGTACCTGGTGCGGCCCATGCGTTGCCGGTATTCCTCACATGAAGGCCTTTAGAGAGAAGCATAAAGATAAAGTTGAACTGCTTGGTATCTCCAATGACAGGGATATTACAATGTGGAGAAACTACCTTATTAAGAATAATATGGATTATCCCAACATCCTTATAGGCAAAGGCGAAGAGGACTTTGTCTCTAAGTTCAATGTTCAAGGTTTTCCAACAAAGATCCTCATAGATCCAAACGGAAAAATACTTTACAGAGAATCTGGTGAGAGCGAGGAGTTCTATGTGAAAATGGAAGAGATGATCAAGTAGTGCTGAGAGGCAAACTTGACTCTGCCAGAGTTTTTTCACACCCTCTGGTTATCAGCACTTTAGCTTTTTAAAGCGTTCGGATTTTTTAATTTTTCAGGGTTAATCACCAGGTAATCAGGCTGTTTTAAAAAACTCTGGCAGATCGGCAGTTTGCCGGCGACCTACGTGGGAAACTTTAGCAGAGTACAATTTGTGGTTATGGCGGAGATATTTGATTAATTTTTGAATAAAAAAAAGAGCTTAAATAGTTGTGCAGCTTATAAAATAGTGTTAAATTGCTAAGAGTAAATTTAAAATCGTTTATTATGAAAAAATTTATACTTACGACTGTTTTAAGCCTTTTTATATTTTCAATCTCTTTGGCTCAGGTGATAAATAACTTTGAAATAAAATTTAAAATAGACGGAATGCAGGCCGAAGGTGTTTTTGCACTCTTTTACGGAGAGAAAGATGTTGCTACATACGAGAAAATCGTATTGGACAAGAAAAGAGGTGAATTTGCCTTTAGAGGATATACTCCTTCGGTTAACATTGCCGGACTGGGCTTTATTAGAGATTCCAGACTATATTGTGCAGGTAAAGCCTCAAATATATGGATTGTTGTATATCCCGGAGCAAAATTTACCGTGACGGGTTCTCTGGAAGGGAAAAATTATGTTGATATCTACCCTACAGATGGCGGAGAGAACGACATGCTGGCTAAGTTGAATGAGGAACTTATGCCCTTGGTTTATAAAAGTGCCTGTGCTTATGTGAAACTCAGGAGAGAAATTGGCAGATTAAGTAAAGACGAGGTTAAGGAGCTGGAAAAAGAGATACTTGAAGCGGAGAAAGAGATTGATGTAGTAAAAAGATATTTTTTCAAAGAATATCCCAACTCGATAGCGGCTCTATGGACCATGGAAGATATGCTTATAAGAAACAAAATTCCTGTAGAAGAGCTTGCCTCCTACTTTAAAAACGTGAATGATAGAAAGATACGTAAGAGCTACTTTTATAGAGCTGTAAAAGATCGTATTGAAGGTTATACCGCAACGGCTATCGGCAAAAAATGTCCCGATATAGTCTCAAGTAATACAATTGACGGGTCCACCTTTAAATTAAAAAGCCTTCAAGGTAAATATGTGATTATTGATTTTTGGGGAACATGGTGCGGCCCATGCTGCGATGGTATTCCTCTTATGATGGCATTTAGAGACAAGTATAAAGATAAGGTAGAGCTTTTAGGTATATCTAATGACAGAACTTTTGACAGGTGGAGAGATTATATCCTTAAAGCAGAAATGAATTATCCGAATATTCTATGCGGTCCCGGAGACCAGGATTTTGTAGCTAAGTTTAATGTTCAGGGATTTCCGACTAAAATTTTACTTGACCCCAACGGCGCAATTCTTTACAGAGAAGTAGGCGAGAGTAAAGAGTTCTATTCCAAGATGAAAGAGATGATCAGATAAAAGATATTAAATAATGAAGAGGGCACTTTTTATTTTATTTACACTAATTCCGGTTTCGGCATTTGCTCAGGACAGGGAGTTGGAAATTAAAATAGTTAATGAAAAAGGGAAGCCCGTTAAATCTGTACGGGCAGAGCTGATGAACACCAAAAAGTCAAAAGCTGTTTCTGATAAAAAAGGCGTTTTAAAGATAAAAAATGTGCCCGGGAAAGATTCTGTGATAGTAACCTATCCCGGGAGCAGCTACTCATATATATTCTCCATCGAAGGTATTAAAGAATTACATCTGAACACCTCAAACGAAGAGGCTATTGCCTACAATCCTATTGAGAAAGAGTGGATCTATGGAAGAGAAAAGAGAATTCCAAGAGGAGGAGAGTTGGATATTGAGAGCGCAATAAAATCCGGAGCAACTACCCTTGAAGATATATTCAGAAAGATGCCGCAATTTATTATAGTCGATGGCGTTTTAGAGTATAGAAACGTAATGGATTACACCTATGAAAACCACACTCCGCCCCTCATTGTTGTTGACAATCTGGCTATAACCGGAGGATTACGGGAAGCCAACTTTACAGTTGACATTAACACCATAGAGTCAATTACTCTGCAGAAAGACGGTACTATATGGGGAAAAGATGCCGGTAACGGAGTTGTCATAATAAAAACTAAAAAAGATAAAAAATAGATTTATGAAAAAATCATTATTTATTGCTGTATTTGCAATATTTGCCCTTGTGGGGTGTGCTAATAAAAATAGTATCGTTATTAAAGGTGAGATTAATAAACTTGAAGGATCAGTTATTTTGTATCGAGGTGAAGACAAGATTATTGAAGGAGATGTTAGGGATGGGGAATTTGAGATAAAAACAGAAATCACTTCTCCGGACTTTTACATGCTAAAAAGTGGTAAAGATGAATTTATTACCAGACTCATATTGGAGCCCGGAGACCTTGTTAATTTGACAGGGGAGATGTCTCAAGAGCAGTATAAAGATCCTGTTATTAAAGTAACCGGAGGCCGTCTTCAGGGACAGATGGCAAAATACAGGGCAGATATGGATGCCTATTACAATTCATTACCACCGGAAGAGAGAGGTAAAGCTACCGATGAATCTCTCAGGCATTTTAGAGAGACAATGAAAAAACATATAGAGATAAATAGAGATAATCTTTATGGGCTTCAACTTTTGGGTATGATGATTGAAGATATGGATGCCAATTATGTGGCTCAGCTGTTACAAGAACTACCCGCCAATATTACAGAACACCCCTCAGCAATAAGGCTCAAAAAAAGATCAGAAATGATTCTTAAAACTGAGCCGGGTCAACCTTATATTGATATAACCCTTTCTAATAAAGATGGCAAAGAGATATCTGTCTCTTCACTTCTTGCCGAAGGCAAATATGTCCTTATTGATTTCTGGTCTTCCAGCTGTGTACCTTGTATGGGAGAGATGCCTTTCCTGCGCGCTGCCTACGAAACATACAAAGAAAAGGGTTTTGAAATTTACGCAGTTTCAAACGATATAAATCGCGATAAATGGCTTGAAGCAATGGATAAAGTGGGGATGATTTGGACAAGCGTAACCAGTTTTCAAAATTGGGAAGACCAATTTGTAAAAGCTTATGGTGTTAGCAGAATTCCTGCAAATTTTCTTATAAATCCACAAGGGGTAATTATTGGTAAAAATCTTCGTGGCGTGCAGGTTGAAACAAAACTTGCGGAGATTTTTAAATAGAGATATGTGATAGGTGGATACATTAAGGTGATTAAATGTTATTTTAAATAAGAAATTGATGAAAAAAAGACTTTTGACATTATTGTCAGTAATATTTATTCTGACATCGGCTGCGTATGCGCAGCAAGCAAACAATTTTGAGGTTAAGTTCAAGATTGATGGGATGCAAGCAGAGTGGATTACCTCTATGTTTTACGGAGAGAAAGAGATAGCCACTTCCGATAAGATTGAATTAGATAAAGAGAAAGGAGAATTTATCTTTAGCGGATACACTCCGGTTCCTATGGTAGCTGCTATTGGTTTTGGCAGAGATCAGCGCTTCTTCGGTATAGGTCACGGAGCTCATATTTGGTTAGTAGTATATCCCGGAGCCAAACTTAGTGTTACCGGTTCGCTTAAAGATAAGAAGTTTGCAAATTTTGGCGCTAAAGATGGGGGAGAGAACGATATTATGGGAATCCTAACTCAAAGATTAGTACCAATATCATACCAGACAAGTACAGTGGGTTCGCAGTTAAGAAAGATTGGAGGCGACACCAATAATCCCGACAAAGAGAGATTAGAAAAAGAGTATGAGCAGCTTAAAAAAGAGCAGCTTAAGGTAAAAATAGATTTTGCTGCAGAATATAAAAATTCGATTGCTGCCCTTTATTTGATGGAAAATATGCTCATCTACAGCGAAGTTGATCCTTCACAACTCCGTCCTATCATTACAACCGTTGATATTTCAAAATATGGGAAGAGCTACTATTATAATACAGTAAAGAGCCGTGTTGATGGCGCCGTCGCTGCTGTTGTGGGAAGACCCTGCCCGGAAGTAAAAACAAATAGTACTTATGACGGCTCAACTTTCGACCTTAAGAGTTTAAGGGGTAAGTTTGTCATTATAGATTTCTGGGGTACTTGGTGTGGCCCTTGTGTTGCCGGCATTCCTCATTTAGTTGAGTTTCGAAATAATAACCGTGAGAAGGTAGAATTGGTTGGCATTGCAAGTGACGACATGAAGAAATGGGCAGATTATATTCAGAAAAACAACTTAGACTATCCCAATATTTTAAGCAGAGGTGGCGATGACGATTTTGTAGCAAAATTCAATGTTCAAGGTTATCCTACGAAGCTGGTTATTGATCCTAACGGTATAATAGTATTAAGAGAAACCGGAGAGAGCGAAGAGTTCTATGTGAAGATGAAGGGAATGATCAAACAAAATTAATTAAATATTATACTATCAATATGAAAAATAAAGTTTTAATACTATTGTCGGCAATTGCTCTCTTTTCGTACTCCTTATCTGCGCAAGAGAGTAACAATTTTGAGATCAAATTCAATATATCGGGGGTAGCTCATGAGGGTGTTTATTGTACCTTTTTTGGTGAGAGAGACAATACCGGTTTTAATGAAAAGATAGAGGGGGGCAGCGGAGAGTTTTTATTCAAAGGTTATGTTCCGGCTCCCACAGTTGTAAGAGTTAGCTTTGCAGGAGTAGATAGATTTATGAAAAGAGCCGGGAGAGGGATCTTACCTGTTAAAAGTATGGGACTGTGGATGATTGTCTATCCGGGAGCAAAATTTATCGTAGAAGGCGATCTTAATGGAAAGGATTTTGTTGATGTTTACCCCAAAGATGGCGGAGAGAATGATATCTATGCCATTCTTACCGGTAAGATTATGCCTCTTACAAATGAGGGTGCAAATAACTATCTTAAAATAAAATTTGATCAATCTACATCGGATAATGAGAAAGCTATTCTTGAGAAGAAAAATGCAGAGATTGATAAAGAGATAGCCAAAGCCAAGAGAGAGTTTCTGGATAAGTATACAAGCTCTTTAGGGGCTTTGTGGCTAATGGAAGATATGCTTATTAGAAGTGAAATTCCTGTCCTAGACCTGGAGCCTTATATGGCTAAAGTAGATGTTGCTAAATATGGTGACAATTATTACTATAAAGCTGTAAAAAGCCGCATTGATGGAGCCAAAGCGACCGCCTATGGTCAAATTTGTCCTTCTGTTATAACCAATAACACACCCGATGGTTCTACTTTTAACATTGAGAGTCTGAGAGGTAAGTATCTCATTATCGATTTTTGGGGTACATGGTGCGGCCCATGCGTTGCCGGCATCCCTCACATGAAGGCCTTTAGAGATAAACATAGAGATAAAGTAGAACTGCTTGGTATCTCCAACGACAGAGATATTACAATGTGGAGGAACTACCTCATTAAGAACAATATGGATTATCCCAACATCCTTATAGGCAAAGGCGAAGAGGACTTTGTCTCTAAGTTCAATGTTCAAGGTTTTCCAACAAAGATCCTCATAGATCCAAACGGAAAAATACTTTACAGAGAATCTGGTGAGAGCGAGGAGTTCTATGTGAAAATGGAAGAGATGATCAAGTAGTGCTGAGAGGCAAACTTGACTCTGGCAGAGTTAGGGTAAAGTTTCCCATGTAGGCCGCCAACAAGTTGTACTCTGCCATAGTTTTTTAAAACGGCTTGACTACCTGATAATTAGTCGAGCCTTAAAAAGCCCATTTTCGTTTAGTTTGAAAAATTATATCCA
>CAYZPF010000115.1:0-7225 GCA_964479995.1 uncultured Muribaculaceae bacterium | reverse complement strand
AAAAACCACTATTCATGTTATTGAGATTGGTCGCCTCAAGCAAAATTTCACCCTTAAGATCTACCCCCTCTTTCATCCCCCTTTTATTACCTATACTGATAATCCTGAATTTAATATTATTCTTTCTGCCATATCCATCTGTTATACAGATAACTCTTTTATCATTCTTATCAATAGGAAGAGCCCACACATCAAATTCATCGTAAACAATAAAATATTTATCATCTATAGTTACTCCCGCTTGCCCGTAGGAGCTTGGCAGTTGCGGTTTGTCAAACAGTCTGTTGGTTACAGAGTAAGGTATATTACCTGAAATCTCCCATCGCTCCATTGATGACAAATCAGTAACAAACCAGGCATCGCTTTCCGGCTCAAAAGTAAAGAAATGTGGGGTTGATTGAGACACGGCAAAAGCTCCCTTAAATGCGGTAATGAACTTATCTCTTTCACCGCTTTTTCTGTCAATGCAATAGATATCCTTAGCTATTGGCTCTTCCCAAAGATGGGTAAACATATATGGTCTGCTATCGATTTCAAAACTATAAGGAGCCTCATCATTCACCATAAAAAAAATTCCTTTACCGTAAGAGAGTCTCACAAATCTCTTTTCCGACGGATAGTATGCGCACTTAAAACTCCCGGCAAAGGGGCCATCCATCTCCCTCTTCTCCGAAGGAAGCAGCGTATCCCTGCCTCTCCACAACTCAAACTCAAAATTCTTTCCGGCGCCATTAATCAATCTACCCTCAGAATTCTCTTTCACTCCTCTCCCTTTTTGAGCTAATAACTCTTCCAAAATAATCTCAAATTTCAGATAATCTTCCCCTTTTGAAAAGCTCAACCCCTTCTTAACATTAAAAGCAGTTCCACACGGCAAGATAGAATCTGCAAGCAGCTCCTTTTTAATGATAACACCTCCATCCCCTATCTTTAACACAACTCCATTAACACTACTTTCTGCCTTGGTACTGTCTTTTACTGTCTCAAAGAAAAGAATTTTATCGCCCTTAGTATTAACAGTAAAATCATCCGGCAAATCTTTTGCACGATAGATTGTATCTCTCCTAAAGCCCTTACCATTATTCAAATCTGTTATAAGAACCAAACAAGATTCTCTCGCATCATTTCTAACCAACACAAAAATTTTATTCCCGCCTCTGATTTCTGTCTTTACAGCATTCTCAACAGAGTCAACAATCAGATAATTCATACCTCTATTGTAATTCTCCCCGGTAATGTTGGTAAATCTACTATTTTTCACTCTTGTATCGGCAACATAAAGTCTCTTCTCTTTATAAAAAGTAAACAAAGAAGAGTTATCACTGCAATCGTATTTGCCTGTCGGAAATATCATATCGGTATAGCCATTTTTTAGGTTTATCAGAAACAACGATTCTTTTACCTTATAAATTGCAAATTTCTGATTATTAAAGAATTTTGGAAAAGTAGCCTCTTTTACCTCTCTTTTAAAACCAATGTTGTAAATCTCGATATCAATAATCTTCTTATCAATATGACTCTCATACTCCGTGAACAAAACGTTCGCATCTTGCGAAATCGCAATACTTTTAATATTTTTCCAACTATCATATATCAAGGAATCCAGTGGATTTTTCTCTCCTTCAAAACAGGCAATTGGTTGACTTGGCAAATTAGTTGGTTGCCCGAGCATTGTAATTAAAAATGAAACAAAAAAGAGCATATTTATTTTCATGATTTCGTATTTACTATTTGTTATCAGTATAAAAGCTCTAAAACGACCAGGAGAGCGCAGTGATCAGAAGCTATTTTATCACATATAACCTCAGAAGAGAGTATCTTCCATCTATTTTTAGGATAAAACATAACATAATCAATCTTTTCGGCAGGATCTGTCGAAGGGTATGTAGGCGCCGGACTATTTTTATCATACTCTATACCCCATTTTTCTTCAAGAATATTAATGGGATTACTATCGGGTTCTGCATTTAAGTCACCAGCAAGTATAACGGGGTACCTTATTTTAGAGAGCAGCTCATTTATTTTATTTGCTTGCAGAACCCTGTCTCCTTCATCGGAAGTGTGGTCTAAATGTGTTCCAATAAATGCAATAGTATCACCAGATGCCAACACAGTAACTACCTCCAGGGCGCATCTTGGTTCGTTTTCTCCGGTAAAAGGCAGAGGATTATTACGGGAAGAGATAAGGCTCAAAGATGAGAGTATAGCCTCTCCATATTCTCCCCCACTATAATGCATAGCCCTGCCAAAGAGTGAGATCATATTCGTTCGTGCACCAAGCTCTGACGCAAGATCCAGCCCCTTAGCCCTCTTAGTTTTAAAATCCACCTCTTGTAAAGCAACTAGGTGAGGATTAGTTTGTTTGATAACGTTTGCAATAAGATTAAGATCAAAATCACCTTTCATGGTAGCACCATGATATATATTGTAAGTGAGTATTCTTACAATTCTACTGTTCGATTTATCGTTTTGCGAATAGAGATAAGTTGATCCAAGAAAGAGAAACAAGAATATTAAATAAGCTTTTGTTTTCATAGCGGCTCTGCTAAAGTAAAAAAGAACCACCGATACCGGCAGCTCTTTTCAAACCTTTTGTGGGAGCAGAGGGAGTCGAACCCCCGACCCTCTGCTTGTAAGGCAGATGCTCTAAACCAACTGAGCTATGCTCCCTTATAAGCCCCTTCGTACCGAATGGGAGTGCAAATATATCCCTGTTTTTCTATTTTGCAAAAAAAATCTTGTTTTTTTCAAAAAAATCTATTGCTTCGCCAACAATGAAGCTACTTCCCCCTATAAACAGAAGGTCGCCCTCTTGGTACATCTCTTTAAACCGTCTTATTGCCGCCTCTACCGAAGCGGTTACCTCACCTTGCAATCCGACTGAACGTCCCTTGCCGGCTAAAATATCTGCATCCAATGCTCTGGAAATATTTGCCTGAGTAAAAAAGTAATATGAAATGTTAGGTAGCAGCCCAATCATTTTTTCTATCTCCTTCTCTACCACAAAGCCTATAATAATAAATAATCTTTTGAACTTCTCTCTTCTCAACTGCGAGAAGGTTACCGAAAGGCCATTTACATTATGACCCACGTCACAAATAACCCGGGGATTTTTGGAAAGAATCTCCCATCTACCCCTAAGGCCGGTAGCAGTCGCGGTTTGTTTAAGACCCTTGCGGATATTCTCATTACTCCAACTATCTCCAACCAATTTTAAGAAAAGAGGATTGTCAGCCAAAACCATTAGCGTAGTCAGAACAGCCCTCAGGTTGTTAATCTGACAATCTCCTGTAAGATCAAGTTCATAATCACCTGCCTTTATATCTTTAAAGAGAGAATCTTGTGAGAAGAGTACCGAGGCGCTTTTTTGAAGAGCAATTCTTTCAAAAATCTCTTTTGTAGTAGAGGTATGCTCACTAATCACAACAGGAACCCCCTCTTTAATAATACCGGCCTTCTCTTTTGCAATAGCACTTATACTGTATCCAAGATGTTCACAATGATCAAGGGCAATGTTCGTTATCACACTTACCAGCGGATTAATAATGTTAGTTGAGTCCAGACGGCCACCAAGACCAGTCTCAATTATTGCAATGTCCACATTCTCTTTCCTGAAGTAATCAAAAGCCATTGCAGTGGTGATCTCAAAGAAAGAAGGTTTATGTTCATTCATAAAAGATTTCCATCTGAGCAAAAAATCAAGTACCCTCTCTTTGGAGATCATTGCGCCGTTAATCTTCATTCTCTCTCTAAAATCTACAAGGTGCGGAGAGGTATATAACCCTACCTTCAAACCGCAACTCATAAGAACAGATGCCAGCATATGGCTTACCGATCCTTTACCGTTGGTCCCTGCAACATGAATTGTTGGGTAGCTTCTGTGGGGATGCTCCAAAGCAGTATCGAATTCAATCATTGAATCAAGACCCTCTTTATAAGCTATCTTCCCGACCTTCTGATAAGAAGGAAATTGGTTAAAAATATAATTTAACTCCCCGATATATCTTTCTTCATCAAACATTTCCTTTGTCTATTATCTAATTGTTAATCTATTATATTAACATATATTTTTAAGTATAAAACATCTGCTCCAGACCCAAAACTACAGCAAAATTGAGAAAAAAAAAGGGAAAAGGGATTCCTAAATAAAAATTTTTCAAATATTAACTAAATTGGAGTAATTTTGCAGATTATTTGTTACAAAATCAACATCCATGATTTTATTCTTTCAAACCCAAAATCAAACTGTAATTGCAGTAAAGATAAATCAAGAACTATCAGTTGAAAATCAAAAGGCTTTAGAGTGGCTCTTTCAAGGAACAATTCAGATGCAAAACAACCTTGACGGATGGTTTTTAGGTCCTGTAAAAGAGATGATATCTCCATGGAGCACCTCTGCTGTTGAGATTACAATAAATATGAATATCACGGGGATAGAGAGAATTGAAGAGTATTATCCGGTAAGCGGGAAAGAGGTTCAATACGACAGATTGCTTCAGAGACTTTATGAAGGGTTAAATCAGGCACTGTTTGACATCAATTTTAAACCGGATTCTGTTAAAAAGATATCAGATATCGCCGCCTACAATAAAGAAGAGGGATTAGCTCTTAACGGTGAAGAGGTGGAATATCTGGAGAATTTAAGCAAAAAACTCGGGCGCCATCTTACAGACGGGGAAGTTTTCGGATTCTCACAGGTAAATTCAGAACACTGCCGCCATAAAATCTTTAACGGCGCTTTTGTAATAGATGGAGTTGAAATGGAATCTTCGCTCTTCCAACTCATAAAGAAAACCTCTAAAGAGAATCCCAACCGTATAGTATCTGCATACAAAGACAACTGCGCATTTATCGAAGGCCCGGGAGTACCGCTGTTCCATCCGGAGAGAGGTGATACCGCATCTTTCTTCAAAACAGATGAGAGTGAAACTGTACTTTCGCTAAAAGCAGAGACTCACAACTTCCCTACCACTGTCGAGCCATTTAACGGTGCGGCAACAGGATCAGGTGGAGAGATAAGAGACAGAATGGCAGGAGGTAAAGGATCGTTTCCAATGGCCGGTACAGCAGTTTACATGACCTCTTACCCCCGGTTCGATGTTGAAGGCCGCGATTGGGAAGATGATGAGCCAAGAGAATGGCTTTACCAAACACCACAGGAGATACTCACCAAAGCATCCAATGGGGCAAGTGATTACGGGAATAAATTTGGCCAACCTCTTATATGCGGCTCGCTTCTCACAATGGAACACAGCGAAGGATACCGTAAGTTTGGTTATGACAAAGTGATTATGCTTGCCGGAGGCGTTGGATTTGCCAGGAGAGAGAATGCCTTTAAAGATAAAACTGAGCCCGGCAACAAAATAGTTATGATGGGCGGAGATAATTATAGAATAGGAATGGGTGGAGGAGCAGTCTCTTCGGTAGCTACGGGAGAGTTTGACAATGCAATAGAATTAAACGCTATACAACGGTCTAACCCAGAGATGCAAAAGAGAGTTTACAATGTAATCCGCTCTTCGGCAGAGAGTAATAATAACACGATAGTATCAATACACGATCACGGAGCCGGGGGGCACCTTAATTGTTTTTCAGAGTTGGTAGAAGAGACAGGAGGAGTGATAGATATAAGTAAACTGCCAAAAGGAGATCCTACACTTTCGGCTAAAGAGATTATAGGTAATGAATCACAGGAGAGGATGGGATTAGTGCTTAAAGCTAAGGAGTTAGAGCACTTCAACAAAATAGCCGAACGGGAAAGAGCGCCAATATATGTTGTAGGCGATGTGACAGAGGGCGGAAACTTCACTCTTATAGACAAAGTATCGGGTGAGAAACCAATAGATCTCGCATTGGAAGAGATGTTTGGTTCTACACCGGGAGTTGTAATTGAAGACAGAGCTATCAGCGAATCCTGGTTTCCATTAGAGTATGATAACGGTGATACCGAAAGCATAGAATTTTATTTAGAACAGGTGCTTCAACTTGAGTCGGTAGCGTGTAAAGATTGGCTAACCAATAAGGTAGATCGCTCTGTTACAGGGCTTATAGCAGCTCAGCAGACAGTTGGAGAGATCCAGTTGCCGCTCAACAATCTGGGAGTGGTAGAGATTAGCTACGGTAGCAAAAAAGGAGTTGCTACCTCTATAGGGCACGCACCGGCAGTGGCAATGATTGACCCGGCGGCTGGAAGCAGAATAGCTATTGCAGAATCTTTGACAAACCTGGTGTGGACCCCGATTGAGGGTGGCTTAAAAGGCGTTTCGCTTTCGGCAAACTGGATGTGGCCTTGTAAGAATCTTGGAGAAGACGCCCGGCTCTATAAAGCTGTCGAAGCAGCTTCCGACTTTGCTATACAGCTGGGTATCAACATACCCACAGGAAAAGATTCGCTCTCCATGACACAGAAATACCCTGATGGAGAAAAAGTCCTCTCCCCTGGTACACTCATTGTATCTACAGTATGCGAAAGCAGTGATGTTACAAATGTTGTGAATCCCAATCTGCAAGCAGAAGAGGAGTCCCTGCTTTTATATATTCCGTTTGATATTGACTCGGAGCAGCTATTTGCCCTTGGAGGCAGTGCATTTGCACAAATAACCAATCAGCTTGGTAACGAGGCTCCCGATATTCTCTCTGCAGAATATTTTTCGGACTGTTTCTCTACCGTTCAAAGAATGGTAAAAGAGAGGCTGATTCTGGCAGGACATGATGTATCAGCAGGAGGTGTAATCACGGCATTGCTGGAAATGAACTTTCCCAACAGCAAAGGAGGAATAAAAGCAGACCTTTCTCAATTTAAAGAGAAAGATACCATTAAGTTACTTTTCAATGAATCTCCCGCTATACTGGTACAAATAAAAAAAGGCGATTACAAAAGGATTGAAGAGATAGCAGATGAGTCAGGAGTTATTATTTACAATATTGGCATCTACAACCCTGAAAGATATCTTGAAGTTAAGTTACATAACAACTTGATTAAACTGGATATTGATCACTATAGGGATGTTTGGTTTAAAACATCATACCTCTTTGATAAAAACCAGATATCACAAGAGCTGGCCAGTAAAAGATACAATAATTATAAAATACAGCCACTCAGATATAATTTTCCTCATAATTTCAATGGAAAAATCTCCGACTATTTTAAGGATGAGAAAGAGAAACCGATAGCAGCTATTATTCGTGAAAAGGGATCCAACGGAGACAGGGAAATGGCCTGGGC
>CAYZPF010000114.1:0-7334 GCA_964479995.1 uncultured Muribaculaceae bacterium | reverse complement strand
TAATACGATATTCTTTTAATGGGTTTGTTTCCGGGTGTTATAACCTCATGCGTTACCCCAAGCATTAAGAGTAGCATTGAGCCAAGCAATAAGATTGCTCCAACAATTATTTGAGAGATTAATAGGAAGATTATTGAGCCAATGGCAAGAGTGATCGCTACTGCCAGTTTCTTTACGTTTATTTTTTTTACTGTTGTTACCATTTTATTTGATTGATTATTTGTTAATAGATAGATTTAATGAAATAGAAAGTGACAAACACATTTGTATCTGTAACCAGTTTAAGAGCTCTTATCAAAAGATAAGTGCACCTTCTGAGTAAAAAAATCAATCTAAATAATCAGGCTTCTCAGAACATAGAGCATGAGCCGTTTTTCTAAAAGAAGGCAAGAGGGCTCGTTACCCCCTTTTTCCCTCAGATACTCTTTAAAAGTAGAGGTAATCCTATTTTTAACAGAGAATATAAATTGGGGAGTCTTCCAAAAGCGAAGTCCATAAAGAAAAGAGGGACATGGCTCTGTAATAGAAATAGAAGGGAGAGCGGTTACAGTCTGATTGGGAAGAGCAAGCAATCTATTTGATATCGGTTCAGAAAATTGATACTCTCCGTAAGATTGTAAAACTATCCTCCCATTCGCATCAAGACCTGTTCTAAATGTGCTTCCGGTTGAGAAAATGATAACCGACACAATTAGTAACAGTGAAACAAACAGGTATGATACTCTTCTATTCAATGCTTTAATAATTATTATAAAGTTACTCTATCTTTTTTATTTTTTTGTACAAAATACCTGCCAGAGTTGCTAACATCAATAAAATAAGGGCTCCTGATGAGACTCTTGACCACATTGCTCCCTTTGTAAAGGATTCTGGTTTAAATTCAAACACAATTAAGTGTTCGCCCGTAGGAATTTTGAGTGCTCTTAATAGATAGTCAGCCCGGAAAATTCTGGCCTCCTCTCCATCAATATATGCCTTCCATCCAGCAGGATAGTAAACCTCACTAAAGAGGGCGATACGTTCCTTGGTTGACGATGAGTGATAGGATAATTTGTTAGGCGAATACTCCGTTAAGCAGATACTCTCCCGTGCAGATAAAGAGTCGTGCGAGCATCCGCTTACGATATCTGCAAACTCATTGTGAACAACTGCTGTTGAGGAGCTCTCTACCAAATTAAGCGCATCTATCTCTTCGATTGCCGAATTTACTATAATAAAGTTATTGGCAAACCAACTATTACCATATGACCTGATGTTTACCAATGGCGGATTTTCTGCCGTCAACACAATATATCGGGCGTTTAGCATATTTAATACAGGATAGTTGCCTAAAGCCTCCTGAGCTTCATCTATTGTTGTACATTCTTTTATATCTTGTGCAATTTGCCTGATCTCCGGCGTTATATGGTATTCAATTAAATCCTGGTAACGCTGCATCTTAGCCGGACTATAACCACCAATAGTTTTATGGTGATAGCTAACATGTGCATCGTTAAAAGTATTTATACTCAAATCAAGTACCCGATAGCTCGCATCCCTGTCTTCAAGAATAGTTCTGTCCACCGGACGCAGTGCATATTGATTTTCAAACTCTTTGCTCTTAATAAAATGCATATCATTTAAATATCTCTTACCAACCGCCCACATATCGGCAACAACCAAAAGAGCTAAAGCACCATAAAAAAGATTTTGCCTGAGTTTACCCTTATAAGTGAACCATAGCGCAGATGCTCCCAACAAGATAAATACCAATGAACGAACAGCATCGCCTCTTAAAAGCGACATCCTGTCCCGTACAAGAGTATCCCTTAAGACATCCGGCATCTGAGAATCTGCACTTGAGGTAAAAGAGCCGGCTAAAGAGGGAATTAAAGCAAAGATTAAAGAGAATCCGGCAGTTATGATTAATGCAATGGACATCCCTCTTTTTGCCTCTTTTTCTCCATATCTCTCCTCTTTTCCCAAAAGCTTTGATAAAGCTAACCATCCAAGAAGAGGTATTGTTATTTGCAAAATTACCAAAACCATAGAGACAGTTCTGAATTTGTTGTACATAGGGATATACTTGAAGAAAAATTCTGTCAGGAAGAGCAAATTAGAGCCCCAGGAAAGTAGTACAGCCAAAAGTGAAACTCCCGCCAGCCACCATTTAACAGGCCCTCTCAGTAAAATAAGACCAAGAACGAATATAAAGACAGATATTGCACCCATATACATAGGGCCTGCCGTAAAAGGTTGAGGCCCCCAATAGAGAGGCATCTGCTTAATAACCTGTTCTGCTCCCCTGTATCCGTGTGTCCTTAACACTTTATAGGTCTCCGAATTGGTAGAAAGTTCTCCGGACGATGAGCCTCCGTTAAAGTTGGGAATCATCAAATTTGGCATCTCTTCAAGACTGTAAGACCAGCTGGTAGCATAACTTATCTCCAGACCTTTCTGATCTTTACCCTCTTCGGTTGCAAGCTCCGATCCTCCTCTCATAGTGTATTTTGAGTACTCGTAAGTTGGCCACAAATGATTGATGTTTGTTGCTATCCCAAGCAATCCTGCAGCAAACAGAATAAGAGATTGCTTTAAAAAGGTTGCAAAATATCTCTCCTTAATTGCACTATATAACTTTGCCACCCCAAATCCTAATACCATAATTGCCAGATAATAGGTTATTTGCGGATGGTTAGCCTTAATTTGGAAGTTTAATGCAAAAGCAAAGAGGAGTGCGCCAAAGAGAGTTCCCAATATACCCCTCCTGCGATAGGTGTAAACAACGGCGGCCAATACCCAAGGTATAAAGGCAATTGCAACCATTTTGGAGTTGTGTCCCACCTGAATAATCTGAAGATTATATGAACAAAAAGTAAGGGCAAAAGCCCCTATTGCAGAGAGCGGCACGTTTATTCCAAAAGCAAGGAATAGCAAAAATCCTCCAATCATAGATATCAGCAGATAGCTGGGCGGCCTGGTTCCCGACAGTTTATGAATCAGCTTATAAATATAGTCAGTATAGTCTCCTTTATATATTACAGAGATCGAAGTTGCAGGCATCCCCGAAAACATAGAGTTTGTCCATAAAGCCTGATCATCTTTGGGATTGGCCTCATTATAGGAAATTATTTCATTTGCCATGCCTCTCCATGAAGCAATATCACTCTGGTTAACCACCTTTTTCTCAAATACCTGAGGTGAGAAAAGATATGCAGAAACTATGAAAAAGAGTACTGCAATAAAGTAAGGCAGATATTTTTTATAATTTATCATTTTAAAAATTTTTTCTGATTCTGTAACTGAATATTTCTGTTTCTAAAGATTACTTATTAGTCAATTCGTCAAGCAGAGAGGCAATTTGTGCGGTTAATTCTTTTCTGGAGTACTTTGCAATATTGCTCTCAATAACAGGTATGGCTCCGTCAACATAAAGCCTATACTGGCTATCTATCCATTCCGAAACACCTTCATAGTCATCAAAATCAAACATTCCCCCTGCATTGCTCTCCTCCAGCACTCTATCCATCTCTCCCCCTTTGGGGCCAAAACCAAGTATCGGTCTTCGCGTTGCCATATATTCAAAAAGCTTCCCTGTAAGAATCCCTTTAGACTCCGGCTCATCCCCTCCGGACAAAAGTAAGACCCTTGCTTTTTGTTGCCACAAAACAACTTCGTTATGCGGTATATAGTCCATTTTAATAAGGTTCTCTTCCAAACCATTCTCCTTAATTTCCTCTAAAACAGAAGAGTCAATATTTCCTATCATCCTCAGTTTAAGATTTTTTGCGAATTGTTGCTCTTTAACCCTTTCTCCCAGCACTTTCCATAAAACTGAAGGATTCTGCGTAGGGACAAGCAGCCCGGTATAGGTTATTGTAAAGCCCTCCTCAACGTGTATATCTGTCTTTGAAAAGTCAGATGAATCGAAACCATTGGTCACCACTTCTACTCTCTGCTCAGGTGCCAGTTCTCTATACTCATTTGCAATTGTCTCTGTTACGGTAACCACAATATCTGCCCCTTTAACAACTCTTTTTTCCAATCTTTTATGAATTGCTGTCACCAATGAAGTATATCTCAGATACTTAAAGTTAAACACATTAGTCCAGGGATCGCGGAAATCGGCCAACCAGGGAATTCCGGTTATTTTTGAAACTCTCCTCGCTATAAGGTGCATTGAGTGTGGAGGTCCCGTGCTTACTATTGCATCAACCCTGTTTTGCTCAAGATACCTCCTCAGATAAAAAACTGAAGGCCTTATCCACAGAAATTTAAGGTCGGGTATAAAGAGATTGCTTCTGATGAATAGCGAGAGATGCTCTTTAAACCTTTTCTTATTTTTTGTGTCACCGCCCGGGTTTATAAAACCGGGTTTAAGAGATGACCCACCCTCTCCCAAAAAAAGTTTATAGAGGCTATATGGTTCTGAAATGGGGGTTTTAATAACCTCTATACCTTTGGGGATATCTTTTAGAAGAGATTCATCCTTAACCATAAGCTCGGGATTAAGAGGAGTGTACACAACAGGCTCATACCCAAATTTTCTTAAGTATTTGACAAATTTGAGCCATCTCTGAACACCCGATCCTCCGGATGGTGGCCAATAGTATGTTATTATGAGAACTCTCCTTTCTATAATCAGATATTTTTTTGCGTAGATTCTACAAAGATAGAATTTTGATGTAAAATATAGCTATTTTTGTAGAGATGGACTCACATGGAAAGATAGCTGAAACCCCTCTAATGAGGCAGTACTTCACAATTAAAGCAAAGTACCCGGACTCTATTCTCCTCTTTAGAGTGGGCGATTTTTATGAGACATTCTCACAAGATGCAATAGTCGCTTCAAAAGTTTTAGGGATTGTCCTGACCCGCAGGGCTAACGGGGCGGCTTCGCATGTTGAACTGGCCGGATTCCCGCACCACTCTATTGACAGTTATCTGCCAAAACTTGTGAGAGCCGGGTATAAAGTTGCTGTTTGTGACCAGCTGGAGGATCCTAAACTTACCAAAAAAATTGTTAAAAGGGGAGTTACAGAATTTGTTACTCCGGGTGTTGCGTATAATGACCAGCTTCTAACAAATAAAGAAAATAACTTTTTGTGCGCAATCTCATTTCATAAAGAGAGTGCCGGAATAGCATTTCTGGATATCTCAACAGGTTCATTCAGAGTTGCTGCAGGGACATACTCTTACATTGAACTGCTTCTTGCAAGCCTCTCACCAAAAGAGGTTCTGGTAGAGCGTTCATATAAAAAAGGATTTGAGGAGAGGTTTGGAAAAGAGTACTACCTCTCAACAATGGACGAATGGGCATTTGTACACGAAGCGGCTGTAGAGAAGCTTAAAGAACACTTTGGAACTCCAACTCTCAAGGGTTTTGGCATTGAGGGAATGCCGCTTGCAATTACAGCAGCCGGAGCTATTCTTTTTTACCTTGAGCTCACACACAACAGCGGATTGTCTCATCTCTGCTCAATCTCCCGCATAGATGAAAGTGAATTTGTTTGGCTGGATCAATTCACCCAAAGAAATCTGGAAATATTCTATGGAGTCCAGGAGGGCTCTGCAACTCTCTATAATACCATTGAGAGATGTTCAACATCAATGGGGGGAAGGCTTCTTAGAGAGTGGCTTGCCATGCCTCTCAAAAATATTGAAGAGCTAAATGCAAGGCTGAATATTGTTGAATATCTCCACTCAAACAGTGGAAATGAGAGTATAAGAGAAAGAATCCGAACCATCCTCAAAGATATTGGAGACATTGAAAGGATTGTCTCCAAAGCGGCAGCAGGCAGAATCACACCGCGTGAAGTTGTATCGCTAAAGAGAGGGTTAGAGCAGATACCTTCAATCAGGGAGATATGTGTCAGCACAACCTGTGAAGGGCTCAATATCATTGCTTCAAAACTCAACGAATGCCCACAACTTATGAAACGCCTTGCATCAGAACTCCTCCCCGACCCCGCCGGAGTAATCGGGAAAGGCGATGTGATTGCAGATGGTGTAAATGAGGAGCTTGATGACCTGCGCAATACTGTAAGACACGGAAAAGAGATTCTTAACGGGATTCAGCGCAGGGAGTGCGAAAGGACAGGAATAAGCTCTCTAAAAATAAGCTTCAACAATGTGTTCGGTTACTATCTGGAGGTGCGAAACACTCATAAAGATAAAGTACCGGAAGATTGGATCAGAAAGCAGACTCTTGTCAGCGCAGAGAGATACATAACACAGGAGCTTAAAGAGTATGAAGAGAAAATACTTGGAGCAGAAGAGAAGATAGTTGCATTAGAGCAGCTTCTTTTCAGCAATCTCATTGAGGCAATACAAAGAGAGATTCCCCTCATCCAGAAGAATGCCCTGGAACTTGCCCGTCTTGATACATTGGCCGGTTTCGCTCAGCTTGCAGTTGAAAAGGACTATTGCAAACCGGAGCTCAATACAAGCACCTCGTTAGAGATAACCGCGGGGCGTCATCCCGTAATTGAGGCCAATATGTCTGTAGGCGAGGAGTACATTGCAAACGATCTCTATCTGGACAACGAAACTCAACAGATAATAATTCTCACAGGGCCAAATATGGCCGGGAAAAGCGCCCTTTTAAGACAAACGGCCCTTATTGTGTTACTTGCTCAGATTGGCTGCTTTGTTCCCGCATCGGCAGCTAAAATAGGTATTACAGATAAAATTTTTACCCGAGTTGGGGCTTCGGATAATATAACCCGTGGCGAGTCAACTTTTATGGTTGAGATGCTTGAAACAGCCACCATTCTGCATAATCTCTCTTCACGTTCTCTTGTTTTACTCGATGAAATCGGGCGTGGGACCAGCACATACGACGGTATGTCAATAGCTTGGGCCATTGTAGAGTACATTCATGAGCATCCGGAGCACAGGGCAAAGACCCTTTTTGCAACTCATTATCATGAACTAAACGATTTGGAGGAGAGATTCTCCAGAGTTAAGAACTGGCATATCTCGGTAAAAGAGATAGAAAAAAGGGTCATCTTTTTAAGAAAACTTTGCAGAGGAGGAGTCGCCCACAGTTTTGGAATACATGTTGCCCGGATGGCCGGAATGCCAAAAGAGGTGGTTATAAAGGCAGAGAGGGTATTAAAGCAACTTGAAAAGAGTAATACAGGTAAAGGAGGTAAAAAGAGAATTTCTTCAAATGAAGATACAGTTCAGCTCTCATTTTTCCAACTGGACGACCCTCTTCTTACCGGAATTAGAGATGAACTGAGAGATTTGGATATTAATTCAATATCTCCTCTGGATGCATTTGACAAACTTAGAATCCTCAAAAATAGACTTGGTCTTTAAGATAATATTATGAATACTCCCCTCACAAA
>CAYZPF010000113.1:0-7361 GCA_964479995.1 uncultured Muribaculaceae bacterium | reverse complement strand
TAGCCATCCGGCCGATTTTACTCCGGTTTGTACTTCGGAGTTTATGACTTTTGCAAATATGGAAAAGCAGTTTGCTGAGTACAATTGTAAGTTGGTTGGACTTTCTGTGGACGGGCTGTATAGCCATATTGCTTGGTTGCGTACTATTAAGGATAAGATTGAGTATAAGGGAATGAAGAACATTGAGGTAAAATTCCCTCTTATCGAAGACATTACCATGGAGGTTGCTAATAAGTATGGTATGATGGCTCCGGGCGAGAGCAACACTAAAGCGGTTCGTGCCGTGTTTGTAATTGACCCTAAGGGTATTATCCGTACAATTATTTATTACCCTCTAAGCCTCGGCCGTAACTTTGATGAGTTGTTGAGAGTGGTTATTGCTCTGCAAACTGCAGATAAGTTTCAGATTGCAACTCCGGCTGACTGGCGTCCCGGTGATGATGTAATTGTTCCTACAGCCGGTTCCTGTGGAGTTGCTCAGGCAAGAATGGAAAGCGATGATATAAAGTGCTACGACTGGTTCTTCTGTACCAAGGAGATTTCTGCAGATGAGGTAATGAAAAAAATTAAGAAATAGCAATTTTCAGATAATTCAAAATTAAGAGGGTGTCTAAAAAGTAATTTTTGGCCCCTCTTTTTCATTTTTGAGTTTTAAGCAGTGATAATCACCGGATAATTTTCTATTCTACCATAAGAGAAAAACATTAATCTTAGGTATTGAGCGCAATCTCATCCGTTTAAACATCCGACAGTGAAAATCCTTTATAAATTCAAGCCTTTCTTATTGATATTCAGCGGAAAAACCTTTGTTTTTATATAATGAATGCATATACACCTTCAACAAATGAAAAGCTCAGCTAAAGGAATATCTGTTTTTTAGCTTATTTTCTGAAGAGTTTTTTCGGAAAAAGTCTGAGGATGTCTGACGACCACAGGGAGGAGTTCCGCAAGACCCGAAAAAATCAAAGAAAAAAGAGTTTAAAAAAACAGCCGTGACGTAGGTGAGCCTGTATTTTGATAATTGCATATGTTATGTATAAAGAAAGGTCTCAACAAATAACTATCTTTGTATTTATGAAAAGAGAAACTGTAACCACCGTATTGATTATGGCCGGAGGATCGGGCGAGAGATTCTGGCCGCTTTCGACAAAGGAGAGGCCAAAGCAGTTATTGAGGCTTATTGATAAGAAGAGGAGCCTCATCCGGATGGCGGTGGATAGGGTGTTGCCGATGATTCCTGCGGATAGGATTTTCATTGCTACCAACTCTATTCAGGCCTCTGCGGTTATGGAGAAGCTGCCCGACATTCCAAAAGAGAACATAATCTTAGAACCTCTTTTCAAGGATACTGCAGCAGCAATCGGATTCGCTGCGGTGATAGTTAGCGAGATATATCCGGATTCAGTAATGGTAGTACTTGCATCCGACCACCTAATAAAAGATGAAGAGAGTTTTAGAGACTCTATCCGCACGGCAGTTAATACAGCGGAGAGTGAGAAGGCCATTGTCACTTTGGGAATCAGACCCTCCTACCCCGAGACCGGTTTTGGATATTTAAAGGTAGGAGTGCCGTTAAAAAAAGTAAAAGGTTGTACAACTATGCAGGAGGGAGTGGATAAACATTTTGTTACAATCGGACAACCGGCTGTGGTAGAGGCTTTTTGCGAAAAACCTAAATTAGAAGTTGCACAACAATATTTAAACTCAGGTAACTATCTGTGGAATAGCGGTATGTTTATTTTTAAATTGGCTGTAATGATGGATGCCTTTAAAAGATTAATGCCTCAACATTATAAAATTCTTAAAGAGATAAAAGCACTGGGAATAGAAAAGCGTAACGAAAAAAACAAAACCCTAAAAGCTTTATTTGAGAAATTCACAAAAATATCGATCGATTTTGGTATTATGGAGCGCTTTGAAAAAACCTATGTAGTACCGGTAGATTTTGGCTGGAACGATGTGGGTAGCTATACAGCGCTCGAAGAGTTATTACCTCACAACGAAAACAATACAGTTGTACAAGGTACCGAGATTGCCGAATTAAACTCCAAAGAGAATATCATAATAAGTACAACAGGCAAAAAGGTATCGCTTCTTGGAATAGAAGGATTGGTAGTGGTTGAGACTGCCGATAATATTCTAATTTGCAACAAAAGTGAAGTTCAAAACATTAAACAACTTATAACAAATTCCAAAAGCAACCTATAATAAACTCCAAAAATTAAACTCTGAATAGCAACATTTTATACTATTATCTATTTTTTTTCTATTTTTAACATTCAAACGAATCAATTTCGAATAAAAGACAATCATGTTAGAAAAGAGTGACAAGATTGATTATAAGGGGATATTCGAAGAGATATACTCAAAGCATCTGCATAAAGTTCAATTTTATGCTCATAACTATATTCAAGATTGGGATAATGCAAAATCTATAGCTAATGATGTCTTCACAACAATATGGATAGAGCACGAGAGAATTGACTTTAACAGAGATATACTACCCTACCTATTTGTATTGACCAAACATAAATCTTTAAATTTTCTAAAAAAACTTAAAAATGAGAGAGAATATATTAGCCACATTAGCGGTCAACTCTCAGAAATGGAATTAAATTATCAATCTCTGGAAAAGTCAGATTTTTCTATCTTTTTTTCAAAGGATATTTATGAAACTTTAGAAAGTGCAATCGCCGAAATGTCGGACAAAGTCAGGAGCACTTTTTTATTAAGTAGATTTGAAAATCTTAAGTATGAGGAGATAGCCGGTAGAGAAGGTATTTCAATTAAAACTGTAGAGTATAGAATTTCGGTGGCATTACGAATATTAAGAAAAAAATTTATAGATTATTTACCAATAGTTTTAGGGTATCTACTCTTATCATTGTGCTTATAATGAGATTTAAGTATGACAAAGGAACAGTTAATAAATTACATTAAAGGAGACTCTTCTGATAGAGAGAGAGAGGAGGTATTAGAGTGGATTGGCAGGGACCCGCAAAATCTCAAATACTTTACAGAATTAAAGGATTTATGGATATATGCCAACCTGCCGGATAGTAAAGCCAATAAGAGAGAGCTCGAAACTGCTCAGGCGATTATGCGCATACAGGAGCTGCCTCTGAAATTGATAAAGAGAGAGCGTTTCCGCAAATATTTTTCTTATGCAGCCGCTGCAGCTATCCTGCTTTTAATCTCAAATATATGGCTCTTTAGAGAGTTTAACATCGAACGTGAAAAGAACAGGGATAAGCGCATAGCATTAACTGATGTGCACCCCGACCATATTCATACACTCTATACCAATAATGGAGTTAAGGGCTTTACAGAGCTCCCAGACGGCTCCAAAGTGTGGCTAAACTCGGCAAGCAAGCTTGTATATCCCGACAATTTCACCGGTACAACCAGAGAGGTTTATATCTCCGGAGAAGCTCTTTTCGATGTTGCTAAGGATTCGTTATCTCCTATGATAGTAAGTACCAACCGCAACTTTAAAGTTGAAGTTGTAGGTACAAAATTTAATATACGCTCCTACGATAACGATGATGAGGCGCAAACAACATTAATTTCCGGTGCAATCAATCTGATTAGAGAATCTAAAACAGGAAAGAGAGAGATTATTGCCAAATTAGGCCCCAGGGAATCATACGTTTTTAGCGACATAAATAGACCGCTTCTAATAAAACAGGCAGATACTACTAAGCAGATAGCTTGGAAAAATGGTCTCCTCTTTTTTGATTCCACCCCTATGACCGAAGTTATTAAAAGATTAGAGAGATGGCATGGAACCCAATTTATCATTGAAGATCCAACCGTTTTAAAGGCTAAACTCACAGCTCGATTCCGCTCTGAATCTATAGTGCAGATTATGGAAATGATAAAATACTGCACCTCTATTAATTATACTGTAACAGAAAACAGAGTCACAATTCATAAAAATTCTTAATCTCTTTTAGGGTATTTCTTGTTACGATTGTGCTCATTTTGAAAACAACCTAAATGAACACATATCTTATAATATTTTCAAATCACTCTTTTCCTCTATCCCACGCTTTTGGCGTGTAGTAGTTTATTAATAAATATAGACATTAAAATCTTCACACCTAAAATACTTATTATGAATGTAAATCAATTTTTCAAAAGGCTCAAATACCTTGTTGCTTTTGCCGTGGTATTTTTGTCTATGAGTGTAATTGTTGGTGCACAATCTCTTAATTTTGAATTGAAAAATGTAAAATTAAAAGAGGTACTTGAAAAAGTTACAGAACAATCGGGCTATGACTTTGTCTATTCCGATGCCCTCAAGGCAATAAATAGCGAAGTTAACATCTCCTCTAAAAATGAACCGGCAGAGCAATTTTTTGCTCGATTTTTTCCAATGGTAAATATTAGTTACAAATTGGAAGGAAAACAGGTATTACTCACTCAAAAAGAGATAATAAAAACAGACAATCCTTCACAACAAAAATTAAAAGAGGGACAGTTTATAATGACAGGAACCGTTACTGAAATCATTGGCCTCCCTCTTGTTGGAGTCTCAATCCAAAACCTTACCGAAAAGACAGGTACTCACTCCGACATAAATGGCAACTATTCCATTAAAGTCAAAAATGGAGATAAGTTACTCTTCACCTATATAGGGTTTAAATCAAGAGAGCAAACAGTTGGCAATCTGTTTAGTGAGAAGAAAAATATCTTTAATGTAGCGATGGAAGAGGATGCTGTTGCATTAGAAAGCGTTGCGGTTATCGGATATGGTAGTACTCAAAAGATTAAAGATGTAACAGGATCAATCTCACACATTGGAGAGAGAGAGCTCGAAGCGGCTCCCATGGGGTCAACTGTGCAATCTATCCTGCAAGGTAGAGCAGCAGGGGTAAACGTTCAAATTCAATCAGCATCTCCTACATCACCGATTTCCATAATAATCAGAGGTCAATCTTCCTTAAGAGGTGATAATCAGCCACTTTGGATTATTGACGGTATTCCTGAATATAATTCAAGTGTATCTGGAGATATATCGAATGTCCTCTATTCTCTTAATTTAAACGATGTTGAAAGTATTGATATTCTCAAAGATGCATCTTCAACTGCAATTTACGGTTCTAGAGCAGCCAACGGTGTCATTGTTGTAACAACTAAAAGTGGTAGAGAGGGAATGAGGCCCATGCTTGAGCTTTCAACCAGATGGGGATATCAAGTTATGAATTTTAATGGTTATGACTATTTTAAACGTGAAGAATATATAAATTTCACAAAGAAAGCTACCAGACAAGAGGTTTATAATAGAGGTGCTTTCGATTTCCTTACAAGGCAATATTTAAATGAAGCTGATTTTTGGAAATTAAACACCAGTGAAATAGATGTTCGTAAAATTGTAGAGCTTCCTGATGCTTTTTATGATTATGATACATACTGGATGGGTGAAATGACAAGAAATCCATTACAACAACAGTATGATCTAACATTAAGAGGTGGTACTAAAGAGATTAATTATCTAGCTGGTCTCAATTATTCTGGAGTAGAAGGAGTGATTAAAACCGGATTCAGTAGGACTTTTGGCGGAAAAATTCGGCTTGACACAAGAATAAATAAGAATTTGAAATTAAGATTTAGTGCTAATGGAACAACACGTAATGCATCTAACAAAGATTATATGCTTGATGTGCTAAGAAGTATTCGTCCCGATATTCCTGCTTACAATGAAGATGGCACACTCTTTACAAGAGATAACTACACTGAGAATCCATATACTACCATTAAAAATAAAGATTATGGCACTGGAGAGACAATAACCGCATCTGCTGAGTTAGAATGGGAAATTGTAAAAGGGTTACTTTTTATGACAAGGGGAAGTGTAAATTATTCAAACAATGAGAATTTAATGTATAAACGCAGGGGTTCTGTTAATAATTACGATGGTTCCCGAACATGGTCAAGAACAAAGTCTGACACTAAAATCTTTGATAATACGTTATTATATGCAAATACATTCGGGAAACATGATATAAGTGCAAATATCACCACCTCTGTTGAGAGATTTCAATTTTTAAAATATGGTATGGAGGCTACTAATTTTCCGGATGATGATATTCTTAACAGTTTTTCCAATGCTGCTACAAAAGGAAAACTGACAGAAGCATATGAGATGAGCTCAATGTTGTCTCAAATTGCAAGGGCACAGTACAAATACAATGATAAATATCTGGCTACATTTACAATACGTCACGATGGATCGTCAAAATTTGGACCAGACAAAAGATGGGGCTGGTTTCCGTCAGGTGGTGTAGGATGGATTGTTAGTAATGAAGAATTTATTAAGTCGGGATGGTTAGGAAATTATGTGACACACATGAAACTCAGAACCAGTTACGGTAAGACCGGTTCTCAAAACTTATCAAACTATCAATGGATGACCATGGTAGGTTCTATTAACTACATGGAACAGCCGGGTGTCTACCCTACAAACATGGGGAATCTATCTTTGCAATGGGAAGAGGTTTATATGACAGACATTGCTCTGGAAATGGAGTTTTGGAAATCAAGAATAAGAACTATTCTGGGATATTATAATAAAATATCAGACAATATGATTTATACAGAAAGGCTTGCTCCCAGTTCAAGCTTCTCTAGTATGACTGCAAATATTGCTTCTTCTGAATCAAAAGGTTTTGAATTTTCGGTAGATGTAGATGTTTTAAAAACCGCAAACTGGCAGTTGACCTTAAATGCAAACGGTTCTTCGAACAGTTCAAAAATATTAAAATTTAATAGTACTGTCGAATCTGTTGGTTCAGAGTTTACAGAAATGAAAATAGTTGTAGGAGAACCTATTGGGCAATGGTTTGGCTATTCTACTTATAAAAGACTTTTTGGCACATCTGAAGAGGTTACAGCACTAAAAACCAGAACTGCTACCGGAGGCATTAATATATACCGAGATGCATTAGAACGTGCCGGCGATATCTACTTTAAAGATATAGATGGTAACGGAGAAATAGATACAGATGATCGCATTTTTTTAGGATCCGCTATTCCAAAATTATTCGGTGGATTTGGACTGCAGCTTTATATAGGTAATTCCTTTAATCTCGGTGCTACATTTACTTATGCGTATGGACATAAGAGATTGTGGGAATTAGCTATGAGCAGTTGCAACACTGTTAATCGCAACCAATCAAATAAATTTGCGGGTATGAGTGCAGTTTTGAAATCTCCTCTGGAAAGTACAACATTTCCAAATGCAACACCTTATGGTGATGGTGAAAACGGCGCGTTTAGCGATTACTGGCTTTATGATGCCTCATATATAAGATTAAATGCTCTAAATATGAACTACCGTCTTAATAGCAATTATTTCA
>CAYZPF010000112.1:0-7634 GCA_964479995.1 uncultured Muribaculaceae bacterium | reverse complement strand
CAATACAAAATTTTTAACATTCAATTTTTTGAATTTTTCATAATCTCTTCCAACGGGGTCTCTTTGAATATAAAACGATTATCAATCCATCCGGTATAAAGGGAGATGTTAACCTCTTTCACCAGAATCCGGCCGTCTGCATTAAGTATTGATTGCTCTCCCGGTTTTAATACAACCTTTTCACCCTGTTTTGATGTAGTGTTCCCAACGGTTGTAATTCCGGATTGATAGTCAAATCCGGTTATCTGAACAGAGCCTTCTATCAATGTTGTCCTGATTGCAGGTTCATCGTCATAAGCGTTGATATTAAAATGTGTTCCGAGTACTTTAACTTCTGATCTGTCCCCGACTGATACTATAAACGGAACTCTCCCCTTCTCTACCTCAAAATAGACCTCACCGGTTATCTCAACCCAGCGTTCATTTCCGGCAAATTTTACAGGAAATCTAATACTTGATGCAGCATTCAGCCAGGCTATGGAGCCGTCGGGTAACTCTACAGAGTACCTTCCTCCTCTGGGGGTCGTAATTGTATTCATTCCCAAAGCAATCAACCTTGCTTTTGTGTCATTTTCTGAAAATTTTGTAAATGTCAGTTTATCATCAGCCAGCTTAATTATCTCCGTTTCTCCCTGTGTTGCAATAGTCCCGGTATTAGCACTGTCCAAAACAATAGTTGAACCATCTGCAAGTGTCAGTATAGCTTTGTTACCTCCGGGGAGTATATTATTGGTTTGCATTTCTGAAGTCTGGATTTGCAGAACTTTTGACTGCCGGTTTAAATAGAGAAAAGTAGCTCCCGCAATCAGAACCAAAACTGCTGCCGCAGAATAGCGAAATAATGAAATCCTGAATGAAGATCGTTTATTTGTAGGATTTTCTTCCAACTGATCAACGAGTTTTTTCCACTCTTTATCTATATCATACTCAGCCAGTATCTTTTTGCGATTCTCCCATTTGCTCCGGTTTTTAATAAAATCATAGATACCTCTGTTCCCCGGATCCTCCTCAAGCCAATTCTTTAGCTGCAGCAACTCTCCTGGTGAAGCGCTCCCGGTTAATTTCCTCGCTATCAAACGGGCAATCTCAATATTTTCTTTATAATTTCCCATTATTTTTCAAATGTATTCATATGGGTTTCATTAGATGTCTCATAAGTATAATAACGCTTCAACTGAAAAAGGGTGACAATTTTTTTATACTTTTACAGACAAATCAGTTAGATGCAACTTACCGATTCCCATATTATAAGTATAGCTAAAGACGACAAAGAGAGTTTCAGATTGTTGTATGAGACTCTTTTCCCGTTGCTTATTCTATTTTCCCGCAGGTTTGTGAATGCCAGGGAAGAGGCTGCCGATCTGGTTCAGGAATCGCTGCTGGTTTATTGGGATAAACGTGTTGATTTTACAAGTGTCGACGAGGCAAAGGCCTTTCTGTACGGGACTCTTAAAAATAAGTGCCTGAACAATCAGAGATCAAAAAAAGTGCACGAACGTTATGTACAAAAGCAGATGGATGAGACGGAACATAATCTGGAAGCAGACGATGAGTCATCAGAAATTAATCGGAAAGTAATTGAAGATGAACTTTTTATTTTGTTACACAGAGCACTGGCAGAACTTCCACCCCGCGAAAAAGAGGTTCTGGAACTTAGCATACAAGGTCAAAAAAACCTGCAAATTGCAAATTTGCTTGGATTGTCCCTAAATACAATCAAGACTCTCAAATTGAGAGCTTACCGAAAAATCAGGGAGCTGATTTGATTTTAATGATATCAGGATAATTTTTCCTCACTATTAACAAAAAAACAGGACTCTAAGGGTTTTAATCTTAAAGTCCTGTTAGTAGAATCCCCTAGTATATGACTCTACTCTATGGGTTTTGTGGCCAGTCCGGATTGTAATACATTACCGAGATTGGGATTTGCAGTGTATATCTGGAACTTCCCGGGGAGAGTGTAGCTGCCACTTCGCCGTTACCTGCATATCTTTGTACCTCCGGCATTCTTCCTTCGGCATCTAATCTTCTCATATCAAACCAGCGTAATCCGTGGAATGGATATTCGTACACCCTCTCTTTAATGATTGTATTTAATACTGCCTCTTTGTCCGCAGAGACAAATTTTGAATAGCCTGCAGGTGCTATCCGGCATTTACGTACTACATCCAGCTCGTCGCAAGCTTTGGTGAGGTCATTAGCTCTTGCGGCAGCTTCAGCTATTATGAGCTTCATCTCGGTCATTGAGGTGCCACAATTTGGATAAACGTAGCTTCCGGTCATGGTAATCCCGCCCGGCCAGTACATTGTCTGTCCTCTGACAGCAAAGACATATCCTCCAAGATTTGGGATTACCGGAATATTCGAATTAAAGAAATTGAGGCGTTTATCATGTATGCTGTATGATTTTAAAAAATTGAGAGTGGGGAAATCGGGAGATCCTCTACCTGAAAGATATTTGGCGTAAATTGCATCCGGAGCCCTTTTCAATTGAGGAATAGAGGCTGCTTGTCCCATTACAGAGTAATCTACCATGGTAACTTCACCGTTATCTATTGCCAGTTGTGCATTTTGAGCCGCTTTTGAAAAATCTCCCATATAGAGATATGTTCTTGCCAGAACACTGTATGCAGCAGCAGTGCTCCCACGGAAACGATTTTGTTTGTTGCTCCGGGGTAGATCTTGTACAGCTTGTGTTAAATCATCAATTATATAATCATAAATCTCTTTTACAGTACTTCTGTCGGGTGTTGAAGCTCCTATATCGTTAGAAGGGATAAAGGGAACTGCCAGATCGGTTGCGGCTGTCGATTGATTATATGCTTTACCATAAAGGTTTACCAGGTAGAGGTAGGTAAAAGCCCTGCCAAGCAAAGCTTCGGCCTTTATGTTTTTCTTCTGCTCTTCTGTACCTCCGATTGCTTCATCAATTCCCAGCAATACTGTGTTATAATAGTAAACAGCCTGGTATAAATCTGCCCATAAGGTAGGTTTTGATTTAGGGTCATTGGTAAATTGCTCCTGCCATGTGTACATCCAGTCATTAATCCCCGGAGGTACTGTTAAAGAACTATTATCCCTAGTGTCTGCAAGATAGTTTAGTGCAATGGGAACCATAGTTTGTAAAAACTCACTCTCAAGCCATAGTTCAAAATCTGTCACTGTCTTAAGCAATCTTTTACCTTTTGGTTCTACTCCAAGGTATTTATCACATGATGATAATATTAACATCGTAAATATTATCGGTATAAGCCATTTATTTGATATTTTATTCATTGTCTTACTATTTAAGGATTAGAAATTAACATACAGCCCCACTGTATATGTTGGAGTCAGATAGGTCTTTTCGTAACTTCTTGTTGCCTTGCTAAAGTTAAATCTATTAAAACCAATTGTATAGATATTTGAAGCTTGCAACCTTAGCTCAATGTTATTTAGTTTGAGCTCTTTTACAAACCGCATATCTCTAAAGCTGTAAGAGGCGGTTAAATCTCCAATCGTAAGGTATGCTCCATTTGCTGTGAATCTATCGGTATATCTCATATAAGTTACATCTCCTGACCTTGGGAAGGGCAGTAGATCGGGATTTGCTTCATCCCCTGCCTGCTTCCAGTACTTATCGGCACCTTCTAATGGTCTTTTAACTCCATAAGGGGTTGGAACAGGTACTCTTGTATTAAATCCGCCGTAGTAGTGAATCATGCAGTAGAGATAAAAGTTCCCTATATCGAGCCTGTTGCTCATTCCCATGTTGTATAAAGGGATAGAGGAACCCACATTATCTAATTCATCCACTCCTTTGTCATTGGTGAAAAAACGTTTTGGATTCCCTTCAATATCATAAGCGAGAGGAAACCCTTGATCATTAACTCCGGCATATCGCATTGCGAACATGGTGCCCACCGGATATCCTTCCAGAAAATCGGAATTGGAACCGGCAATATAACTACTGGAAGAAGAGTTAGAGGTGATAGTATTATATACCTGTAGTACTTTGCTTGTGTTGTATGAGAAGACAATACCGGTATTCCAGTTTATTCTTGATTTTGAAATCCAATCAGAATTGAGATCTATTTCGAATCCGCTGTTTTTTATAGAAGCATTGTTTATTACAGCCGCAGTTCCTCCCTTTGTTGCATCTATCTGGTTCATAGCCAAAATATCTGTACTGGTTTTCACATAATAATCTATGCTACCGTTCAGATTTTTGAAAATTTTAAAATCTAATCCGGTATTAAAGTTTTTAGTCTGCTCCCACCTAAGGGTGCTGTTTGCATGTGAAAAGAGAGAAAGCATGGGAGTAATCTCTCCCGGAGTTATGGTGTTTAATCCGCTCGTAGCAATAACCTGGGGTATTGAATATTTGGCCACATTGCCGTTAAATCCAAATGCTGTTCTTAACTTCAATGATCTTATCCACTCCACATCCTCCATAAAGCTCTCTCTATGTATATTCCATGCCGCTCCCGTTGACCATAAAGGTTTATACTTATACTTTGGATCTGTTCCAAACAGATTTGACTGATCAATGCGAATACTACCTGTCAAAGAGTATCTTCCTTTATATGAGTAAACAATATTTGAGTATGCCGAAACGTAACGGTCCAGGTCATATTGCTGTTGAAAGAGATCATAGAAAGATATTTTATTCTGTTGTTTGTAAAACACCCCTTCAAAACTTTCAATAACCTTATAATCAACAGGGATATGGAAGAGCGTCATGTCATCATATCCAAACCCTGCAGAGGAGTTGGATTTGTCAAGATTCTCCCTTAATTCACCTCCCAATATAAGGTTTAATGTATGTCCGTTTAAAAACTCTTTATTGTAGTTTAACTGTGCTCTAAGAGTATATCCATCCATGCTTTGTGCTCTCTGCCTGATTATATCACCTATTGGAATATGGTATGAGAGATTGTTTGCAGCACCGTAGGTATATCTATTGACAGTCCTACGTGCTTCGTATGAGTTTTGTGAAGCCAGATGTTTAAACTCTACTCTAGATGTCTCATAAACTCCTCCAAGATCAAGACTGAATCCATCCAGGATATTAAAACGAACATTCACTGTAGTTCTATTGTTTAAAGTATTTGTTTCATCTCTGACCTCGTCTAGTTCTCTCAGCGGATAGTATTTGTTATCGAGCAACCCTTTAGTGATTTGTTCATCATAGTAATAGTGGTTTTCATAAAAAACTTTGAAGACCGGTAAAGATGTTCCGTCATTATCTTGTATCTTTTCATAGGTATAGATGTCCTGAATATTAGGTACGGGCACTGCGATCCTGGTAGATTTGAAAAAATCTGTAGTCAAATCCATAGAAATTTTCTTTGTAAAATCTATAGTAGTACGAGCTGATAACTTTAAAGAGTTATTATTATTTCTAACAAGATTCAAATCATTATTTGAGTAATTTGCAGTTATAAAATATCTTGCAAATTCATTACCTCCGGAGATGTCCAGATTATATATTTGGCTAACAGCCGTTTGATTGAACAACTTACTGTACTCATCAGTATTGTTATAAGAAGCCAACTCCGCAAATTGTCTGTCGCGCTCTTCGAGTGAAATTGGATCTGTGCTTGAACGCCAATGCGCCATAATGGAGGTTGTGGGGGTAAAAGAGGATGTCTCTACGGTCTTCCTGATTGCCCATAAAGTTTCAGAGATATCTTTAGAGTTTATTTTCTCCCATTCTGTTGCTGTTAATGAAGCGTTTTTGTCGTAACGATAACGGTTGTAATTTTCTTTGGGAGTAAAACTAAAGGTAGAACGGAAATTGACAACCGGCTTACCGATATTTGCCTTAACCCTCTCTATGATAATCACTCCATTAGAAGAGCGAGCCCCGTAAACAGTTGCAGCAGCGGCATCTTTTAATACCGTAATTGACTCTATATCATTAGGGTTAATCATATCCAAAGTCAAATCGGTTGGAAATCCGTCCATAACAACCAATGGCGATCTGTCTCCTAAAATTGTAGCAATCCCTCGTATTTGAAATAGTGTGTTTGATTGGAATTCAATATCATTATTTATGAGCAATCCGGGAATCTTATTTTGAATACCATCCAGGAAATTTGTGGTATTCACACGGGAATTGTACTTTCTCGAATTTATAGAGGTCAGACTACCGGTGCTCTGTTCAGGTTTGATTTTTTGATAACCTGTACTGAAAAATTCGGCTCCGCTTAATTCAAATTGTTCGTCCTCCATTACTATATTAATTTCGGACTCTCCTTTATAAAGAATTTCAACTTTTTTATATCCTATAAAACTGTAGATAAGCGTAGCACCATAAGGAATTTCAAGTTCATAATATCCGTTAATGTCGGTTGTAGTACCTTTAGTAGCGCCCTTTATTATTACATTTGTTCCGACAAGGGGTTGCTGGTTCTTATCTGTAACCCTACCCTTCACAGAATTTGCCTGCTCTTTGGATTTAGGGGTAACGACTATAGTATTACCCTCTATCTTATATCCAAAGGGTTGATTCTCAAAGCATGATTCCAAAGCTTGGGACAAAGTAGCTTTATCAAGCTCAACGCTGATAGGCTTAGATTTATTCAGCATCTGAGAATTGTAAAGAAACTCAAACCCCGTCTGTTTATTTATCTCTTTCAAGACGTTCTTTAATGAACTCTCTTTACATGAGTAAGTAACAGTGCGGGAACTTACCTTAGCATCTACCTGTTGCAGGAACAGTAGGCTTATGATCATTATAAGCTTCACTTTTATAAGAATTTGATTTTTGCACAATGAATTTAAATTCATAATTTTGTTTGGTTTTAGTGAATAAGTGTAATTTTCTGTTTATCTCGCTTTAACCCGACCGGATTTCGCTCCCAACGAAGTCCGGTCTCTGTATAAAGAGAGTTTTGTGAACTTTAAGGTTTTTTTCTGCTTCCTCCTTTTTTTAAATTTTAGATTATGTAATTTATTGTATTAAAGACTATTTAACCACCACAACTTTATTATATATTTCAAAATCTACGGCCCCTGTCATCTTAAGCAGATTCAACATTGATGAAATATTGGATTTTCTCGAGATTAATGCTCCAAAGGTGAGATTCTTCAGAGACTCGTTTTCATACTTAATTTCAACATCATACCAACGGGCTACAGATTTCATTATTATTTCCAAATCGGTATCATTGAAATAGAAAAGGTCCTCTTTCCATGCTACAGCCTCTTTTACATCAATCTCTGACTTGGAAAAAAGACCACCTTCATGCAGAACACCCTGTTCGCCGGGCTTTAAAGATTCAAATTGAGATTCAGGAGGGTTAATCCCATGAGCCATCTTAACTTTTCCATCAATCAATGTTACCTTAATGTGACTCTCATCAACATATGCTTTGACATTAAACTCTGTGCCCAAAACTTTTACTTCGGCATTATTGTTAATCTCTACAATAAAAGGCATCTCCTTATTGCTACTTACCTCAAAATAAGCCTCTCCTGTCAGCTCAACCCTACGCTCACCTCCTTTAAAAGTAAGCGGATACCTTAAGCTTGATTCAGAGTTGAGTGTAATTTTAGTACCGTCATTTAGTGCTATAGTTATTGATTTACTCCCTTTAGGATTCGATAGAGTGTTGAACAAGAGTCTCTCCGATTCACCTTTGTGTTCA
>CAYZPF010000111.1:0-7652 GCA_964479995.1 uncultured Muribaculaceae bacterium | reverse complement strand
GTTTCATACAGGTAGTATTCGATTTCCTGATAATTGCGTTTGCAATATTTTTGATGATCAAGGTTATGAATAACCTGAATCGTAAAAAAGCAGTTGAAGTAGTTCAGGAAACACCTCCGGCGCCTCCGGCCGACATCCAGCTTCTTACCGAAATAAGAGACCTGCTTAAAAAAGAAAAGTAATATCAATTGTATATATACCGTTTGGTACTTATGAAGAACTTTACTTTTTCTAATCCCACAAAACTGATATTTGGCAAAGGGACTATAAAGAGCCTTTCCGATGAAATTCCTGAAAAGGCTAACCTGCTCGTAACCTTTGGGGGTGGCAGTGTCAAAACAAATGGGGTTTACAATCAGGTAAAAGAGGCAATTAAACACCTTAGACACTGTGAGTTTTGGGGTATAGAACCTAATCCGACAGTTGAGACCTTAAGAGAGGCGGTAAAAATTGCAAAAGAAAATGGATGTAATTTTATTTTAGCAGTGGGAGGAGGATCTGTTATTGACGGGTCAAAACTTATTGCATCAGCAACACCCTATGAAGGTGATCCGTGGGAGATTGTATTAAAAAGAGACTATACGCAAATGAGGAGTTTGCCTTTAGCTACGGTCTTAACGTTACCGGCAACCGGATCGGAGATGAACAGAGGTGCTGTTATATCAAACAAAGCAACCAAAGAAAAATACTCATTCTACTCTCAGACTCCTGTTTTCTCTATTCTTGACCCGGAGACAGCTTTTACGCTCCCTCAATTTCAAATCTCATGCGGGCTCGCCGATACATACATTCATGTAATTGAACAATATCTCACTTCTACGGGCCAATCTCCCTTAATGGACAGGTGGGCAGAAGGCATACTTAAGACAATTATAGAGATTGCACCAAAATTGCTGCAAAGGCCTTATGATTATGATACAATGGCTACATTTATGCTTTGTGCAACAATGGCATTGAATGGCTTTACAGCAATGGGGGTAACGCAGGATTGGTCAACGCATATAATAGGGCACGAACTCACAGCTCTTCATGGATTAACTCATGCAGAGACTCTTACAGTTGTATTACCCGGAACAATGTGGGTTATGAGATCTCAAAAAGGTGATAAAATAATACATTATGGTGAGCGGGTCTTTGGTATTAAGGAGGAAAACAGAGATAAGGCTATTAAGAAGACCATTGATAGCACCGTAGCCTTTTTTCATTCAATAGGACTTAAAACAAGACTGTCCGATTTCGGTATTACAATTAATACCATAGATGAGATTGAAAAAAGATTCAGGGAGAGAAATTTCCGTTTAGGAGAAAACAGAGAGGTTGATTATAAGGCTACAAGAGCTATTCTTGAGCAAGTGCTTTAAATTGTTCAACTTTTAATCATAAAAAACGTTATTATAGAAAGTTTTTAATAAATAAATATTAATTAGATAATTATGGAAGGAGACGTAATAATTTGTAATTGTAACGAAGTTTACAAAAGTGAAATAATTAAAGCAATTAAAGAGAATGGCGCCAAAACCGTAGAAGATGTTGGAGAAATAACCGGTGCAGGAACAGTTTGCGGTGGCTGCCAGGATGACATACAAGATATTCTGGACGAAATACTGGGTTAAACACTCTTATTTTCAGTAGCTGTTTTCAGCTTAGAATTTGTCATAATAGAGAGAACTCTCTCCAAAGAGTTTTAAAAAATTATCGGCAGGGAGTTTTATATGATACTCCTGTCTTTTAAGTCTGTTCACCATAGACTCTTTGGAGGGGCCTCTAAGGTAAAAACATACGTTTTTTGCATTAATTATGGTTTTGCCCGTCATTGTTATTCTCTTTTGTCCGGAATAGGGATTAACCGATGTAGCATAGGGATGAGGATGATTCATCAGATGGTCTTGCCCGGGAAAGATTGATGCAGTGTGTCCGTCATCTCCAATACCCAGAATAATAAGATCAAAGAGAGGAGACCCTTTAACCACAGGCAATTCAGAGTTAACCAGCTGTGAATACCTAAAGGCTTCTTCCTCTGGTTCCGACTCACCTTTTATCCGAAAAATCTGGTTGTTTGACAAAGGTACTTTCTTAATCAATTGCTCAACAGCCATACCATAATTACTCTCCGGGTTATCCGGTGGAACAGCTCTTTCATCTACCCAGAAGAGATTTAGTCTATCCCATTGTATTACACTTTTATAATCAGAACTCCAAAGACGGAAGAGTTCTGTAGGCGATGTCCCTCCGGAGAGAGCCAGATAGAACGGTTGATTGATATCAATCTCACTCTTTTCTTTAATTAAAGAGATCAATAGTTGCGTCAGTTCTGCTGCTTTTGTCATCTTACAACTCACAATACAGATTTGTATTAGTCAAATTCTTGCATGGATTTGACCATCCTGTGGGACGGCTAATAATCTTCTCACTCTCCAGAGGCCCCCAACTACCTGCCGGATACCCGTACAGAGGTGTTTCCGGATGTTTTTCCCAATAACTGAGTATTTTATCAAAATATCTCCAGCTGGCTTCAACTGCATCACTTCTTGTAAATAGAGTGCTCTCTCCGTTTAGCGATTCAAGAATGAGCCTGGCATATGCATCGTCAGAGAGTCCGGAAATTTTATCATATACAAACTCCATAGGCACCTGCGTAACATTGAAGCCGCCGCCTGGTATCTTTACATCATATTTAAGTACAATCCCTTCATTAGGTTGAATCCTTATCACAAGTTGGTTATGTGCCGGGCAGTTCTCTCTGCAACTGAACAACCTGTGAGGAGTCTGCTTAAAATGGATGATTATTTCGGTTACTTTTGTTGGCATCTGCTTGCCTGTGCGAATATAAAAGGGAACTCCCTCCCAACGCCAATTTGAGATATTTACTCTCATTGCTAAAAAAGTTTCGGTAAGGGAATCCGACGCTACTCCGTTCTCTTCCCGATAGGCCTTTGCCATAATTCCCCCTTTCTCCCCTGCAATATATTGACCCCTAATAACGTTTTGAGGTATTTCATAACTATTCAAAGGTTTTAAAGAGTTATATACCTTAACCACTTCATCTCTAAACTCTTTATCTTCAAAGATTATGGGAGGTTCCATAGCTACCAGCGCAAGTAACTGAATCAAATGGTTTTGCACCATATCCCTCAGAGCGCCTACCTTGTCGTAAAAACCGCCTCTATTTTCTATTCCCATATTTTCAACCGCGGTAATCTCAACGCTTTCAATATAATTCCTGTTCCAAATAGGCTCAAAGATGCTGTTGGCAAACCTTAGGGCAAGAATATTTTGTACAGTCTCTTTACCCAGGTAATGGTCTATTCTAAAGATTTGTCCTTCTCTAAATACCCTCTTCAAAATCGAATTCATCTTTACAGCGCTATCCAGATTATAGCCAAAAGGTTTCTCAACAATTATTCTTCTCGTCCCGCTTTTAATTCCATCCTCTGCAAAGTTCTCCTTATGAAGAGATACTTTCTCAAGATTTACGGCAATTGTTTCATAAAGAGAGGGAGGAGTAGCCAAATAAAAAAGATAATTGGTCTCTTTGAATTGAAATAATATCTCTTTTAGTAACTTATAGGTACTCTCCTCTGCCGGGTCTGCCGTTAAATAGAATAGTGTTGACAGGAATTCGTCTGACATTGCGCCATCAGATATTGAAAGGTGAGCTCTGTACTCATCATGGGAGTAACTACTCCTACCTACTCCCAGAATCCTGACATTATGGCCAAGTTCGCCTTTTTCATACAAACGATACAATGCGGGTATGAGTTTTCTCTTAGTAAGATCTCCCGATCCTCCGAATATTATTATTACATGTCCCATTTTTTATTTTTTTCGTGAGCTGTAAACTGTGAACTGTGTCCTGTCACCTGTCATCCATTATCCCAATTCTCATGGAAAAACTCCCCTCTTTCTCTGTCATTTCTCTCAAATGTGTGAGCACCAAAAAAATCCCTTTGCGCCTGAATTAAATTGGCCGGCAGGTTCCTGGTCATTAGAGAGTAAAAATAGTTCAATGCCGATGAAAAAGCAGGAAGGGATACTCCGCCTATTGCGGCTTTAGCTACAAGAGAGCTCCAGGCAGGGAGAGTGCCCTCTATCTCTTTCTTAAAGTAATCATCCATAAGGAGATGGTCGAGTGCCGGATTCTTTAAATAAGCTTCTGAAATCTTATTGAGAAAAACCGATCTTATAATACAACCGTTTCTCCAGATTCCTGCTATTGCAGCAAGGTCCAAATTCCAGTCATACTCTTGGGAAGCCTTAAAAAGGAGCGCAAAACCTTGTGCATATGAGATAATCTTTGATGCATACAGAGCATCGTGTATCTCTTGAGGCTCCGGTTTTGCAAACTTCCCTGCTCTTCTGGAATATAATTCAGAAGCCCTAACTCTTAAGCTCTTATCATAAGACAAAGCTCTTTCAAAAACCGCAGAAGAGATTAGATTTAAAGGTAATCCCAACTCCATTGCATTATATACCGACAGTTTGCCGGTACCTTTTTGTCCGGCAGTATCTAAGATCTTATCAATCAGATACTCTCCTCCGCTCTCTTTGTAAGATAATATCTTTGAAGTAATCTCAATCAAATAACTCTGCAACTCACCTCTGTTCCAGGTTTTAAAAAGTTCTGCCATGGTTAGATTATCCATCCCCGACATCTCCTTCATTACAGAATACGCTTCTGCTATAAGCTGCATATCTCCATATTCAATACCATTGTGAACCATCTTCACAAAATGACCCGCTCCTCCGCTGCCCGTCCATTGACAACAAGGTGTTCCATCGTCGCATTTTGCCGCTATTTTCCGTAGTATCGGTTCTACTAAAGGCCACCCTTCCACAGAACCTCCAGGCATAATGGATGGACCGTTCAAAGCCCCCTCTTCTCCACCTGAGATACCTGTGCCAATATAAAATACAGATCTTTGTTCAAGATATTTAACGCGTCTTGCAGTATCCGAATGGTTAGAATTTCCACCATCAATAATAACATCACCTTCAGATAATAAGGGTAACAATTGCTCTATGAGTTTGTCAACGGCCTCTCCTGCCTTAACCATGAGCATAACTTTTTTAGGAGACTCCAGAGAATTAATGAAACCGGGCAAATTATCAAAGCCTTCTATGTTTCTCCCCTTTGCTCTATTGTTAATGAAATTATCTGTAACATATTTAGTTCTGTTAAAAACCGAGACCTTAAACCCGTTGCTTTCCATATTCAGAGCCAGATTTTCTCCCATAACGGCTAGCCCAATGAGGCCTATATCGGAATTTTCTTTTGCTATTTTTACCATACAATATATATTTGCTTACAAAAATAAAAATTAAAGTCAAGAATCTTTCATCTTTGAAAATCTTGCCAAAATAACATTGCTGTATGAATAAGAGAATTACCCATTCATTAATCCTGGCCATTTTGGCAATAATGCTCATTTCGTGCAATACTAAATCCAAAAACTCTGCAAATATTCCACCTCCCCTTAAACCCGTTGAGGTTCCTACGGTTATTACCGATCCTCTGCAGAGGGAGAATTATATTTCTCAACATTTTTGGGATAATTTTGATTTTTCCGACTCGGCACACCTGTCACTACCCACAAGATTAGATGCTTACTATATTGAATATCTTAACCATTTATACAGCTCAGACGAACAGAGCGCAATGAGAAGCTCCAAAATTTTCACCTCCTCTCTCTGCGAAGGGCACCCAGCTTTAAGAGACTATTATCTGAAAATTATAGAATCATCGCTCAATGACCCTAATTCTCCTTTTAGAAATGAAACTCTTTATATCTGGATACTTGAGGCCTTAGTTCAAAGCGATAAAATTGATGGTATCTTAAAAGAGCGCTATAAGGAGCAATTAGAGCTGGCGCTTAAAAACAGGCCAGGTTCCACAGCTCTGGATTTTGAATATTCAACAGTAAAAGGTAAAAGCGGAACAGTACATAAGTTAAATTCAGAGTTTACTCTGCTGTTTTTTTACGAACCCAATTGCCCTATATGTGACAAAGCTCTGGATTTTATTAAAACAAACCTCACCTTTAAAGAGATGTCAGAACGGGTAATAAAACTGGCGCTCTATACCGGTGATGATATTGCATTATGGCATGAGACATCAGAAAAATTTTCATCTGACTGGGTTGTAGCACATGACAACAACCTGGTTATATCACTTAACAGGCTGTATGACAGGAGACCCTCCCCATCTATATATCTCCTGGACAGAGATAAAAAAGTGATATTAAAAGATGCTCTTCCCGATGAAGTTGCGGAATATTTCAGACAACTTCAATAATATTTGATTCCTGGGGATACCAGATATATCCTTTTACTATACTTTTTCCCATTGAGCGCAACAGGTTAACATAACGCTTAACCTGATTGAGATGCGCCCCCTCTTCTCTTTTACCAAACTTAAAATCAATAACATAGACTTTATCCCCTTGTAAAACTCTATCTGGCCTGCTCACTCTTCCCCCCGGCTCGATTATCTCCAATTCATTAAATGCGTGATAAGTTCCGTCAAACCAATGCCTCTCCCTCACAGAATCCAGGTAGCCTTTAATCTTTTGAATTAGCTCCTCTCTCTTTGACATTTCAATAAGTCCATCGGAAACAGCGCTATCAACTGCCCCTTCAAGATCTGCTTCAGTATTAATTGAAGCCATTATCTCGTGCATAACGAGGCCATATCCCCTGCTGCTTTCATCTGAATAGTACTCCTCTCCTTTAAGTTTCAATTTAAGTCTCTCTCCTACAGAGTAAGAGTTTAACTTAGGCTGAGGATAGCTTTCAAAACTCTTCTTCTTATCCGGCGAAGCTGTACTCCACTCTCCAAAGTGGACCTCATCTTTATCGTTCAGTTCATCCTTAAGATAATCATACAGTATTGATGACACACTTTTTCCCTCCTCTTTTTTAGGTTTAGGAGAGATTATGGCCAACTCTCTTTCTGCCCTGGTAAATGCCACATAAGCAACATTTTGAGTATCTACAAACACTCTTCTCTTTTCAAGGCAATAATCCTCTGCAAAGATAGTAGCAGCTAAACCTCCTTTGTATTTTATTGGTAACAGGGGGACTTTATTAAAAGGAGAAGTTTTAGGTTCGCACCATAAAATGGGCGCCAATAAACCTGAATGGTCCAAAGGCTCTTCAAAAAAAGGGAGTATGACTATTGGAATTCCCAACCCTTTCGATTTATGAATAGTCATAACTCTTATAGCATCCAAACCTTCTGAAGCCTGAATTGAGCTCTTATATCCTGATTCATCCCACCAACTTATAAATGATGCAAGGTCGCACCTTTTATCTCTGGTATAATCCAGGACCAAATCCAAAAATGATTGTAAAAAGAGGCTATCTGAGTCTGATTCATGATTTTCCTCTCTTTTAATAATCTCTTCGCATAATTCATAAAGGGATTTATGTGAGATATCTTCTGTATGATTCAAATCTACGCCTAAATATGATGCTATGGCATTGTTTATTGAGCTATCGGGCATATTCAGGTGTTTTAAAACAGCGATAACCCTCTGAACTGATTTTGAAGAAGAGATATAAAGAGCCTCTTCTGAGATAACCGGATACCCTCTCTTTATTAGAGATTCTACCACAAAGCGTCCTTCATCATTTTTCCGTACCAGTACGGTAAT
>CAYZPF010000110.1:0-7687 GCA_964479995.1 uncultured Muribaculaceae bacterium | reverse complement strand
CATCGCTTACATCAAAATCCTGAAAATGTGCAAAAACATTGGCATCAATAATGTTGAGAGCATATACGACGATACCTGCAAGGATTGAATAATCCCGGAATCTCCGGTATGTATCTTTATAGTACTTCATCGTTTGTGCATTATATTTGCCAAACAACTCCGATTCTGGGTTGCTTGTCTCATAATATAGATTTTTATATCTCTGATACTGCGAGTTATTTGAGCTTATAAAATAACCCACTGTTATAAATCCCCCGTAAAATATAGGAATTTTCCAATAATCTCCGTTATAGATTTGTCCTAAACCGGGCAACATTGCAGAGTAGAGAGAGGCTCTGGCAGGCAGCACTCTCTTATGATACTTAAAGTTATGCACTCCATCCATAACAAAGCCCCAGTGACAAAGTGCAGCACCAATATAGAAAAGATCCCTTGCTATCTTATGCTCCTTATCTCCTGAGTCAAGCCACTTTAAATTACTGTTATAACCGGCCCAGACCAAAGCTCCCGCAGAACCATACAGTACGGGAATCTTCCAATATTGCTTGTTGTACAACTGTGCGCTTCCAGGTAGAATAAGTGATCCCGCCCACATTCTTGCAATATCCATACTATCTTTTCCCGCAAGGCTTTCAAAATACCTTTTGAGAGTATAGGGCTCTTTCATGGATGTTGAGTATCCGGTAGTGTCATTTTGCGTCCCGCCTTGCCCCATACCGAATCCGGGCATACCAATTTGTCCCACACCTCCCCCGAATTGAGCTCTGGCTTCGATTGTGCACGCAAGTATTAAAAAAGCAACAATTATGGGGCTGAATCTCATATGCAGACTAAAGGTTGGTTTTTTCAACAGCTGTAATGAAATTCTTCACCTCGTTATCATCCTTAAAACGGATTGTGATTGAGCCTGTTCCGGTTTTCTCATCCCTTTTAAGACTAATATTATTATTAAAATATTTCCCAAGAAAATCCAATAATCTAAAATAGGACTCATCCAGCTCTGCCGACGTCTCATCTGTAATTTTTTTATCGACGGACACCTCATTTATCTTTCTTATCCTGTTTTCGGTATCCCTTACAGAGAGATCTTTCTCAATAATTAAATTACAAAGTTTCAGTCGTCTCTTTTGATCTTCTAATGAAAGAAGGGCTCTTGCATGTCCCATAGAGATCTTTTTTGCTCTTATTGCCAACTGTATCTCTGCAGGCAATTTAAGAATGCGAAGATAGTTTGTAACAGTTGCCCTTTTTTTCCCCACTCTGTCGGCCATCTCCTCCTGTGTAAGATTGCACTCTTCAATAAGCCTTCTAAAACTTAGCGCCAGCTCCACCGCATCTAAATCTTCACGCTGAATATTTTCTACAATGGCCATCTCCAGCATCTCCTGATCATCTGCCTTTCTTATATATGCAGGGATATGAGTGAGACCGGCGGAAATAGCGGCTCTGTAACGTCGCTCGCCGCTTATAATCTGATATTTGCTGTTTTCAAGAGCTCTTACGGTTATGGGTTGAATCAGGCCAATTGTCTTAATTGAACCTATGAGCTCCTCCATTAATGTATCATCAAAAGTAGTTCTTGGCTGAAAGGGATTGGTTTCAATATCTGCCAGAGCTATTTCAGAAATCGATGCCGGTGTAGATTCGGTTGAAGGGACGACATAACCTTTAAGGTTAAGACTATCAATATCCGAAATAAGAGCCCCTAAGCCCCTGCCAAGTGCCGGTTTTTTCATTGCAGTGAATTGTTTTTTAATATCTCTTTTGCCAGATTCAGATAGTTATTTGTTCCGCTTGAGAGGGCATCGTGTAAAATAACAGGCTTACCGTAAGAGGGGGCCTCGGTCAATTTTACATTTCTCTGAATAATTGTTTTAAAAACCATCTCATTAAAATGCGATCTCACCTCTTCGACCACAAGATTGGAATGTCTGGTTCTGCTGTCAAACATCGTTAAGAGAAAACCTTCTATCTGCAACGAGGTATTAAGCCTGTTCTGCACAAGTTTTATAGTATTCAGCAACTTGCCGAGCCCCTCAAGTGCAAAGTATTCACACTGGACAGGTATAAGTACAGAGTCGGCAGCAGATAGGGAGTTGATTGTAATAATGCCCAGTGAGGGGGAACAGTCAATAATTATGTAGTCAAACTTCTCTTTTAGAGGTAAAAGAGCTTTTTTGAGCACTAGCTCTCTTTCCGGAATATTTAGCATCTCAATTTCGGCTCCTACCAGATTTATATGGGAAGGGGCAATGCTAAGCCCTTTTATTTCCGTTTCCAGAAGAATATCTTCAATATTGGTTTCACCAATCAGCGTTTCATAAAGGGTTTGCTTCGATTTTGAATCGGGATCGAAGTTTAATCCCGATGTTGAGTTAGCCTGAGGGTCTGCATCTACAAGCAATACCTTTTTCTCCATGACTGCCAGTGAAGCAGAAAGATTTATAGCAGTAGTTGTTTTTCCTACCCCCCCCTTTTGATTAGCTATTGCAATTATTTTTCCCATATGTATTTAACAAAGTATAGTTCGTCTCAATCATGCAAATTTACAAAATCTTTTATTGCAATTGACAAAAATGGTAAGCACCTGTGAAAAGAATTAAATTGGATCTACATCAAAAATAACCTTAAGTGTTTTGTGCGATTTTGATATCAGAGATTCAACTCCCAGATAAAGAGCCTTTTTAATTGATGTCGATTTTGAGCTGCGTGAGAGTTTTATCCAGTAAATAAAAAGATACTCTCCCCTTAATTTATCAATGTGTGGCGGGAAAGGTCCCGTAAAATCTTCTACCCCCCATTGTGGTAACTCTGCACTTAAAATATGGGAAAAATCCTCCAGTTTCTCTTTATTAGCACCTTTAAGGAGTATCTTGACCATTCTGATATAAGGCGGATAGTTAAATTCTTTTCTCTCCTCCAACTCTTTGTAAATGTTATCGTCATCTCTTTCAAAAGCCCGGTAAACGGGGTTGTCGGGTCGTGAGGTCTGAATAATGAGATAACTTCTGTTTGACCTCCTGCCTCCTCTTCCTTTAAGTTGGGTGAGGATCTGCATTGCCCTCTCTCCCGATCTGAAATCTTCTCCGGTAAACATACTGTCGGCCTGAATCAACACTACTAATGTGAGCTTCTCAAAATCGAATCCTTTGCTAATCATTTGTGTCCCTATCAGAATATCAATGTTACCCGCAGCAAATTCTCTTAGTATGCGCTTTTGCTCACTTATTTTAGAGGTTGTTTCTGAATCAAAACGAGAAATTACGGCATCCGGAAACAGCGCTTGTACCTGCTCCTCAATCATCTCTGTTCCGCATCCTCTCTCTTTAAGACCGGGAGTGCCGCAAACCGGGCACGTTGCGTAGTATTTCCTTGAATAATTACAATAGTGACAGGAGAGCACACTCTTGCCTTTGTGATAATTAAGCGGTACGTTACAATTGAGACAAATGGGCACATCTCCGCAATTGGTACACTGAACCATTGGAGAGTAAGATCTTCTGTTCCGGAATATTAGGACCTGCTCTCTTCTTTCAAGGGTCTCTTTTATGGCCTCGATCGCTTTTTTGGAAAACAACCCGTTCATCGTCCCCCTTTTCTCTTCTTTTAAAGTGTCAATAATCTCAACAACCGGCTCTTCAGAAGGATAGTATTTCTCTTTAAGGTCAATCAATTTATATCTGCCTGTGAAGGCGTTGTATATGCTATCCAGCGAAGGCGTTGCAGAACCCAGTACCACCCCGGCCGAGTGAAGCCTGGCAAGCATCAGCGCACTGTCTCTCCCATTGTATCTTGGAGCGGGATCTTCTTGTTTGTAAGAAGAGTCGTGCTCTTCATCTATTATGATAAGGTCCAGACTGTTGAAAGGTAGAAAGACGGAAGATCTCAATCCAAGCACAATAAAATTCTTCTCTCCTGCTTTTAGAGCTTTGTAAACCTCTCTTTTTGCTGCAGAAGTTTGTCCGGAGTGATAGACCAGCAACCGCTCTCCAAAAAAACGTGAGAGCCTTTCGTTCAAGTGGCGGCTTATTGCAATTTCTGGGACCATAAAAAGAACATTACCCCCGTTTGTTAAGGCAGCTTGCGCAAGTTTTATATATATTTCAGTCTTTCCAGATCCTGTTACGCCTCTTAAAAGGGTTGGAACTCTCTCTTTCAGAGATATTCCAATCTCTTCATACACTTTTTGTTGAGGGGCAGTAAGCCTTATGGCATTCTCTTCACCCTCCCAGGGCTCTGCCTCTTTTCTCCTTTTACCTGACGTATCTGTAATTTTTCCGGGTATTGCAGCTTTATATACTTCACCTAAAGTACACATGTAATAATCTGCCATCCAGATCCAGAGTTTTAACTCAATTTCCGAAACCGGCTTAAGCTCTTTCAGTGGTTCTAACTCTTTTATCTCTCCCCTGAAATCTGGGGCTTTAGATGATATAGCCAATACAACAGCGGTGTACTCTTTGCCAGAAAAAATCACTTTAACAAAAGAGCCCCTTTTAACAGAATGCGAATAGACTCCCGGGACCGCATAAGAGATTACACGGGATATTCTCAACGGGAGAATTACTGTTGCATAGAGCCGTGGAGAGCTTTCCATACATTTACTAAAGTTCTCTAAGTTTTTGTGCTATCTCTTCGAGTTGCCACATTGGTGTGGAGGTAGCTCCGCAAACACCAACGCTCTCTTCTTTATTAAACCATTCAGGATCAATCTCTTCAAAATTTTCGACTTTATATGATCTGTTGTTTACAGATTTACAGATTTCGAAAAGTACTTTGCCATTGGAACTCTCTTTACCGCTCACAAAGATTATTACAGAGTGTTTGAAAGCAAACTGTTTAAGGTGCGGATGTCTGGAAGAGACCTGCCTGCAAATAGTATTGTGGTGTTTGAAATTTTGAAGATCACCTCCCTCTTCTGCTATTCTTTTTTCAATAAATGAGATAATATTTGAATACTCTTCAGGATCCTTTGTAGTTTGTGAAAAGATTGTTACAGGTCTTTTAAAATCAACTTGAACCATATCTGTTGTCTTCTCAACAACTATAGCATCTCCATTCACCTGTCCTATAAGGCCGTTAACTTCTGCATGGCCTCTCTTTCCAAATATTAAAAGGGTTCCGCCGCGCTCTTTCACCTCTGCATAACCCTTACGTATTCTTTCCTGTAGCTTGAGAACTACAGGACAGGTACAATCAAGTATTGTGAGCCCCTTCTTTCTGGCCTGCTCATATGTAGAGGGCGGCTCGCCATGGGCCCTTATGAAAAGCACAGAGCTATCCATCTTTTCTATTTCGTCGTATGAAATAACCTTCATCCCTAAAGCTTTAAGCCTGGAAAGTTCGGTATCGTTATGGACTATTGCCCCCAGAGAGTGCACTACAGAGTTCTCTTTAAGATAAGATTCGGCCTCTTTGACAGCCTTAATTACACCATTACAAAACCCTGATTTATAATCTACCTCGACCGTCAACCCCATCTTTCTTTCATTATCCGTTCTATCCATATCATCTCTTCATCTTCTGTCATATAACTGTTGTCCAGCAGAATGGCGTCTTCTGCTTTTCTTAGGGGATCTGCCACCCTGTTTTCATCCAGGAAATCCCTCTCTTTGACATTTTTAAGCACCTCTTCAAAGTTAGGATTCTCACCTCTTTTACGACTTTCAAGAAAGCGACGCTGCGCTCTTATCTTAGCATCAGCCGTCATGAAAATTTTAAGGTGCGCATTGGGCAATACTACAGTGCCAATATCTCTGCCATCCATCACCACTCCTTTTGATTCCCTGTATCCCATGAGGATCGAGTTAACATACTCTCTTACCTTTGGAACAGAGGCGTAGAGGCTGACTCTTGAAGCTACTTCAAGGGTTCGTATCTCTCTCTCAATGTTCAAATCATTCATGTAGAGCTCACTTGCACCATCTTTCTCTCTCTTAATAAAATGGAACTTAGCTCCTGCTAATAATTTGCCAAGTACCGTGCCGTCATTTAGTATCTGTTCCGGAGCGATTCCGGCCTTAACGGCAGCAAAAGTTATACCCCTGTAGAGAGCCCCTGTGTCAACATATATCAGGTTATACTCATGGGCGATTCTCTTGGCTAAGGTGCTTTTTCCGGTTGATGAGTGCCCGTCTATGGCAATTATAATATCTCTTCTGTTCATATATGTACAATAAACAAACATACGTAAAAAGGGTTATCTTTGAAAAAATATTTTTGATGAAAATTGCAGTTTTTGATCTGGGGACAAATATTTTTAACTTACTGATAGCTCAGATTTCAAAAGGAGAGTGTGATATAAAAGAGATAATTAAAGAGGGAAACCACATTGGACGGGGAGGTTTCCGTTCAGGAATATTAACTCAGGATGCAATCTCTTCATCCATAGATGTTTTGGATAAAATGTATGCCAGGATAAATAATGGAGAAGAGATAGATCACATTAAGGCGTTTGCAACATCTGCAATAAGGGATGCCTCTAACGGAAAGGAGTATGCAGAGTTGTTAAGGAACCGCTATAATATGGATGTGGAGATTATATCGGGCGACAGAGAGGCAGAGCTTATATACAAGGGGATAAGAGAATCCATACTCATCTATGATGAAAAAGTAGTGATGCTCGATATTGGCGGCGGTAGTAACGAATTTATAATTGCCGATAAAAAGAGAATTTACTGGAAAGAGAGCTTTCCCTTGGGTGTAATAAGAATGAGGGAACTGATTGAACCCTCTGATCCAATTACACAGCCTCAAATTGAAAGATATGAAGCCTACCTGGAATCTAAGCTGGTCTCACTCTTTGAGCAGGCAAAAAAGTATCAACCTGCGCTCCTGATTGGCTCTTCCGGCTCTTTTGATACCCTTAGGGAGCTTATTTTCCCTGATGATGACAACACACTTCCGGCAAAAGAGCTGCCAATTGATTTGTTCGCCTCTTTACATGAAAGGCTTCTCAGGTCAAACAGGGAAGAGAGGATGCAGATGGCCGGGATGTCGCCATTGAGAGTTGACTATATGGTTTTAGGCAGTATTTTTGTAAATTTTGTAATCCGAAAACTTAAAATAAGTGAACTTTATCAGTCATCTTATTCACTTAAAGAGGGTTATATGGCAGAAAAAGCTGCTTTGCTTTACGATTGAAACATCTTTTCGAAGGGGGAAAGGGATAGGATATAATAAAATGGTAATAAATATAGTTAAAAGATGAAACTCCTGATAATTGACGATGAGAAATCTATTAGAAATACGCTTAAAGAGATTCTTGAATTTGAAGGGCATGATGTCGCTTTAGCCTCAGACGGTGCCGAAGGGCTTGAGATGGCAACTTCAGAAAGTTACGACGTGATTTTTTCCGATATAAAGATGCCGAATATGGATGGAATGGAGCTCTTGGAAAAATTGAATGAGGCTAATGTAGAGGCCTCTGTAATTATGATTTCCGGTCACGGGTCAATTGATTCAGCTGTAGAGTGCATTAAAAAAGGGGCGTTTGATTTTATTCAGAAGCCTTTGGATCTTAACAGGATTCTAATAACATTGAGGAATGCAACCGACAGAACCAACTTGGTTAAGGAGACCAAAACACTTAAAAGAAGAGTATCAAGAATACCAGAGATTGTTGGATCTTCCCCTGCAATAACAAAAATTAACGAAATAATTGAAAGAGTCGCTCCAACAGAGGCAA
>CAYZPF010000109.1:0-7703 GCA_964479995.1 uncultured Muribaculaceae bacterium | reverse complement strand
CGTAAGCGTAAGGTAGTTGTGGAAATTCAAACTTATTTAATGTTTTCATACTCTTTTGTGTTTTTAAAACGTTATCTTTTTGATTGCTCTGTGGCCACCCTGTAAATGAGAGTGATACAGCAAGAACAAATATTAAAATATGTTTCATTGTTAGTGAATGTTTTTAATAAAAACAGAGAGATTTGAAAAAGGTTCAGAGACTCTATCGCAGTTTGTTGCAACTATCTGTCAACACGCTTGTTGACTAAGGTAAAGTTTTAAAGATAGCTTTTCTTCGTTCAAAAACCGTAAATTCAAAAGAGTGTTCAAAATGTTCACCCTTTTTGTGGTATTCGTTTGCAATCTCAATCCACTCGTCGGGGCTTATTGCAGGGAAAAAGGTATCTGCATCGGCGGCAGTAATATGAACGCGGGTAAGATATAGCTTTTGGGCAATAGGAAGCGCTTGTCTGTATATTTCACCTCCACCAATAATGAAGATTTCCCCGTTAAAATCTTTTAAAACCTCCAGAGACTCTTCTAAAGAAGAGAAAACTTCTGCTCCGGAGAGGCTCTTAAGGCTTCTGCTAATCACAATATTCCTGCGGCCGGGCAGAGGCCTTCCAAGGGATTCCCATGTCTTTCTTCCCATAATTACGGGATATCCCGTGGTTACTTTTTTGAAATATCTGAGATCTTCAGAGATATGCCATAATAATTTATTCCCTTTCCCAATGGCTCCATTATCGGCAATTGCAACTATAATTGAGATTGTCATTTTAGATGTTTTTACAAATATAACCAAAGAGGCGGAATCTTCTTTTAGATAAGCCAATTAAATAAAAAATAACTATATTTACAAAAAAGATAAAAGATGAAAACAGAAATAATTAAACTTTCAATAATTGCTTTGGTAGCATTTTCCCTCTCGGCATGCTCCCATATCCTGGTAGGTACATGGAATGTTCAACGTTTTGAAATAACCACTCCGGGAGAAGATGGAATAATATTAAATAATATTGGTACTATTAAGTTTAAAAAAGATTTTAGTGGTATTAAGGATGTAAAATACACTGTTCTTGGAGTAAATAACAGAGATCAGATTCCCTTTAAATGGATATGGAGCGATGAGGGGAAATTTGTAACAATAGAGAGTGAAGGGTCTGATTTTGGTAAAACCTGGATTATTACGCAGAGTAAAAAGGGATATCAAAAATGGGAATCTACCGACGGTGCAAATAAAGTCCAGATATTGGAGCTAAACAAGTAAAGTTGTAGAGATAGTTCTATTTAGGGATAGCTCTCTGTAATTTGTTACTATTATAGAGGGTTGTCAATGGAGTAAAAACTTGACAACAGAGACTTATATGACCAAACTTAAAGAATCCTTTGAGCGGGAATTTTTTGAGAGCGCTTTTAATACTTATTATGAGCGGGTTGTGGTGTATGTGTATCGTTATTGCAGAGATTGGCACGCGGCAGAAAATTTGGTGCAGGACACATTTATAGCTTTTTGGGAGAACCTGCCGAAGGTTGATAAGGATAGAACGCCTCTTCCTTATCTGCTCTTTGTGGCTAAGAATAAGACGATAAACTATCTTAACAGAGAGATTATTATGACAAAACATAAAGATAATCTTAAAAGTAAGGAGTTGATGGTAACAGTTAAAGCGTTGGAAAATAACATAATGAATGAGATAAGCTTTAAGGAGATAGAAAACATTGTGCAGAAGAGTTTAAATGAGATGCCGGCAAAGACAAAGGAGTTCTTCCAGTTGAGTCGTTATGGATGTAAGATGAATGAAGAGATTGCGAAGATGAAGGGGGTCTCTGTAAAGACTGTGGAGTATAGAATAATGTCGGCTTTAAGAGTTTTACGAAAAAATCTAAAAGATTATTTTCCTGAAAAGAATATAAAAAAGGGCTTAATAATAGATAATTAAATATAGAAAAGATAGTGCCAGACATGAATAAAAGATTATTGATTAGAAATATTAGAGGAGAGACGATAGAAAGTGAGCGTGAGGAGGTCAATGAGTGGATTGGCAAGAGTGAAGATAACCGATCCTACTATATTAATCTTTTAAATCTCTTTGCTTCTCAAGAGCTTAGTAGAGAGGGACTTCAATATTTTACAAAAGAGGAGATAAAAGAGAAACTCAGCCAGATTTATAGTAATACAAATAAAAAAAGGGTAACAAAATTTTATATAATTACAACTGTTGCTGCTTCTTTACTGCTAATGCTATCTGTTTTACTTAATATCTATCAATTTAATAACAAAGAGGTGGCTACAGATTTAATTGCAATGAGTCACCCTCCTAAAAGTAAGGTGATCAATACTTTTTATACAGAAAGGGGAGTAAAAGGCAAGATTGTACTTGAAGATAGCACGGTTGTATGGTTAAACTCCGACTCCAGGATAGTATATCCGGAACACTTTTCTGTAAAATCCAGAGAGATAATGTTTGAAGGCGAGGGTTTTTTCCATGTGAAGGAGAATAGTGATTGGCCAATGATAGTTACCACATCTAAGGGGATGAAGATAAAAGTATTAGGGACTAAGTTTCATGTTAAATCATATAACAATGATGATTCGGAGCAGGCAACACTCTTTTCGGGTAAGATTGAATTAGAGAAGGAGATTATGGTTAGGGGTGGTAAGTCTGAACAGCGTACAATTGAGATGATTCCAAATGAGACAGTAATTTTCGATAAGGATTTTGTAAGAAGCGGTCAAGAGGTAATTAGCCATAATGCCGATACTACAAAAAAAATAGCCTGGAGAAGGGGAGAGCTTCTCTTTGAAGAGACACCCATGAATGAGGTTATTAAGATGTTGGAGAGATGGCATGGGGCTAAAATTGTAGTTACAGATAACTCTCTTATGAAACATCAATATACAGGCTCTTTTAATTCAGAATCATTGGTACAGATTTTAGAATTGATCAAATTCACCTCTCCGGTCGATTATATAATCGAAAATAATATCGTTTATTTAAAAAAGAGGAGAATTTAAAGTTTAGGGATAGGCTGCAACTTATTTGTTATAGTAATGTAACCTAATTTTAAATTCATATGAGTAAAATCTTAAATTATTTACAAACAGGGCACAGATTTATTGCTGTCTTGTTTTTTTCACTATTCTCTCTAACTGTTATAGCACAAAATAGTATAACATTAGATATGAAAGAGAGACCTCTTAAAGAGGTATTGGAGGCTATCACTAAGGCAACCGATTATAAATTTGTCTATTCGGAAATGCTAAAAGAGATAAATCATCCGGTAACTTTCAAATGCGAAAACAAAACTCTTGTTGCTGCACTTAATCAGCTCTTCGAAAATTTGAAGATAAGTTACAAAATTGAGGGGAAAAACATTGCTCTTACTCCGGCAGCACTCACACCTGCAAAACAGCAGGAGAAAGTGACATTTATTACAGGAGTAGTCGCTGATGATACGGGTGATCCTCTTCCCGGTGTAACTGTAAGGAATAGAAGCAACAATAAGATTGTTCCAACCGATATCAATGGTAAATTCCAAATTGAAGCAAAAGAGGGAGATATTCTTATCTTTAGCTCTATTGGGATGGAGGAGAAAGAGGTGATAATTGGAAAGGGAGCCTTATTGGATGTTGTTTTGGCGCCAAGCGCTATTTTCCTTGAGAATGTTGTTGTTACAGGATATCAAGACCTGCCTAAAGAGAAAGTAACAGGAGCTATCTCTTCCATTTCATCTGTAAAGATAGAAGAACGTTATACCCCAAATATCTTGAGTAATCTTGAAGGACGCATAGCAGGTTTAAGCACTTACGGCGGTAAAACCACCATTCGAGGTACTAGCTCTCTTTATGCAGAGACCAATCCGCTTTTGGTTGTTGATGGTATGCCCATTGAAGGTAGAATTGAAGATTTGAACCCGTACGATATAGAAAGCGTAAACGTATTGAAGGATGCAGCTTCAACAGCTATCTACGGTGCCCGTGCTTCTAACGGCATTATTGTGGTTTCAACTAAAAATGCAAAAAAGAAGGGGAAAATTGACATTGACTTTTCAACAAATCTTACCTTTTACGACAAGAGAAATATGGACTATGGTGCTAACTTTTTCATGAATGCAGAGCAGCAGGTGAAAGTTGAGTCTGATTTCTGGGAATACTATTACTTTAACAATGATGGTGAAATCAGCAACCCCATAAGTAGTACAGAGTCAGGTATTGAGAACGGAGCAGGTGGAATATCTCCAATACAATATGGGTATTACCAACTGGCAAAAGGTCAGATAAGCCGGGACCAGCTCACTACTCTTTTGAACGGCCTTAAGAAAAACAATTTTGCCAAAGAGTACGGAGAGGCTATTTACAAACGCCATGCACTCCAACAGTATAACCTTGCAATGCGCAGTAGCTCCGATAAATTCCAGAGTAACCTGATATTTAACTATAAGACAGATAACGTAGGAATAATCAATGCAGGTAAGAATTTCCTTAATATCAACTATAAAGGCTCTTATGACATTGCCACATGGCTCACTGCAACTTTTAATATTAACGGAATCTATGGAAAGACCAAAGAGGCCGGTTACGATTATAACGCTGACCATCAGAATCCCTGGGCTTTTGCTGCATACGAAAGTTTTTATGATGATCAGGGCAACCCGAATCTCTTTTATTCATGGTATAACGGAAACCAGTACTGGAGTGCAAAAGGAGCAGAGGGGATACATGACCTGGGAATTAATACCATAGATGAATTCGACAACAATGTTCAGACCACCGACCGTCAAAATGTTCGCTATCATGGCAATCTGCTTTTTAAGATTATTAAAGGCCTTACAGCTAATGTTCAGTATATATATGAAACTGAGCATACTACAACTAACTGGCTGGCGAATGGGGAGAGTCACGTTTCTCGTTCAATAAGGAATGCGTTTACAGTATTGAAAGACGGAAAGATTACCTATCTCACTCCACGTTCAGGAGGTATGTTACGCACAACAAATACAGACGGAAGGTATTGGACAGGCCGTGGTCAGGTCGACTATATCAATACTTTTGGCAAGCATGCGATAGCTACTTTAGCAGGTTTTGAATTTCGCCAAACAAAAAACAACGGAACTAAAGCATTAATTTTAGGTTATGATGAGCAACTGCAAAGCAGTTCTACCCATACAATAAATTTTGGCGAACTAAGTCTTATGAGATACAGCCCATACTTTATGGCCAGCTCTGGTGGCTACCCTGCAAACCAGTTCGTTTTCAATCCATATCTTCGTGACGGAATGGGAATAGTAGTGGAACAATTTCACCGTTTTGCATCAGGCTATGCAAATCTTACCTATACTTATGATGATAAATACAATATTTTTGGTTCCTTTAGAAAAGACTACGCAGATGTTTATGGTTTAAATGCTAAGTTTCGTGGCAAACCACTTTGGTCTGTAGGTGCCGGTTGGAATATACATAACGAATCATTCTTAAAAAGTTCTACTTGGGTAGATTTCCTAAAACTACGTATAAGTTATGGTGTAACGGGCAATATATATCAAGGCGCAACCAGCTATTTAACAGCAACTTCAACCGGAATGAATAGCTACACAAACTTACCCTATGGGCAGGTTCAAAGTCCTGCAAATCCTAATCTTAAATGGGAGCAGAGTATAACTACCAACTTAGGATTTGACTATTCTTTGTTTAATAATCGTTTGCGCGGAGCAGTTGATCTCTACAGTAAAGTAGGTAAAGATATTTTTTCTAATAAAACTCTCGATCCAACAACAGGATTTACCTCTATGTTTGTAAATATGGCCAGTATGCACAATAAAGGTATAGAGATAGCAGCAACTTATGATTGGTTCCGTCAGCTAAAGCGTGAAGATTTTAGTTGGACAACAGGGTTAACTTTCGCTTACAATAATAATAAAGTTACAGATGTAGAGAATCCTTCAACTTTAGCCTATCAGTTACTCTCCAATCCATTTAGGGTAGGTTATCCGACAAGCGCAATGTGGTCCTGGCGTTTTGCAGGGATTAGCGATGAAATCGGTCAGGAGGGTCAAACTCTATGGCACATAGAAGATGGCGGTAAAACTCACAATGCTTCAAGTAAGAGTATCGATATAATGGAATATTCCGGACAAAGTGAACCTAAAGTGGTTATGGGTATAGATAACCGTTTTGCATGGAAAGGCTTTAGCCTTAGTCTCCTGATGACATATTACGGAGGTCATAAAATACGTGCTCTTGCAGAGGTTGAAACATTCGATGTTCCCTATTCTGCTATTTCGAGTTATTTCCTCAATGCGTGGACACCCGAGAATCCAACAAATACTCCCGGCATAGGCCGTTATGCATCAACTTCACTTGGAAGTGAACCAAGATATTCTGATATTTCTGTGCATGACGGTGCCTTTCTTAAAATTCGTAATATCGTTTTTGGTTACGATCTGCCGGATGGTTTTCTAAGAGTAAAAGGGATAAATAGAATTAGTCTTCGTTTCCAGATAGACAATCCTAAATATCTATGGGTAAAGAACAAAGTGGGTGTTGACCCGGAAACTTTGGGAATTCGCAATCCAAGTTCATACATCCTTGGAGTTAATATTAACTTATAATAATGAATTTGAATATGAAAAAAATTATATATAGTTTGTTTCTCGTGGTTGCCCTTCTTGCAGGCTCTTGCTCGGATTTCACCGATGTTAAGCCCAAAGGGAAAAACCTACTCTCTACAACTGACGAGTTGGAGATGTTGCTCAACAATGAATTTTATATGCGTGTTAATGATATGCGTCATATAGCCGGGGATATCATCTATGCTTTCGAAAATGTACCTTCTATGATCAGCAAGCCAAATAAAACCCTTTCTGTGATTCTTATTACCTGGGATGTGGCAAATCAGGATAAAATGGCTGAACTAACCACATCTGATGCCGATTATGCAGGATGGTACGGAGTGATTGGCAAAATCTCCAATCCCATTATCGCATTGGCAGATGCAGCAGCAGGCCCGGAAACAGTAAAAAAACAGTTAAAAGCCGAGGCATTGGTACTAAGGGCCTATTTCCACTATCTGCTGGTCAATAAATTTGCTAAAGCCTACAACCCCGTAACAGCTGAAACAGACCCCGGAATACCTTATATGAAAGAGGATTGGGATTTGACAATTCCTTCAGAGAAAAAGAGTGTAAAAGAGGTTTATGAAAACATAATTGCAGATCTTGATGCTGCTATTGAGCTTAATGCTCTTCCTGTACAGGCAGTTAACCGTATGCGTATTAACAAACCAGCAGCTTATGCCGCCAAGGCTTTGGCACTAATGAGTATGCAGCGGTTTGACGATGCTGCAACTACTGCACAGCAGGCTTTAGCCATAAACAATATAGTAAACGACTACAACCAGATGCTTATCACCACCACAGGAATGATTCTGGGTGGCTCTTATCCTACTGTTTTACGCACTCCTTTGAAATGTGAAGAGGACTACTTCTTTACATATTATCTGGAGTCTTTTGACGCTATCACTACCGAAGCGTGGAATGCATTTGAAACGGGACATGCAAGCCGTGACAAAATAGCCACTGACCGTATGATGTATGATAATATGATGGGAATGGGTCTTGCATATATAGGTATTGACTACACTTTTACCTATGATCTTAATTCAGGTTGGAATACTGTTGGTATGAAGACTACTCAGATGTACCTGATAATAGCAGAAAATGAA
>CAYZPF010000108.1:0-7709 GCA_964479995.1 uncultured Muribaculaceae bacterium | reverse complement strand
CCGGAGAAGAGGTTGGTTCAAAAGGGGCAAAATTAGCAAATGAACTGATAACAGGATGTGAATATGTAATAGTTGGAGAGCCCACAGAGAACAGATTAATTAAAGCCGGCAAAGGGATTCAATTGTACGAGGTTAGAATAGACGGGATAAGCGCCCATTCGGGGTATCCCCAGCTTGGGGACGACGCTGTTGAACGCATGAGGCTCTTCCTAAACAGGCTCTCAAAAGCCGGTTTTCCCGCCGACCCTCTTTTGGGCAATACAACGTTCAACATAGGCATGCTCTCCTCAAACAATGTCCACAATGTATTATCAGATTTGGTCACCTTCAAACTCTATTTCAGGACCACTTTCGCATCCCATTCAGTTGTAGAACAGATTCTGCAAAGCATATCCGGCTCACAAATTACAATCACAAAAATCAGAGAGGATAACCCAATGAGATTCCATTATTTAGAGGGTTTTGAAAGCAATACGGTAGCTTTTGGAAGCGATGCTCCCTGCCTTTACAATCTGGGGAAATGCCTTATGTATGGGCCAGGTACCATTAAGGTTGCCCATACAGATGAAGAATATATCAATATTGAAGATATTAACAAAGCTGTTGCAGATCTTAAAGCGATTTTTACAATCTTAAACCAAGAGCTTAACTAATATGATTGTAATGAAATTTGGCGGCACATCCGTCAAGGACAGCCAGGCAATAGCGAGGGTAACAGAGATTATAAGAGAGAGGCTGCCACTAAAACCCGTTGTGGTAGTATCGGCGCTCTCAGGAGTTACCGACACTCTAACAAGGATTGCAGAGCTTGCTTTAAAAGGGGCTGTAGAGGAGGCAACAGAACAAATAACAGAGCTAGAGAAAAGACATGTTGCCGTCGTGCATCAACTGTTGGGAAGTAACACCCGTTTATCAGAGGAATCTGCACAAAGCATAGAAGCGCTTTTTTCAAAGCTTACAGAGATAGTAAAAGTAATCTCCATACTGGAAGAACTTTCAGAAATGTCTCTGGCTAAAATCCTCTCTTTTGGAGAGCTCCTCTCTTCAAACATCATTTATAGAGTATTCACCAACAGTGGTTTCAGATGTACTCTTGCCGACGCCCGTCAGCTCATAATCACTAATTCCAAATATCTTAAAGCCGAACCTCAGATAGATATCACAAACCAAAGGGTACGCGAGTTTTTAAACCGCGAATTCCTAAGCAAAGATGTAATCTTAACACAAGGTTTTATCGCAGCCACAAGCAATGGTACCGGCACTACCTTGGGAAGAGGAGGTTCAGATTACACTGCGACCTTGATAGGTACGGCAATAAATGCAGAGGAGATTGAGATATGGACAGATGTAGATGGTATTCATACATGCGATCCAAAGTACGTTGCTAAGACAAAGAGCATCTCTGTAATCTCTTTTAGTGAAGCAGCAGAGCTTGCATTCTTTGGAGCAAAGGTCCTCCATCCGGCAACAATTCAGCCGGCTGTTGAAAAAAACATACCGGTGAGAGTTCTCAACTCATTATTACCTTCAGGCACCGGTACGGTCATTCTCAAAGATGACAAAATTGAAGAGTGCGGGGTAAAGGCAATCTCCTTTAAAGAGCATATAATAGTTATTAATATTTTCTCAATGAAGATGCTCAACACCTTTGGATTCCTTTCCCGTCTCTTCGACATCTTTGCCAGATACGGAACCTCTGTAGATCTCATCAGCACATCGGAGGTCAACGTCTCCTTAACGGTTGATTCAGATAAAAATCTGGAAGAGATTATCAATGAACTCTCTGTTTTTGCCAAAGTTTCAGTTTCATTTGACAAGTCGCAAGTCTCAATTGTCGGTAAGAATTTAAGAGTGACAAAGGGATTAGGAAAGAAAATCTTTGGAGCCATAAGCGACTATAATATAACTATGATAAGCCAGGGCGCATCAGATGTAAACATAAGCTTTGTAGTTGAGAGAGATGAACTCAAAACCGTAGTAAATTCACTGCATAAAGAATTTTTTGAATGATGAAAATAGTAATATCCGGATTCGGAAAGATGGGAAAGGAGATCTTTTCCATACTTGAAAAGAGAGATGATGTGACTCTCTTTACCACAGAAGAGATTCAAAGTTTTGACACATCAATAGCAGCAGATTCAATCTGTATCGATTTTACAACCCCTTCGGCTTTCCGGAACAATTACCGTTTCATTGCCGATAATTTTAAAGCTACGATTGTAGGAACTACAGGATGGAACGATATTAAAGATGAAGTTACCAGTTATTTTACAGAGAGAGGTAAAACAATGATCTATGCAAGCAACTTCTCCATAGGGGTTAATATCTTCTTTGAAATAGCCAGAGTGGCATCCGGACTCACAGCCCATCCTGTTCAATATGACCCTTATATAATTGAATATCACCATAAATTCAAATTAGACAGTCCATCTGGAACAGCCTCCACATTAAGAGAGATAGTTGAAAAAGAGAGTACTAAAAGCGTAGATATTCAATCGGTAAGAAGTGGCTATATCCCCGGAATTCATAAAGTAGGATTCGAATCGGAAAATGACAGGATTGTCATAGAACATGAGGCTTTCTCCAGGCGAGGGTTTGCAGAGGGCGCTGTAGCTGCTGCCTTATGGAGCGTACAGATAAAAGGAGTTTACGACTTCAGAACAATTTTGAAAGAACAATTTAAAAAAACAGTTAACTATGAAAGAGATTAAAGGAAGCGGAACGGCGCTTATTACCCCGTTTACAGACAATTACGAAATTGATTACGAAGCATTTCATCAACTGGTGGTAAGACAGATAGAGGGAGGAATAGACTTTCTGGTGCCACTCGGAACAACCGGAGAGACCCCTACTCTTGACAATTATGAAAAAGAGAGAATCCTTTCTATAACCACAGAGGTAAACAGCGGACGATTGCCTGTAGTGGCAGGCGCCAGCTCTAACAACACTAAAGATGTAATTACAAATATAAAGCTGCTTTCAAAATACAATCCCGACGCCTACCTGGTGGTAGTGCCTTATTACAATAAACCCACACAGCAAGGGATTTATGAGCACTTCAAAGCCATATCGGAGTCCACCTCAACATCCATTATTCTATATAATGTGCCCGGAAGAACAGTAACTAATATGACAGCAGAGACAACTCTAAAGGTAGCACAATTAAAAAATGTCATAGCCACAAAAGAGGCATCGGCCAATTATGCACAAATAAGTGAAATTATTCGCTTGTCGCCGGAAGGATTCAGTGTACTCTCCGGTAATGATGATGAGACCTTTCCGCTAATGTGTACCGGAGCAAAAGGGGTAATAAGCGTAGCTTCAAACGTTGCCCCCAGGCTTGTATCCGAATTAACCTCTCTGCTTGCGCAAGGCAAGACGGCCGAAGCGGCAACATTGCACCACCGCCTTATGCCACTCTTCAAAGGCTGTTTTGTAGAGAGCAATCCCATTCCAGTAAAATCGGCACTTTCACAACTTGGAATTATTAAAAACAGATTGCGACTGCCATTGACAACCTCTCTGCCACAAACAGATATTCTAATGGCGAATCTCTTAAAGGAGCTTGAAATATCAAAATAGATCAATAAGATAGTATGAGTTGATTTAATAATTAAAATAGTATGAATAATGGATATCAGTATATTAAAAGATGAATTTGAACAGGTGTCACAAACCGTTGATAGTGATAAGGCATTGGATCTCTTTTACAAAGTGAGGGATTTACTTGAAAAAGGCGCTCTACGGGTTGCTGACCCGGTTGACGGAGAGTGGGTAATAAACTCCTGGGTAAAAGAGGCAATACTTTTAGGATTCAAGTATGGAGTGGTTAAGGAGTACAAGGGCGCATCATACCCCTTTTTTGACAAAAACACCTATCCCGCCAGAATTTTTAATAAGGAAGACAACATAAGGATGGTGCCCGGCGGCTCCTCGGTCAGAAGAGGGGCCTATGTATCAAAAGGCACGGTAATTATGCCACCTGCTTATATAAATACCGGAGCTTATATTGATACCGGTTGCATGATTGATTCTCACGCACTTGTAGGTTCCTGCGCCCAGATAGGAAAAGGGGTGCACCTTTCGGCGGCATCGCAGATAGGCGGAGTTTTAGAGCCGGTAACAGCAATGCCGGTTATAGTAGAAGATAATGTCTTCATTGGAGGAAACTGCGGCATCTATGAGGGGGTTATTGTGAAAGAGAGGGCAGTTATTGGGACCGGAGTGATCTTAAACTCCTCCACACCGCTTTATGACAACACTACTGGAGAATTTATCAGAAAGAGCGATAATAAACCGCTTATTGTTCCAAAAGGAGCAGTTATAATAGCAGGCAGCCGCCCGATAACATCGGGGTACGGTAAAGAGGCAGGAGTACACCTCTACTGTCCGGTCATAATAAAATACCGCGATGAAAAAACCGAAACTTCAACTACTTTGGAAGAGCTTTTAAGGTAAAGACTATATCATTTCGATATCACCTTCCGAGATCCAGCCCTGTCTGCCGTCGGAGAGCTCAACTCTTTTCCAGCTTCCGAGTTGTTCTATCAGCTTAACTTTGGTTCCTTCGTGAAGAATGAAAAGAGTATTGCCAGAGATATCGGGAGAGCTTCTTACCGTGCTTACCGGCATCATAACTATTGCCGTATCTCTGCGATGGTAAGCGCTCCTTTGACTCCAGGCAAAGAGTGTAAATATGATACCAACTAAGAGAGAAGCCATTGAAAGAAAGAATGATGCCTTCCTTCTTACTGAACTTCTTCCGTACCTGAAATTAAGCAATAATAAAACTGATAGCAAAAAGAAGGTAAGAGAGAGATATGCCCAGGTGTCCGACTTAAGAAGGTAATTGCTATCACGTACCCAGGTTGTAAGCACAAACTCAGGGAGCTCCTCTATCTTATCAACTGCAAAATCTTTTGCCAATTTAAGATTATTCTTTACGTCTTTATTCCCCGGATTGATTTTAAGAGCTCTTTCGTAATAAAGAATTGCTTTACCCCAGTTTCTAAGCTTAAAATGGCAATTAGCAATATTGTACATTAAAGGTTCTGAAACGTATCCTTGCTCATATATAGCTGTATAGCCTTTCAAAGCCTCTTCAAATCTGGCTTCTGCATAATTGGTATTGGCCGCGCCCCACAACTCTTCCATACTCATATTGTCCTGGCTCATACTCAATCCTTGGAATGCAACAGCCAGTAACAAAATTATTAAAACACCTCTTCTCATATATAAATATTCACACTTTTAACATATAATTATCAGAGTTCCATTTCGGAGATAAGCTTTATAGCTCTTGTGTAGTTCTTATCCATTTCGCCATCCCCGGGATCAGGAGCATATCTTGCATATTCACACTGTTCGAGAAGTGAAAGAAACTCCTCCGTATGTTCGTCTCCAACTTTCCTTAAAAGTAGCTCCTCTTTTATTTTATCTCTGGAAAGATCTGATAATGAAAAGTTGAGTTTGTCGGAGATATAACCCAAAACAGCTTTGTGTAGCTCTTCGTAGAATGCACTGTATAACCTCTGTTTAAGCAGTAGTTCTGCTTTTTTTAACCTTTGACGGGCAATCTTATTTGCACGTCTGCTCTTTTTACCTGCAACATCTCTGTTCCTTTCAACCCGTTTTGATAGCAGCCACTCCAGTATAAAACCAAAAACAGGCAACAACAGTAATAATATGAAATAGGTATATGAACCAAAGAAGAACAGAGCTCCTCTCCTTAGTAACGGAGATGCGGTATGGATATATCGTATATCGTCTGTTATACTTCTTACAGCCTGCTGGGTAACTCCAAAAGGCAATGTACCTCCAAGATGACCGGCAACTCCCGAAACATCTTGTCCTACCTTGATTTTAAACTCTTTAGATGTTAAAATAACGTATCTCTTTTTATTTATATCATAGTAGGAAAACTCTACAGGAGAGACGATATACTCTCCCGGACCTCGTGGTATTATAGGGTATTCAAATGCTTTACTACCACTTGCACCTCTTGCCCCTTTACTGCTGTTATCGGTAATCTTTACATCATAAAGCTCAAAACCCGGAGGAAATGAAATAACAGGAGCCTCAATAAGGTTGATGTTTCCGGTTCCGGCAATATTGATTATCATTGATAACGCCTCATTAGCATTAACACTGTCTTTAGAAAGTTTTGCCGACATTGAAAACTCTCCCACAGCTCCGCCGAATGAGGAGGGCGCTCCGGCGGGCAATGGATCTACAACCACCCTGATAGCCGATGTGGAGACCCTTTTGCTAACGCTGCGATATGAATCAAAGAAATCGTCAAAAATTGATCTGGAAGAACCGGTAGCAGTTCTCACCTGCACCTTACATACCATCTCGGCCGGATCAATAGTAAGCGTTCCGCTTTGTTGAGGTAAAAGCAGATACCTTCTCAACAGTGCTGCGTTGTATATCTTACCGTCAACACTTTCTCTCACAAACTCTACATTTTGAGGAGTTTCAACTTCCTGGCTCCAGAAACCGTTGAATGGGGGAAAACGAACATCTTCAAATCCTGCAATAGGCACCCTTGTATATAACTTAAGAGTTGCAATTAAATGCTCACCTTTCACAACTCTGCTCTTGCTAACCGATAATTTTAAAAAGATATCTTCACTGTCAACTCCTGTCGATTGACTGTCTCCCTCGACCTTTTTTACAGAGCTATCACCCTTTATAACTTCTATCCCGGCCTGAGAAGAGGTGATTGTTTTGCCTTCAACAGATACCGAAGCGCCCGGTATTGTAAATTTCCCCTCTCTCTTAGCCTGCAAAACATATGTGAAACTTATCTGAATACTCTCCGTTCTCTTTCCATTAATAACCTGAACACTGCTCATTCTGGACTGAGAAGGTCCTGCCAGAATGTCAAAATCCGGTAATTGAGGTAAAGTAAAATTGGTTGCCTCTGCATTAACGGTAAATACAAGCCTAAAGCTCTCTCCACTCTCAACAACCCTTGGCACATCCACACTCATAGATGCCTGACCATATAAGTTATTAAGAGTAAGCAGCAGTAAAAGCGTAATCGATATTCCTAACCTCTTCCTTATAAAACTATATATTTTAGCTGGATTTCTCATAAATATGCCTGTTACCAATTTTTCTCTTTCTGTTTTCTTTTTAACATTTTTGCTTTCTCTTTTTCCACCTTTTCCTGAGTCTCTTTATCTTTATTCTGAATAGCCTGAAGCATTTGTTGGGCTGCCTGAGGCGTTATATTGGGAGGCGGCTGATTCTGTTGGTCATCCTTATTCTGATCCTGTTTATCATCCTTATCCTCCGGATTGTCCTTATTATCCTTATTGTCTTTGTTCTCCTTATTATCTTTATTGTCCTGATCCTGCTGCTCTTTTAGCATTTTTTGGGCATAAGCAAGATTAGATTTCGTTTCAAAATCATTCGGATTTATCCTCAGAGAATTTTTGTAATTCTCAATGGCCTCTTCATATTTTTTTTGATCTAATGAGTAGTTACCAAGGTTATGAAGCAGCTTTGATTTTACTGAGTCATTATCTACTGAATCTTTAACGGGAGCTGTTACTTTTTCGGCCTCTTCAGAGTTCCCCCTTTTATAAAGGGCATTTCCCAAATTATACTTTGCAAAAATTGAGTGTGGATTTTGCTCCAACGCCCTTCTGTATTCAACTTCTGCCTTCTCAATATCGCCCTTAGAGTATGCCTTGTTACCT
>CAYZPF010000107.1:0-7728 GCA_964479995.1 uncultured Muribaculaceae bacterium | reverse complement strand
TTTATACTGACAGTGAAGAGAGTATACCCAAAGAATTTAGTGAGTGTCTGCCTGACATCAAAGTCATATACACTCCGGCAATACCTGTAAACTCCAGGCTGCTTAACTTCTTTAAAAGAGAGGGTGTAAAATTAATCAAAAGGTCTCAAGCTTTAGGAGAGATTGCCTTGTCCAGAAAGGTTCTCGCTGTGGCCGGCACACACGGAAAAACAACTACCTCTACCCTGCTGGCTCACATATTGCAGGATTCTGGTATAGGTTGCACCGCATTTCTGGGAGGTATATCAAAAAACTACAACTCCAATCTGCTTCTTAGTAAAAATGAGTTATTGGTAGCAGAAGCCGATGAATTTGACAGATCTTTTCTGCAATTATGGCCGGATTATGCCATTGTTACTTCAATCGACCCCGACCATCTGGATATCTATAAAGAGATAACAGCTTACAGAGAAGCTTTTAAAGAATTTATATTACAGGTCAAACCGGGGGGCTCTATTATTTTAAAAGATAACATAGACGAGAGTGTGTTATCGGGAACCAAGGCAAAGGTTCTAAGGTACTCTTACGGAAACAGGAGTGATTACTATGCTTCAAATATCACTGTCTTTAACGGAGGATATTACCTTTTTGATCTAAACTATCCCGGTGGTGTAATAAAAGAGTGTACTCTCGGCATTCCCGGATGGATTAATGTAGAGAATTGTATAGCTGCGTCTGCTATCGCCTTACTTAATGGAGTTACGCCGGAAAAACTTAAAAAGGCGCTTGGCTCATTTAAGGGGGTGGAAAGACGCTTTGATATCAGGATTAACAGCTCTAAATGCTCATACATTGATGATTACGCACATCATCCGAGTGAGATTTCTGCTGCAATCAGTTCAATAAGAACTATGTATCCCTCAAGAAAACTTACAGCAATTTTTCAACCGCATCTATATACCAGAACCAGAGATTTTGCAAAGGATTTCGCCTTTACTCTTTCGGGGCTGGACTCTTTGATACTTTTGGATATATACCCCGCAAGGGAAAAGCCCATAGAAGGAGTCACCTCAAAATTAATATATGATGACGTTAAGATTGGCGATAAGAGAATGTTGAAGGACACAGAGCTGATGGCAGAGCTTGATAACATAGAGATAGATGTATTAATTACATTCGGAGCGGGTGACATTGACCATTATGTAGAGCCAATAACTAATTATCTGAAAAAGAGATATAATGTTTAAAAAGATTCTCTCATATTTTGGATATCTGGTGTTAACTGCAATACCTGCGGCTTATCTCTTCTATTCATCAAAGCTTTCATCAAAGGAGATGAATGATTTGATTTGTAAAAAAATCAATATAACAATTGTTGACAGTAATATCAATCGCTTCATTTCCTGCCAAGAGATAGTTGAGTTGTTAAAAATTGAAGGAATTACAGAAAAAGAGAGTAAAATCAGGCATATCAATCAAAACGAACTCGAACAGAGGCTTGACAGAGAAACAGCCATTAAACACACACAAGTTTATACCACAAGAAGCGGAGAGTTAAAAATCAGAGTGGAGCAGAGAAGACCTGTAATAAGATTACAAACGGTAAACGGTGGATTCTACATAGATGAGACTGTCTATATCTTTCCGTTGATGAAGAAATTCACCTCATATGTGCCAATAGTTACTGGATCTATTCCTTTAAATATCCCTCCCGGATTTAAAGGGATGTGTAAAGAAGAGGAGGAGTGGGGCAGAAAAATTAAAGATTTTGGAATCTTCCTGAGTGATAATCCCTTTTGGGACTCAATTATCGAACAGATTGATGTAAATGATAAAGGAGAGCTCATTCTTACCCCCAGAATAGGTAAGATTGAAATTTTGTTCGGTAAACCGGAAAGTATCGAACAAAAATTTAAAAAACTGGAAGCCTTCTATAAAAAGGTATTACCAGTAGCCGGCTGGGAGAGTTACAGAGGTGTAGATTTACGATTCAGCAACCATATTGTGTGTAAAAAAAGATAATAAACAAATAAAAAGCTAATTATATGGAAAATTATGTTGCAGCCATTGATCTTGGGACAACAAAAATTGTCACCCTGGTCGGAGAGAAAACAGACTCTGGTTACAAAATAGTTGCCTACCGTGAAATTCCATCTAAAGGTATTCTTAGAGGCGAGGTAGTAAACATTCAAAACGTACTCGATTCTCTTATACCTGTCGTAGAGGATATCAGGCGGGAGGAGTCTATTGAGATAAGAGAGGTTTATGTAGGTATTGCAGATATGAATATAAGATCTCACCCCGCACGTTTAAGCAGAAACAGAGGAAGGTCTGCAGACCTCATCTCAGAGGAGGAGGTTAAGGAGATGATGGACGAAATGTCCAACACAAGGGTATCTGCCGGAGAAAAGATACTCCATGTCATACCTCAATCATTCAATGTAGATGACCATATGGGTGTCGAAACGGCAGTAGGTATGAGAGGGACCAGGATTGAAGGAGATTACAGGCTCTTTATCGGGAGAGAAAGCTCAATCGAACAAAGCAAACTGGTTATAAACAGAACCGGCCTACGCTTAAAAGATCATATACTGGAGCCTGTTGCCTCTGCTAAAGCAGTTCTTGAAGAGGATGAGATGGAGCTGGGGGTTGCAATGCTCGATATTGGAGGAGGCACGACAGATTTAATAATTTACCATAATAATATCATTCGCCATACAGCAGTGATACCATTTGGAGGAAATTCAATAACAGAGGATCTTAGGCAGGGATGTGGCGTATCACTGAGAAATGCGGAGCAGATAAAGATTCAGTTTGGATCAAGCTACAGCGAATTCGCTCCGGAGAACAAAACTGTAGTCATACCCGGACCCGGAGGCTCAGAGTCAAGAGAGATTGCTTTCAAAGTAATTGCCAGCATTATTGAAGCTCGGGTTGAAGAGATTATTGAAGCAGTAATGTATGAAATTGAACATTCTGGGTATCAGGATATGTTAAGGGCAGGTATTGTAATAACAGGCGGAACCTCTCAGTTAACCAACATCAAACAGTTTGTAAAACTCAAAACGGGATATGATGTAAGAATTGCTTCGCCAATCAATAACATAAGTTACGATGATGCTTATGAAATTTGCAAGCCAAGCGCTTCAACAGCTTTTGGCCTTTTAATGCTGGGATTGGAATCAGACTCCAAAGCTGAATATAAATCCCAGGTCATCAACACCTTATTCTCAGAAGAGGAGTTGCAAACAGCAGAGGTAACAGAAGCTATTGATAAGGTAAATCAGACTAAGAACTCTTCAAGGAAAAAGCGTAATATATTGAAAAGGCTCCCCTCTGTAATAGGTTCTATTGGATCAATATTTGAGAATCCGAATAATGAAGCATAACTTTGTAACATGAGTGAATATTTACCGGTTGATTGGCAACAAAAAAAGTCTATCATAAAAGTGATAGGAGTTGGCGGGGGCGGCGGAAACGCCGTTAGTGAAATGTACCGTCAGGGCATTAAAGATGTCGATTTCTTAATATGTAACACCGATATACAGGTACTTGCAATTAGTCCGGTTCCGGAAAAATTGCAGTTGGGTAATATCGCTACACGGGGATTAGGAGCCGGATGCAATCCTGAACAGGGTAGAAAAGCGGCACTGGAGAGTATTGATAAAATAAAAGAGTTGCTGGAAGGAGGCACAGAGATGGTCTTCATAACTGCAGGGATGGGCGGGGGAACAGGGACGGGAGCAGCTCCGGTAATAGCCTCTGTAGCCAGAGAAATGGGGCTTCTTACTGTCGGAGTTGTAACTTTGCCTTTCAGAGACGAGGGGGCAGAGTTTCTTAAGAGAGCTGTTTTAGGTATTAAAGAGTTGGAAAAAAATGTAGATAGCCTTTTAATAATTGACAATCAAAAGCTTTACAGTATTTTTGGAGAACTTTCAATATTTGAAGCTTTCCCAAAAGCTGATGCTGTGCTTAGCACTGCCGTTAAAGGCATAGCTGAAATTATAACCCGGCCGGGGTTTATTAATGTGGACTTTGCCGATGTACGGATGGTTATGAATAATAGTGGCATGGCTCTTATGGGCACCGGTGTGGCAGAAGGTGATAACAGAGCCATTAGCGCTGTTGAAAAAGCATTATCATCTCCATTATTAAATGATTATGATTTAACAACAGCTAAAAATGTTCTTGTAAACATTACATCGAGCAATAAGCACGGATTGACAATGGCCGAACTCTCACAAATAATGGCATACATCAAAGAGTTTACCGGAGGCAATGCAGATAATTTTAAACGGGGAGTTGTATGTGATCCCGAAATTGGCCCTGCCATTAGTGTTACAATAGTAGCAACCGGCTTTGATATGCACTCTCTTCCACAGATTTCAACCTCCGGTGACAATATTATTGAATTTGTAACTTTAGGTACCGAAACTTCGGCATCAGAAATTCAACCTGAAATAGAAGGCCCCATAAAGGTCATAACCAAACCATTACACTCAAAAGAGGCCACCGGTAAAAGAACAGAGGAATCTCAAGAGCAAAGAAAAGCCAAAATAAAACCGGCCCTTATTCTCGAAAAAGACGAGGATGTAGCCGAGTACGAAAAACAACCTGCTTTTATCAGAAAACAGCTCAAACTAAAGCAGCAGAACAACAGCAATCAAATAAAAGATTTAAGCGAAGGAAGCGTGTTCAGGATAGAGGAGAGTGACGGTAAGCAGCAACTTCTATCCAACAACTCATACATAAATCAAACACAAGATTAAGATGACCCCAAGAACCAGAGTACGATTTGCCCCAAGCCCTACAGGACCGCTACATATGGGAGGAGTAAGAACTGCACTTTACAATTATCTATATGCAAAGAGGAGAGGAGGATCCTTCATACTAAGAATTGAAGACACCGATTCTCAACGCTTTGTACCCGGAGCAGAAGAGTACATAATTGAAGCTTTGGCATGGTGTGGAATAACTCCAAATGAAGGGGTAAAAAACGGTAAAATAGTAGAGACTCCGGATGAAGCTAATCCATTTGCACCATACCGGCAATCACAAAGAAAGGAGCTGTACCGCAAATATGCAGAAGAACTTGTTGAAAAAGGTTATGCCTATTACGCTTTTGACACCCCTCAGGAGCTCGGACAGATGAGGAGTGAGGCAGAACAAAAAAGAGAGACCTTCACATATAATTACAAGATAAGAGAGCAAATGAGAACCTCTCTTATAATCTCACCGGAAGAGTGTAAAAGAAGGGTTAATGAAGAAAATCATTGGGTAATCAGATTCAAGACGCCTGTTGATAAAATAATAAAGATGAACGATCTTATAAGAGGAGAGATTGAGGTTAACAGCTCTACGCTTGATGACAAGGTCCTTTGGAAAGCCGCAGATGGACTCCCCACTTACCATTTGGCAAATGTTGTTGATGACAAGCTGATGGAGATAAGCGATGTTATACGCGGAGAAGAGTGGTTGCCCTCGCTGCCCTTGCATTATATGCTTTATGAAGCGTTTGGCTGGAACAGCACCATGCCGAACTTTGCCCATCTCTCTCTTCTCCTTAAGCCTGACGGAAAAGGTAAGTTAAGTAAAAGGGATGGCGATAAGATGGGATTCCCTGTATTTCCCCTTGAATGGAAGAGCGAATCGGGAGAAATTACCATAGGATACCGTGAAGAGGGATATTATCCGGAAGCTTTTATAAATCTATTGGCTCTTCTTGGGTGGAATCCCGGAACCGAACAGGAGCTCTTTACTATGGAAGAGCTGATTAGGGAGTTCTCTTTGGATAGGGTTATTAAGTCGGGAGCAAGGTTTAATCCGGAAAAAGCGAAGTGGTTTAATCAGGAGTATCTCCGTAAGAAAGAGACCCGGCAGTTGGCAGAGGATTTTATCCCTGTTCTTGAAGCAAAAGGCATTAAGAGGGAGAGAGGTTATATAATTAAAGCAATAGAACTTATAAGAGAGAGAGCTGCCTTTGCCAAGGAGTTATGGGAGTTTTCAGATTTTCTTTTCGTAGCCCCGGAAAATTATGACATCAAGGTAAAAGAGAAGTTCTGGAGGGAGGAGAGTCCTGTCATTTTAAGTGAAGTTTCAAAAGAGTTGGAAAAAATTAAAGATTTTTCAAAAGAGAAGATTGAAGAGCTCCTACCCTCTTTAATTAAAGAGAGAGGCTGGAATACAGGAGCAGTTATGAATCTTTTAAGGCTGATGATTGTAGGAGAGTCCAGAGGACCGGGCATAGCAGACATTATGGCGCTTATAGGAAAAGAAGAGAGCTTGCGGCGAATAAAAAAACACCCGTAAACTATTCAATTCCCCGTACTCTTTTCTCCCACTTCCATGCAGATTTCATCACCTCTTCAATAGAGGTAACTGCCTGCCATCCAAGCTTTTCATTGGCTTTTGAAGGATCTGCCCAAACCTGTTCGATATCTCCCTCACGACGCGGGCCAACTCTGAACGGAAGTTTAATCTCATTGGATTTTTCAAAAGCATTAATCATCTCAAATACCGACAAACCTTTACCTGTACCTAAATTGTAAATCTCCATATTATTCTCCACTGAGCCTCTTTTTCCTCTCATTCTATCCAGCGCCGCAACATGCGCTTTTGCAAGATCACACACATATATATAATCACGTATGCAAGAGCCGTCAGGAGTATCGTAGTCATCTCCCCATACAGTTAACACCTTCCTTACACCCGCAGCTACCTGAGTGACATACGGCAACAGATTCTGAGGAACTCCAACAGGCAGTTCACCAATATATGCAGAAGGATGTGCACCAACAGGATTAAAATATCTTAACGAGATAACCTTGAGCTTCTCAGGCATGGCCGCTACTGAATCTTTTAGAATCTCTTCGCAAATCTGTTTTGTATTGCCGTAAGGGGAGAGAGCAGGTTGCAGCGGAGCTTCCTCATTAACCGGAAGGTGCTCAGGCAATGGCTGGCCGTAAACAGTACAGGATGATGAAAAAACTATTGAACTACTCCCTCTTGAAGTCATAATCTCAATGAGATTAATTAATGAGTTCAAATTATTCCGGTAGTATTGCAAAGGGTTCCCCACACTCTCTCCAACCGACTTATAGGCTGCAAAATGGATTGCATGCTCTATTTGAGGATTATTATCAAAAAACTCTTCAAAGGCTTCGCGACAAGAACAGTCCACTTTAACAAAATGCGGTTTAACCCCAATAATCTTTTCAATACCTTCAAGTACCTCCTCTGATGAATTGGAGAGGTTATCTGCAATGACCGGTTCGTATCCGCTCTCATAGAGCTCCACAACCGTGTGCGCCCCTATATAGCCGGTTCCGCCTGTAACAAGTACTTTAACCTTCTCCATATCGCTACTCTATCTTTTAAAAAATGCAACTATCTCCTTACATATCCTCTCCTGAATTAAAGGAGTAAGCTCCGAATGCATTGGGAGTGAAAGTACTGTAGAGGCAAGATTTTCCGATTCCGTTAAATCTGAGCCAATCCTCGATATTGAAGCAAAGGCTTTTTGATTATTCAGCGACATGGGATAATAGACCATCGAACTGATTCCTTTATCTGCCAGATACTCTTTAAGTACCTCTCTGTCACCTTTGATCCGTATCGTAAACTGGTGATAAACATGCGTTGACCAAAGTACCTCATAAGGCAAGGTAATTTCACCCACCTCTCTCAACAGCTCTTTATACCTCTGTGCGGCTTCATACCGGGAGGCCGAATATTGATCTAAATATTTCA
>CAYZPF010000106.1:0-7796 GCA_964479995.1 uncultured Muribaculaceae bacterium | reverse complement strand
ATCAAATTCGGCGTAGCCGTAAATACCAGCCCGACTGAAGAGGAGGGCTACCTAAGAATTGCGCTCTGCTAAAGTTTCTTATGTAAGTGGCTGGTAAACTGCACTTTGGCAGAGTTTTTTAAAACAAGCTGATTGCCTGGTGATTAGCCCTAAAAAAATAAAAAATCCGAACGTTTTAAAAAGTTAAAACATTGATAATCAGAGGATGTAAAAAAACTCTGCCAGAGTGGGAGTTTTACCGGTTATTTGTGTGGGCAACTTTGGTAGAGTCAGGGTTTGTGTAGAGTCAGGGTTTCTGCAGAGCCAGGTTTGTGTGGGTATTCAATCAGGTGGAAAATTTTTGCAAATCAAATTCGGCGTAGCCGTAAATACCAGCCCGACTGAAGGGGAGGGCTACCTAAAAATTGTACTCTACTGAAGTTTACTGTGTAGGTCACACTCTGCTAAAGTTACCCGCATAAACCGCCGGCAAGTTGCGCTCTGCTGAAGTTTCCCATGTAGGCCGCCGGCAAACTGCCGCTCTGCAAAAGTTTCTCATGTAAGTGGCTGGTAAGTTGCGCCTTAAAAGGGAAATTTTAGTTAAACTGCTTTGTTTTGCTCGTGGTTACCTGTTTTGATTTGGTGGTGTCTAAACGAGCTACACTCTATTTGTGTCGTTTAGCTGTTACCTGTTTGTGCTGTTATTACCCAATTCCTCCGGATACTCCTCTACCAGCTCCTCTACCAACTCCTCTACCAGCTCCTCTACCAGCTCTTGGGCCTGTCCCTCTGCCTGCTGCTCTCGGGCCGTATCCGGCATCTCTGCATATTCCTCTACGTGAACCTCTTGTGAAGCCCGGGGTCTCATGATCCGAGCAAAAACCTAACATTCTTCCGGTTTCGGGACCTTGTCCCACGGGTCCGGTGCGATCTCCTCTTGGCATAATTCAAATATTTTATTGTTACTAATATGTTTCTACAAATATAACAATAATTATGAACATATGTTCAAAAAGAGTAATTATTTATATTTATACATATTATTGCCTCTGCTATCTATTGCGACAATTGCGGGTAAATTTTCAACTTCAAGTTCTCTTATAGCCTCGGTTCCCAGCTCTTCAAATGCGATGATTTTTGCACTTTTTACACACTTTGCCATAAGTGCTGCTGCCCCGCCTATTGCTGCAAAGTAGATTCCTCCGCTTTGGACAATGCTGTCGATTACCTCTTGATTTCTGTCGCCCTTTCCTATCATTATCTTCAGGCCGTTTTTTATGAGAATAGGGGAATAGGCATCCATCCGGCCACTGGTTGTTGGGCCGATAGAGCCTATAGGCTTACCGGGTTTTGCCGGAGCAGGTCCTGCATAGTAAACTGCTGTCCCCTTAAAATTAAAGGGAGTAGGGGCGCCCTCTTCAATTAATTCACACATCTTTTTGTGTGCTGCATCTCTTGCCGTATAGATAGTTCCGGATATATATACCATATCCCCTGCATTAAGAGCTTTGATTTCACTCTCTTGAAAAGGGGTATTCAAACTTATTCTGCTGTTCATCTCTAATAGTGCTTTGCTGATTTATAATCCTGATGTTAATTAAAGCGTGCCATGGGCGTGTCTTGTGGCATGGCATCCTATGTTGACCGATACGGGTAATCCTGCAATATGAGTAGGATAGGTAAGAATATGAACTCCCAGAGCTGTAGTGCTGCCTCCAAAACCTGCAGGACCTATACCGAGCTGATTTATTTTTTCAAGCAGCTCATCTTCGATCAGCGCCAGTCTTTCGTCTTCATTGCGTGTTCCCACAGGTCTAAGGAGAGCCTTTTTACTTAAATAGGCACTCTTCTCCATAGTCCCGCCAACCCCAATACCAACAATTATCGGAGGACAGGGGTTTGCTCCTGCTTTAAGAACAGACTCTATTACAAAATCTTTTACTCCCTGCAACCCCTGACTGGGTTTAAGCATCTTGAGACGACTCATATTTTCACTGCCGAAACCTTTTGGTGCAACGGTTACATTGAATAGATCTCCGGGAACAATTTCGTAATGAATGATTGCAGGAGTATTATCTTTTGTGTTAACCCTGTCAAAGGGATCCCTTACTACAGATTTCCGGAGGTAACCTTTTTCATAGCCTCTTCTTACGCCTTCATTGATGGCATCTTCAATATATCCTCCTTCAATGTGCACATCCTGTCCCATCTCTATAAAAACGACCGTCATTCCGGTATCCTGACACATTGGACTCATCTCCCGTTTTGCAATTTCTGCATTTTGAGAAAGAGTCTCAAGTATCTCCCTGCCAAGGGCAGAGATTTCGCAAGAGGCGCATTTGGAAAAACTATGCATTATATCATCTCCTATTATGCAGTTTGCATCAATGGAGAGCCTCTCTATCAATGAGGTGATATCTTCTGTTTTTACTATTCTCATCTTAATCTTTTCGTTTTAAAAAATATAGGGTATTGCGGTTTTCCAGCTCCTGGGAGTTGTTGTCAATAAGACCTACGAGACACCAGGTGTCGGTTTTCAGGTCATGAACTAATCTCTTCACAATGGAAAAATTGATGATTTCTGCAGTGTTACTTACATGGAGTCTTGGCCCATCACATTCAATAACCCTGTTACCAATCATAATATGATCCTCATCGTAATAAGAGACCGGCATATTCTTCTTAAGCTTTTCCGATACTTTTATGTCCAGCAGATTTAAATCTACATCTGTCTCTTTGAAAAATCTAAGAACAAATCCTTTTCTAATATCTGAACTGTAATACTGATTATTGTCAATTCCAAAATCTTCATCAAGAATCTCCATTGTTACATCCTCTAAAGTATGCGCCATTTTACGGTATTTTAAGGATTTATGTACAATTTCGAAAATACTTTGAGGCAAAGGACCAAAGACGCTGGGTCTTGTAACAATAATCTCTTCTCCAATTCCAACAATAATATCGGCATTTCTTCCCAGTGCCGGATAAAGTTGATCAAAATGCTCAACAATCACCCTACGGTTGCGAAGGAGAAGAGAGTTTACAAATTCGACAATCTCAAACATTTGGGTGAATGCAGTTTGAAATCTCATATCAATATGATAAGAGAAAGCATCGTGCAAATCCAGAGAGAGATCTCTTACCTGCATAATTTTGCGCGGATTAAGGATATCATCATCATTTGAGAGTTCAAGACCGGGGAACATACCTTTGATTAAAGAGGATTTACCTGACCCTGCATCTCCTACTATTCCAATTAATTTATCGCTGTAATTGAGGTGACGGTGAGAAATCTGCTCTCCCAAAAACATAAGTCTCTCTCTGCCTCGAGGGGCAAAGTATTGTGAAGAGACAGAGTACTCCTGGATTAAATTTCTCATATTGGATATGGTTTAGTTAGTATTAGTATTCTATCTCCATTGCCATTAGGGGAGCATGCTGTTGGGCCCCATAAACATCGGTCTCCCCAAGTGAACCTGAGGTAATTGGTCTCACAATTGTAATCTTAACTGCCTTTGCCGGGTCAAAATAGACCAGACTGATAATGTCAGACCTGGAGATCTTGTACAAAGGTGCAAAATTATCTTCATTTATTGAACGGCAATTCTTTACTTTGTTATAAGTCTCAAAATCCTTGAATATAATATCAAATGTCAACTCATAAGGCCCTGAATTCTTGCTCCTTATAACAGATGCTATATCGGTTAGTTTATGTTTCATAATCTTATGCTTTAAAGTTATTCTCCTTTATTGAAGACGATGTATTTTACAGGAAACATTGAGGCCGGATTATCAATCTTCATCAAGTGATATACATTGAACTCATACACCTCTCCAACTTTACAATCGGAGGGAGAGAAGGGGAATGCCAGGTTTCCTGCTGTAGATATTCTGCCGTCATACCCAAAATGAAGCATGGTGCTGCGGGCAAATCCGCAAATAGTGTCGGCATGCTCCTGAGTGTCTGCAACAGCTTCGATAATTATAAGCAGTTCGTGTGCTACCCTCTCATCAAGGCTGTCAAACATGCCCATTACCCCGTTTTTACCGTAGATTTTGAAGTCGAGGAAGAAATTCTTAATGCCGTAGTTTTCAAAATTGTTTATCACCCGTTCTCTCACACTCTCTGTAATGGTGTCAATTTTCGAAATCATGATTGGATCTTTGACTGCAGCAGGAGAGATGGTGCGATAACCTACTTTTTTAACACCCTCAAGTTTAACAAAGTACTCCTCTGTGGGAACGAATTTACTACCGGATACCTCAACCATATTATCGCCGATTTGAGTGAACTTACTGTTGTGCAAGTCTATAGCTCCACCTGGACCAGGCAGAAAATAGGGGTTGGTTTTTTCGTACAGAGTATGTGCTGCTACTGACAAAGTGGTACACTTCCTTTGAGGATTGAGAGGTTCCAGTACAAAGTTATCCTTTCTTAAGTATCCGAACATACAGTCACTGCCACTACCGGGTAATGCTGCAATTGCTGCACATTCCAAAATCTTGCCCAGATGAAGCGCCAACCCTTTGTCAAAGCCCTCTTTTATGGCAAGGGCAGCAAAGACCGAGGGGTCATAGGAACGTCCGGCCAGAATTACATTTGCTCCATTCTCAAGCGCTTCGATAAAAGGCTCCTCGCCCATTTGGGCTACTATTCTTACCGACTGTTCAATATCCTGTGATGTTATCTCTTTTGCCGGAAAGAGAGGCTCTATTTTGCCCTCTTCTAAATTTTTGGTTATAAGCTCTTTGTTAAGCTCAGATTCTATTACTGCCAGTTTGAAAGATAGATTTCTCTCTTTGGCAATCTCTTTAATAATTTCCAGTGTAAGAGCAACATGAGGTGAGCCGCCGCTACCTCCGGCTGTCCCTATGATAACAGGAATATCTGCCTCAAGAGCAGCCGGAATCATAATCTCCAGATCCCGCTTGACAGAATTTCTGTCTGTAAATGATTTGCCAACTCCAAGATAGTATGGACCCGGGTCTGTTGAGCCGGCATCCACTGCTATGACATGCGGTTTTCTCTTCATACCTTCTGTGAATGAGGCCATTGGAAAACCATAACCTAAAATTGCTGTTGGCGACAATATTCTTAACTCTTCCATATCTCTTTTCTTAGATATTAATATTGGATAATACCAGTATTCTGCTCATTTCGTTATAGACAATCATATACCCCTCGTCAACTCCCATACCCGGCTTTGCCAGATATTGCATGGGCGAGGTTGCCATTGCAATATGTGCGCATACCTCGGCAGAACGGTTAGTTTCATTACATGTACCACCTAAATAGGCTCCCATTCCGTTGCCTTTACAGTATAGTACTGCTTCAATTGAGTTGTTTATACCTCCCAAATCTGGCGTCTTGATCTGCACAATATCTCCTCCTTTACCTGCTATAAAACCTTTTATATCTTCTAAAGTGTTACACCATTCATCCGCAACGATCTTTACATTAGATCCCTTGCCCTCTACCAGTTCACGTATAGTCCTAAGCGCCTCAATCTGCGCCTCTTTCTCTCCCATATCTACAGGGCCTTCAATCCGGAACTCAAATGGAGATGCTATCTTTCCAAGATTGACAATGTACTCTGCTATTTGTTCAAAATCATTGTTAAAAACTAAGCCCAGGGTTCCGTAAACATCTATGTGGATTGCCGGCTTATAGTGATCATTAGGCTTTAACTGCTCTATTCTATCCCTTAGCCAGGCTATGTATGCCTCCAGCTTCTCACCTCTATTCCCAACTTTCTCGTCAACATTATTGAAAAGGGCATGCGGTAAAACATCGGCAGCCTTTAAAATCATTTTATCGGCATTGGTATAGCGATCATCTCCGGATTGAGAGAAAATCGGGATCATTTTGCGGGAAATGGATGTTCCATATTCTTCGGCAATGATTTGCGCCATTAGTTTGGATTGACTCTTTGCTACGGCATCAAGACAGGCTTGAGTTACCCCATAGCGGATAGCTGTGTGAAAGATTCTGCCTGTATCGGGGTTGATACCATTGTCCACAATTTTTGAGAGCTCTTTGAAGGTAGTTATCTCCAGCCCCTCATAAAGTGGTGCTATATGTTTTTCGATAACAGGTATAAAATCTTTTGCCAGAAAAAGGCGGTCTCTACCTCCTGCTCCTGAATATTGGACGGCTGCACAATCTCCAATTGCAATTGTACCATTCTCAAGTATGAACATAACGGATATACTCTCTCCGGCTTGCCTGACAGATTGAAAACCCGGAGTTAAAGGTTCACCAATGTATGATGCGCCGTCATTTTTTGCTCCTGCTTTTATTGCTTTTTGATCGTCAAAGAAAAATCCTGTTTTTCCTGCTGAACATATTACCTTTTTTATTTTCATATAGTTACTATTTATTTTAGTTCTGCTTTTTATTGTTGGCCTATTCTGATACTTTATGTGGTCTTCCAACTAAAAACCCTTTTCCAATGGCATATACGTCATCAATAACCATTTGGAAACTAACAGGCCTGTTTTCGTAATTAGCCCTCTCTTCCAGTTTATCCCGGTGGAATCTGAGCAGATCATCTGAAAAAGGGAGATTACCTGAATCAAGGAATCTCACGGCACCGGAATTATCTCTTGCAGGCATCACCTTTCCTGCATTAAATCGGCTGGGTGCAAATGGGATATCAATTATGCCGGCTTCAAATGCTGCGATTGTTCCAATTGCGTAATCGCCTTTCCCAAGTTCTTCAACTTTATTTAGTATGCAGTGCATCTCCTCCATAATAATTTTACTTTCGGCAATAACTGCGGGTATTTCGGTAAAACTCTGGTCTTTAAGCATAGATGTAAGCTGTTTGGTAGCCCTTAATCCGGCAGCATTAGCCTCCTTTGTGGGTACTCCCATTGCCTCGTGAGGTGTTTTTACAATTACTTTTGTCGCTTTTGCTAAGACCGCTGCTGCAGCACCCCATGAAATTACGCCAAAAGATTTTGACTCATCCTGCGGAAAGCCTCCCATCCATTGATGAAATACGGTAGTTATTTTTACATCACTGAATCCGAATTTATCAAGGTACTCCCTGGTTACTATGTTGAGTGAGCGAATTGCCGCCACATCCTGAATCAGGTTTCCGCATTGCCCATATCCTACGGTTATATCTTTAACCCCTTGTGTTGCAGCAAGAATAGATTCAATTACTGCAACTGAGTTTGATATTGAAGGGGGAACCAATGTACCTGTCAATGGCCCAAAAGGCTCACGGTTTATAGAGACTCCTGCCTCTTCATATAATCCTATCAACCTGTCTGTATACTGCCAATGGGCAATAGTTTTTTCAAGAGAATGATTTTTTGAATATGGTATGTTGTAGGAGATTCCGCCACCTTCGTATGAGGTAAATCCTCCTGCAATTGAGATCTCTGTTAAAAGACGGGCATCCGGTGTACCATGCCTTACCTGAACGGGGCTCTTGAGCGAAGAGGTGACTGTACGGCAGATTTCTACTCCGTAGTTGACAATAGGGAATCCGTTGAGCATAGAACGACCGCTTTCCTTGCTTTTGTCTATTCCTGTCTGAGCTTCGGTATATCGGTTAAGGCGGGTGTAACTGTCAACAGTCGTGGGAAGAAGGTCTGCTTCACCTTCGTTTTCCAGGTATTGAAGTAATTTTATATGTTCATCATAGAGAGCTACGCCAGCTCTCGGTTGAATCAATGTGGTCTTTTCATTGCTTGCCTTAGCCAATTTTGAGCCAAATCTTTTTTGGGGATCTATACTCTTCTGATACTCTACTGCCTCTTTAAAATTTACCCCTTTGCCTGTAGGCCAATGCTCCAGAACCTCT
>CAYZPF010000105.1:0-7827 GCA_964479995.1 uncultured Muribaculaceae bacterium | reverse complement strand
CACTGCCTATTCAACGGCGGCGCCTTGTTCCATCGCATCAATATCTGCCAACAGATATTTTAAATCGCGGAAAATCCAACCGTCAGTATCGCTGTTTAAATCGCTATCTTTAGATTTCACAAAGTAGGTAGCTTCGTTTTGCATACCTGTCATTTCGTATAAATCTTTAATATTTATCCATATTTGACCGGCATCTGTCGAAGGAACCTTGTTTTTGAAAATTCCAACCACCAAAACTTCTCTCGCATCGAAAACTCCGTTTTCATCTCGCCAACGCAGCATAACGTGGTCTCCCTCTTCCAAATCGGCAGATTTTGCCATACGCTCGCCGATAATTATGGGAATATCGGTTTGACTTTTAACTTTTAAGAGATGGGAAGGAATTTCTAAAATAGACTGTTCGGTATCAATTCCATTGAGAATACAATTTAGCATTCTACTTTGCGGATAAATAGTCACCTGGGTGAGTAGTAAAGGTGTAATGCTTTTATTTTCAATATCAACAGAAAAATCTTTCGGAATCTTTTTATGTGCATCTTGCAAAGAGAAAATATCGTAACGGTCATACTTTGGATGCCAGAATTGACCGTCACCCATTTCCCAGTTGATGGATTCGATTTTAGATTCCTCCACCCAACCATCGATTAATCCGTTGAATGCCACCATGATGACCATTGTAAACGATAACACAAATACATTGAGCCAAGTTCGTTTTCCTGCTCCTAGGATATTTTTAATTGCAGTTCGTATTGTTAACATAATTATCCTATTTGTAAAATTTCTTCATCTTTTTCCACCATTCCATCACGCAAAGAGACAATACGTTTTAAATACTGCATTACTTTTTCATCGTGCGTTGCGAAAATGAAAGTCGTTTTAAATTCTTCATTAAGTTTTTTCATTGTTTGTAGAATGGTATGCGAATTTTTAGTATCTAAATTCGCGGAAGGTTCGTCAGCAAGAACGATAGGCGGACGTTTTACCATTGCACGCGCAATGGCTACACGTTGACTCTCTCCACCAGAAAGTTGAGATGGACGTGAATCGGCTTTGTCTGTCAACCCAATCCATTCGAGGGATTCCATGACCATCTTTTTCCGTTTTTCGGAAGGAATATTCTGCAAAAGCAATGCAAATTCGACGTTTTCATAAACCGTGTAAACTGGTAGTAAATTGTAGCTTTGAAAGATAAATCCGATATTTTCGTTTCTTAGTTTGGCGGATTCTTTTGCCGTGAGTTTGGCGATAGACTGTCCCATCACAAGCGATTTACCTTCTGTCGGCGTATCGAGCGAACCGATGATATTTAATAATGTAGTTTTTCCGGAGCCGCTTGGCCCTACCAATCCGGCAAATTCTCCTTCTCCAAATTGAAGGTCAATTTTGTTCAAAGCAGTAAAAAATCCGTCTCCGACAGGAAATTTTTTCATCAAATTGCTTAATTCTATAACAGGTTTTGAATTCATATTTAATTCGTTTTGTTATTTATATATTAATAATCAGTCATTAAATTTAAAATCATAAAATGAAAAACAAACTTACGATTCCAATACAAATATACGAAAAACATAAATATAATAATAAATCGTACAATATTTTTTCAAAAAAATATTTCAAAAAAATGTTCTTCATTTCTGTTATTTCCGGCTTTTTTCTCATTAACTCCTTTTGCATAAATCTGTGTAGTTTTAACATTCGTATGTCCTAATATTTTGCTGACGGTGTAAATATCTGTACCACTGCTTAATTGAAGTGTCGCAAACCTGTGAGCGCAGAGAACAGGGCGGCGCGTTTTAATTGACCGTGGTCGCATGGCGTTTTTGGGCAACCGTTTAAATTTCATAAGGTACGTTAAGAGCCACTTAATCGCCGATTAACGCCCGATACAAATATGGTACATATATACAATAAAAAAAACGACATATACGCATAAATAACTATAAGCAAAAAAGCGGTAAACTTCTGATTTACCGCTTTTTATAATCGTTTGACTATTGGTTGTTTATGGGGTTTATTTCACCTCCTCAAAATCCACATCGGTTACCTCTTTGTCACCGTTGCCGGAGGAGGAGCCGGTTGAGCTGCCCGCACCTGCTCCTGCGCCATAATCCTGACCAGAGGCTGCTCCTGCATCTGCCTGAGTTGCCTTGGCCATATCTTCTGATGCGGCGTGCCATGCTGTGTTGAGTTGCTCAGTGGCTTTATCTATTGCGGAGATATCCTGTGATTTATGAGCCTCTTTGAGTGAATTGAGTGCGCTCTCTATTGCCGATCTCTTATCTGAGGGGATCTTATCTCCGTACTCTTTAAGGTTCTTTTCGCTTTGGAATATCATAGAATCGGCAGCATTGATCTTATCAACTCTCTCTCTCTCCTCCTTATCCTTAGCCTCGTTGGCCCTTGCCTCATCCCTCATTCTGTTAATTTCAGCTTCGGTGAGTCCGCTGGAGGCTTCAATTCTAATTTTCTGCTCTTTTCCAGTTCCTTTATCTTTTGCAGATACGTTAAGAATTCCGTTTGCATCAATATCAAAGGTAACTTCGATTTGAGGTACACCTCTTGGAGCCGGAGCAATTCCGTCTAAGTGGAATCTGCCGATAGTCTTGTTATCTCTTGCCATTGGTCTCTCGCCTTGCAGTACGTGAATTTCAACTGACGGCTGATTATCGGCTGCTGTACTAAACACCTCCGATTTTCTGGTAGGAATTGTGGTATTGGACTCTATCAATTTTGTCATTACACTACCAAGAGTTTCAATACCAAGAGAAAGCGGAGTTACGTCTAATAGAAGAACATCCTTAACATCGCCGGATAGTACGCCTCCCTGTATAGCTGCGCCTACTGCAACCACCTCGTCGGGATTAACCCCTTTACTGGGGCTCTTTCCAAAGAACTTCTCAACAATCTGCTGGATTGCAGGAATTCTGGTAGAGCCGCCCACCAGGATTACTTCGTCAATCTCGTTGGCATTAAGGCCGGCATCATTCAAAGCTTTGCGGCAAGGCTCAATAGTTCTCTGAATAAGATCATCGCTCAGTTGCTCAAATCTTGCTCTGGTTAAGCTCTTTACCAGGTGTTTAGGTATTCCGTCAACAGGCATGATATAAGGCAGATTAATCTCGGTGGCACTCTGGCTGGACAGCTCTATCTTCGCCTTCTCTGCAGCCTCTTTCAACCTTTGGAGAGCCATAGGATCTTTTCTAAGGTCAATACCGCTGTTCTCTGTTTTGAACTCCTCTGCAAGCCAGTCAATAATCTTCTGGTCAAAGTCGTCTCCGCCAAGGTGAGTATCACCATTTGTAGATTTTACCTCAAAAACGCCGTCTCCAAGCTCCAGGATCGAGATATCGAATGTGCCTCCACCCAGGTCAAAAACCGCAACCTTTGTATCTTTATGCTGTTTGTCAAGTCCGTAAGCAAGAGCAGCTGCAGTGGGCTCGTTTATAATCCTTTTAACTTTAAGTCCGGCAATCTCTCCGGCCTCTTTGGTAGCCTGCCTCTGAGAGTCGCTAAAGTAAGCAGGGACGGTGATAACAGCCTCATGCACCTCTTGCCCAAGATAGTCCTCTGCTGTCTTCTTCATCTTTTGAAGAACCATTGCCGATATCTCCTGAGGAGTGTAAAGCCTTCCGTCAATGTTTACCCTTGCTGTATTATTTTCACCTCTATCCACCTTGAAAGGTACTCTGTCAATCTCAACCTTCATCCTGTCGTATGTTTCACCCATGAATCTTTTGATTGACGAAATAGTTTTTGTAGGATTGGTTATTGCTTGTCTTTTAGCCGGATCTCCAATCTTTCTCTCTCCGTTGTCTGCAAAAGCAACAACAGAAGGAGTGGTCCTTTTACCTTCACTGTTTATAATGACGATTGGTTCATTCGCCTCCATTACAGATACGCAGGAGTTTGTTGTACCAAGATCAATTCCGATTATTTTTCCCATATTGTATTGATTTTTTAATTTATTATATTTTGATTACCTGTATCGCTAAGATTGTGCCAATGGGTAAAAACTGACAAGCTGTCATTTAATACTCTTTTATTTATTCTGTTAATTATTTTGTTTAGTTTTGTGCTTGTTAATTCATTACAATAATGTCAGTAGAGAGTAAAAATAGAATCATTACAACCCAACGTCTGTTGGAGATGAAACAAAAGGGTGAAAAGATAACCATGCTCACTGCCTATGATTTTACATCGGCAAAAATATTGGATGAGGCAGGGATAGATATAATATTAGTGGGAGATTCTGCAGCAAATGTGATGGCAGGGCACGAGACCACCCTCCCAATAACTTTGGATCAGATGATATATCATGCGCAAAGCGTTGTAAGAGCTGTTAAGAACCCTATGGTGGTGGTTGACATGCCTTTTGGCACCTATCAGGGAAATTCAAAAGAGGCTGTGTCGAGCGCTATCAGAATAATGAAGGAATCTGAAGCGGATGCTCTTAAAGTGGAGGGGGGCATAGAGGTGCTGGAATCAGTCAGGAGGATACTTTCAACCGGAGTTCCTGTTATGGGACATCTTGGTTTAACGCCGCAATCAATCCATAAATTTGGAACCTACAACGTTAGGGCAAAGGAAGAGGCAGAGGCTAATAAATTGATGGAAGATGCTTTAGCTCTTGAAGAGGCCGGATGTTTTGCCCTTGTACTGGAGAAGATACCGGCAGAACTTGGTACCAAAGTAGCAGAGGGATTGAAGATTCCCGTTATCGGTATCGGTGCTGGTGGTGGTGTAGATGGCCAGGTCCTGGTGATGCACGACATGCTGGGCATCAACAAAGAGTTTTCGCCCCGGTTCCTTAGACGCTATCACAATCTGCACGACGAAATCTTCAACGCATTTACACGTTTCATCCAGGATGTTAAGAGTGGAGATTTCCCGAATGAATCAGAACAGTATTAGCTTCATTGGAGCGCATATGGAAATCCTTTACGAAGATAATCACTACATAGTTATAAATAAGAGGGTAGGGGATATAGTGCAGGGTGATAAGACAGGAGACGAGCCGCTCAGCTCAATTGTTTCCCGTTACATTGCCCTTAGGGATAACAAGCCCGGCGCTGCATTCATAGGAGTTCCCCACAGGCTTGACCGCCCCGTAAGCGGAGTTGTAATTTTTGCCAAACGCTCAAAGAGCCTTGAGCGGCTAAATCAGCTTTTACGAGACAACAAAGTCGAAAAGATCTATTGGGCCATTGTCCCTAAAAAAACACACCTCTCACTCCTCATCTCTCACTTCTCATCCCGGGAGCATTCGCAGATTGAGCTTATCCACCATCTTGTCAGAAACGAAAAACAAAATAAATCATACGCCCATAACTTGCCGGTGAGCGGTTCTAAAGAGGCTAAATTGAAATACAGGCTTCTTGCATCAGGCGATAACTATAATCTCCTCGAAGTGGAGCTTATTACCGGCCGGCATCACCAAATCAGATGTCAGTTAGGCGCTATCGGTTTACCAGTAAAAGGCGACCTGAAATACGGCGCCCCCCGCTCCAACAAAGATGGCGGCATCTCTCTTCATGCGAGAAGCGTAAGATTCACTCATCCCATCACCAATGAAGAGATTTATATAGTAGCTCCACCTCCCGATGATTCATTGTGGAGGACATTTAGTTCAGATGGCGTAAATCAGGCGTAGCCTACATCTTGTCATTTGACCCCAAAACATTGATAACTTTATGTTTGTAGAGGTTTTTAAGCGCTTTGCGGGCAGGTCCTAAATATTTTCTTGGGTCAAACTCCTGAGGAGACTCTACAAAAACTTTTCTTATGGCTGCAGTCATTGCGAGGCGGCCGTCCGAGTCAATATTAATTTTACACACGGCGCTTGCGGCTGCTTTGCGCAGTTGGTCTTCGGGAATCCCGATAGAATCCTTTAGCTTTCCCCCATAATTATTAATTTGAGCAACAATATCTTGCGGAACACTGGAAGAGCCGTGGAGAACAATAGGGAATCCCGGGATTCTCTTTTCAATTTCATGTAGAATATCCAGTCTTATCTCTGGCTTTTGCCCAGGCTTAAACTTAAATGCTCCGTGTGATGTTCCTATCGAAATGGCCAAAGAGTCAACACCTGTTCTCTTAACAAAATCTTCAACCTCTTCCGGTTTAGTATAGGTGTGTTCTTCGGCGTTTACATCATCCTCAATCCCTGCCAGAACTCCTAATTCGCCCTCTACGGTAATATCATATTTATGAGCATACTCAACTACCTGACGGGTAAGGGTAATATTCTCTTCATATGGCAAATGAGAACCGTCAATCATCACCGATGAAAAGCCCATCTCAATACAAGATTTACACAACTCGAAAGTGTCGCCATGATCTAAATGGAGTACAATGGGTATATTAGCGCCCAACTCCTTGGCATACTCAACCGCACCTTGCGCCATATAGCGTAGAAGCGTTTGGTTTGCATATTTCCTGGCACCACTCGAAACTTGTAAAATAACAGGAGATTTAGTCTCTACGCAAGCGGCAATAATAGCTTGCATCTGCTCCATGTTGTTAAAATTGAAGGCAGGAATAGCATATCCGCCCTTCACAGCCTTGTCAAACAGCTCTCTGGAGTTAACAAGGCCCAGCTCTTTGTACGAAATCATAATGTTTTAATTTTTGTTGATTAACAAATATAGCCAAAATAATTGACTATTTTCATTAACTTTGTGTAATTAAGAGTTTATTATGAACAGATTCAAATCTGGTAAGGTTCTTATTTTTTCTGCACCTTCGGGAGCGGGGAAAAGTACTGTTGTGAATCATCTTATGGCAAAATACAACTCTCTCGGCTTTTCGGTTTCTGCAACGTCCAGGGCTCCGAGAGGCAAAGAAAAAGAGGGCAGAGAGTACTTTTTCTTTACTGCAGAGGAGTTTGAAAAGATGATACAACAAGATTTATTGGTTGAGTATGAGGAGGTTTATAGTGGATTTTACTACGGTACTCTAAAAAGTGAGGTAGAGCGAATCTTTAAAGAGGGTAAAGTTATAGTGTTTGATATAGATGTCAAGGGGGGGATCAATTTAAAGAAACTTTACGGCGAAAGAGCTCTTTCGGTATTCATAATGCCTCCCTCGATAGAAACTCTTGAGGAGAGGCTTACTGCCCGCGGCACCGAAACTCCCGAATCACTTCAAAGAAGAGTGGCTAAGGCACAAGAGGAGATTGGCTATGCCGGCTCCTTTGACAAAATAATTATAAACGACAATCTGGAAAGGTCTCTTAGAGAAGCAGAGCTAATTGTAGAGAATTTTTTAAATAGTTGAATATCTGCCTAAAGAATGAAAATAGCCCTATATTTCGGATCTTTTAACCCTTTGCACAAAGGGCATGTGGCAATCTGCAATTACCTTCTGGAGCAGACCGACATAGACCTGCTTAGACTTATCGTAACTCCGGGTAATCCGCTAAAAAGTGAAGAGAACTTTAAAAATGCTACGGAGAGATTCGAAAATGTACGGATAGCGGTCAATAATCTCTTTCCGCATGGTCGGGTAATACTATCTGACATTGAGTTCCGTCTGCCCGTTCCGCTCTATACCGTCAATACCATTCGGGTAATCAAAAAAGCCGAGCCGGATAACCACTTTGTAATTATTATGGGGGCAGATAATCTTGCAATAATAGAGAAATGGCATAAATGGCAGGAGCTATTGGAAGAGAATGAAATATGGATTTATCCCAGAATCGGCAGTAATGCTCAGGAGTTATGCAAAAAATATGGCTGCCGCTATCTTGACGCCCCTATGATCAATATCTCATCTACGGAGATTAGGCAAAACAGGCTTCATCAGAGCTGAATTTTGCTATATAAACTG
>CAYZPF010000104.1:0-7882 GCA_964479995.1 uncultured Muribaculaceae bacterium | reverse complement strand
AAGGTTGTCCCAATCTTCGCGAAACTCCTCTTCTATATGGATATCTTTTGAATAGTCAACTTCGCACGGAGGGATGTCTATTTGAATGTATCCGCCTGAACGGAAATTGAGCTTTTCTCCTTGGGGCAGTTTAACCACAAACTCTTTGATAAAGGTGGCTACATTTTTATTGCTTACCACTTCGCACTCCCATTTCTTAATACCCAGTACCTCTTCTGGAACCACTATCTCCAGGTCCTCTTTGACTTTAACCTGGCATCCGAGCCTCCATTGGTTGCGTTGCTCCCTGCGGGTAAAGAATCCGACTTCGGTAGTGAGAATCTCTCCTCCTCCGGAGACCACCTGGCATTTGCACATTCCGCAGGTACCTCCGCCGCCGCATGCAGATGGGAGAAAAACTTTGTTGTTGGAAAGGGTGGTGAGTAGCGTGTTGCCGGGTGATACCTCCAGCTCTCTATCTCCGTTGATGGTGATTCTGACTTCTCCCGATGGTGTAAGTTTGGCTTTGGCATAAAGCAATACCGCTACAAGAATGAGCGTTACCGCCAGGAAGACTACGATTGATATGATTGTTAAAAATGTAAGTCCCATATTGTTTTAAAATCAGATGTTTGATTCATGTTATAGTTTTATCCCCATGAAGCTCATGAAGGCGATTCCCATAAGTCCTACCATTATAAAGGTTATTCCCAGCCCTCTCAAGGGGGCGGGTACATTTGAATATTTGAGTTTCTCACGGATGGCTGCCAAAGCGACAATTGCTAAGAACCAACCTATTCCGGAGCCAACTCCAAAGGCGGTTGCCTGTACTAAAGTCTCATAAGCTCTCTCCTGCATAAAGAGAGAACCGCCAAGGATTGCACAGTTTACAGCTATCAGAGGGAGAAAAATACCCAATGAGTTGTAAAGGCCCGGGGTAAATTTTTCAACAACCATCTCTACCAACTGTGTGATGGAGGCAATAACCGCTATGAAGATTATGAAGCTTAAAAAGCTTAGGTCCAGGTCGGCATATTTGGGATCCAGCCATGCTAAAGCTCCGGCAGACAGGACATATTTCTCAAGCAGATAGTTTACAGGAAGGGTAACACCAAGTACAAAAATTACCGCTACTCCCAGCCCTACCGCTGTTTTAACTGTTTTTGATACGGCCAGATATGAGCACATTCCTAAGAAATATGCAAATATCATATTATCTATAAAGATAGATTTTACGAAAATATTTATAACCTCTTGCATAACTTTCTATCTGTATTATTTTTCAATTAAATCCTTTGCAATGCTCCTCTGGACCCATATAATGAGCCCTACCAGTATCAGCGCCATGGGAGGAAGGATCATAAGTCCGTTGTTCTCATAAAATCCACCGTTCCTGATGTAAAAGGAGTGGGGAATTATCTGATAGCCCAATAAGGTTCCCGATCCCAGCAACTCTCTAAAGAAAGCGACAATAACAAGGATAATGCCATATCCCAATCCATTGGCCATACCGTCAATGAGAGAGGGGATAGGCTTGTTTGCAAGGGCAAAGGCTTCGATCCGGCCCATGATTATACAGTTTGTGATAATAAGTCCCACAAATACAGAGAGCTGTTTGCTTACATCATAAGCATAGGCCTTAAGTAACTGGTCAACCAAAATCACCAACATCGCCACTACAACCAATTGAACAATAATCCTTATCCTGTTGGGAATTGTATTCCTGATAAATGAGATAATCATGCTGGAAAATCCCGTTACTATAGTTACTGAGAGAGCCATTACCAGCGCCGGCTCTAGTTTAACCGTTACGGCCAGCGCCGAACATATCCCCAGTACCAGTACGGTTATGGGGTTGCTTCTGAATAGCGGTTCTAAAAATATCTTTTTATTACTCATATCGTAAAGATTTTCTGATTAGTTGGTTATTCTCCTTCTGCATTTGCTCCTTGCTGGGCATTTGCATCTTCCTCACCAGTTGTATTACCAGATTTGCCTTCTGCAAGATTGGCTGTAAAATAATCAAGATACTCCCTGATATTTTTGTAGATCATCTGCTCAACGGCCTGGGAGGTGATTGTGCCTCCCGATATGGCATCTACCTGATGGTAGTTGCCGGCTGCGGCACCGCCTTTTACAACTTTGATTGCAACAAATTCTCCTTTCTCGTCGAAGATTCTCTTATCGCGGAAGTGGCCGGAAAACTCCGGAGTGGCTATTTCTGCTCCGAGTCCCGGGGTTTCGCTCTTATGGTCGAAAACGGCTCCGTAAACGGTGTTAAAATCGCTCTTTATTGAGATATATCCCCATACAGGCCCCCAAAGTCCTGTACCGTGAAGAGGAATAATATAAAATTTTTCATCCGATTCAACCTTACAGATGTAGAGAGCCAGTTCTTTACCTTTTTTGATAATAATTGTATCGGTAATGTACTTTTTGTACTCTTGCTCTATATAGGAATCTTTATCTCCTGATTTTGCGGCATCCTGAGCCAGATGTACAGATCGAAGTATCATCTGCTTTCTCTCAATCTCGATATTTCTCTGCTGTCTCTCTTTGAGTAATGACGATGCTAAGGCGAGCACAACTGCAACTACTACAACCATTATGGTTGCATAAACTACTGTGTATAGATTTTTATTTGTATCCATAGTCTCTTCCTGTTATTTGATGATAGCTCTGTTGAGCCGCCTTTTGATATTTCTCTGTACCACTACATAGTCAATGGTAGGTGCAAATGTGTTCATAAGCAGAATGGCGAGCATCATTCCCTCGGGGTAGCCCGGGTTAAAGAGCCTTATGATTATTACCAGGAACCCGATGAGGAATCCGTATATCCATTTTCCTCTCTCTGTTTGCGAAGCAGTTACGGGATCAGTAGCCATAAAGACCGCGCCAAATGCAAATCCGCCCATAACCAAATGGTTCCATGCGGGTAGTGCCATATAGGTGTCTGGAGGAGCTATCATGTTGATAAAAAGAGCTGTAAACAGGCCGCCTGCAAATACCGAAACCATAATCTTCCAGCTTGCTATCCCTGTGTACAGGAGAATGATGGCTCCCAGAAGCACTGCCAGAGTTGAGGTTTCGCCAACCGAACCGGGAATCAGTCCCAGAAACATATCCTGGAAAGAGGGGATCTCAAGCCCCGCCTGTGCATTGGCCAAAGGTGTCGCTCCGGAGAATCCGTCAACTATCCCTTCTCCTTTCAACAGGCCGGAAATCCAGGCTTTGTCGCCGGACATATAGGAGGGGTAGGCGAAGAATGCGAAGGCTCTTGCTACAAGAGCCGGGTTCCAGATATTCATTCCTGTGCCGCCAAATACCTCTTTTCCTACGATTACTGCAAATGCTACCGAAAGGGCCAGCATCCATAAAGGGAGCCCTACCGGCATTATCAAAGGAATGAGCATCCCCGTAACGAGATACCCTTCATTTACTTCATGGCCTCTTATCTGTGCAGATGCAAACTCGATTCCAAGCCCTACACCATAAGAGATAATGACCATCGGCAACACCTTAATCAATCCGTGGAGGACCATCTGCATAAAGGTCATATCTCCTTCTGTGGCCAGGTTGTGTTGATATCCTGTATTCCAGATTCCGAACAGAAGTGCGGGAACAAGGGCTATGATTACAATAGTCATGGTCCTTTTGAGGTCAATGCTGTCGCGGATATGGGCGCCTTTTTTAGTTACTGTATTGGGAACAAACAGAAAGGTTTCGAATGCGTCGAATGTGGAGTGGAGAAAACCCAGTTTTCCACCCTTGCTGAATGTCGGTTTTATTTTATCTACAAAATTTCTTAATGCTTTCATCTTTTTACGTGTATTAAGACATCTCTTTGATCATAAGCTGTATGCCGTTGGAGACTATCTCCTGTATCTCTGTTTTTGAGGGACAGACAAACTCGCACAAGGCTAAATCTTCTTCAATCACCTCATATATTCCCAATTGCTCCATCTTGTCAACATCTTCTGCCAGAATTGCCTTGATTAGGTGCATGGGGTAGATATCCATAGGGGTTACCTTTTCGTAAACTCCGGTCATGACCAGCGCTCTTTCGCCTCCGTTCACATTTGTGTCCAGAGAGTACTTCTTTTTGGGGAAGAGCCACGAAAAATAGGAACGGGAGATACTGAATTTTCTGAGCCTGAATGGTTTCACCCACCCCAGCATTTCATAGTAATTTCCTTCGCTTATTAAGGTAACCTGGTTGTGGAAGAATCCCAGATGGCCGTTAGCTCCAACATTATCGCCTGTTAGAACGTTTCCGCTGATGTATCTGATTGGGAGCTCCTCACTGTACTCCTCTCTCTTTTGAATGTCTGCAAATCCTTTTATCTCTTTGAAGTTCATTCCGGGCAGTGTCTCGATGTAGGCCGGATGTTTTGCACGGGGCCCTGTTACAGCTACAATTTTACGAAGGTCGTAAACCCCTTTAAGGAAGAGCCGGCCGATATAGACGACGCACTGCATATCCAGGGTCCATACTGTTTCTCCTTTGTTTACGGGACTTATGTGGTGAATCTGCACTCCTACGTTACCTGCCGGGTGTTTGCCATCAAAACTGTGGATGATTACCTTGTCTAACCTGTGCATCGGGCTGCTTGCATAGTTGGATGCGTGCAGCGAGATATGGATTCCGCCCTGACTAAGCTTTGAGAGCACATCTATTCCCGATTGTAAGCTCTCAATCTCTCCTTTAAGCGTGAAATCGAGATTTGGAGCCAGTGGTGCGGTATCAAATCCGGAGATGAAGATGGCTTTGGGCTCAATTCCGGGATCGGGTATGGTTCCGTAGGGCCTTTGTTTGAGGCAAGCCCACAGGCCGCTATTGAGAAGTGTTTCGATAATCTCTTCCCTGGATGCGCTCTTGGGGTTAGGAACGGTTATCTCCTCTTGTTCATTGTTATTATCGGATTCGATAATAATCTCAAGTAATCTCCGTTTTTCTCCTCTCACAATTTGAGCTACGGTTCCGCTTATTGGGGAGCAGATTTTGATGTATGGACTCTTTTTGTCGGAGAGTACCGGGGTTCCTGCTTTTACCTTATCTCCCTCTTTTACAAGTAGTCTGGCGTTTAAAGCTTTGTAGTCAGCCGGCTTGACAGCTACGCTATCGGGAGATATCGTTTTGGTTATCTGGGTTTTAGCTTCTCCTTTAAGTGGGATATCTAAACCTCTGCGTAATCGGATATGATCTGACATATTGTAAAAAAATTTCGGCTAAGATACACATTATTTATAAATTTGCACCAATGAACAGAGAATTTTCTACTATTGTTGAGGGTCTTAATCCTGCTCAAAAACAGGCAGTTATAGAATTTGAAGGTCCCTCTTTGATTGTTGCGGGGGCTGGTTCGGGAAAAACAAAGGTTCTCACCTGCAGAATTGCTAATATACTCAGCCATGGCCACAGGGCAGGGTCGGTGCTTGCATTGACTTTTACCAACAAGGCTTCAAGGGAGATGAAAGAGAGGATTGCCTCTCTTGTAGGATATGAAAAATCGCGTTATCTGTGGATGGGTACATTCCACTCAATATTTATCCGTTTTTTGCGGGAGTATGCGCATCTCATAGGCTTTCCGGCCTCTTTTACCATTTACGACACTGCAGATACCAAGAGTGCTATCAGAAATTGTTTGAAGGAGCTCTCTCTTGACGATAAGATTTACAAACCGGGAGATATTCTCTCCAGGATTTCCAGGGCAAAGAACAATTTGGTTACTGCTTCGGCCTATCTTGCAGATTCGGCGGCTATGCAGAATGATGCTGTGTCGCGAAAACCTAAACTTGGGGAGATCTATGCGCTCTATTCCAAGAGGTGTCGCCAGAGCGGGGCAATGGATTTTGACGATATTTTGCTATATACCAATATTTTGATCCGTGATTTTCCGGAAGCACTGGAGAGTTTGAGGAGCCGTTTTTCGTTTATCCTGGTGGATGAGTTTCAAGATACCAATAAGGCTCAGTGGTTGATAGTGCGAAAATTGGCTTATCATAACAGGAACTTATGCGTGGTGGGGGATGATTCGCAAAGTATCTACGCTTTTCGGGGGGCCAAGATTGAGAATATTTTGAATTTTAAAAAAGATTTCCCTGAGGCTAAGGAGTTTAGATTGGAGCAAAACTATAGATCTACACAGATTATTGTTAATGCTGCCAACTCTTTGATAGCGAATAATCCAATGCAACTTAAAAAAGAGTGTTTCTCAAATGGCCCGGTGGGAGAGAAGATAGAGGTTATAAAGGCTTTGGATGACAGGGATGAGGCTTTGGAAGTCGCCTCTTCTGTTCTGTCCAGAATCTTCCGACAGAAGAGCGCCTACAGTGAGTTTGCCATTCTTTACAGGACAAATGCCCAATCCCGCTCGATTGAAGAGGCGCTGCGCAAACGTTCAATTCCCTATAGGATTTACGGCGGATTCTCTTTCTATGAGAGGGCAGAGGTCAAAGATATGATGGCTTTTTTGAGATTGCTATTAAACCCGGATGATAACGAAGCCTTTAGAAGGGCTGTTAAAGCATCGGGCAGAGGAATAGGGGATACCACAATAGCGCGTTTGGCAGATGCGGCGGTTGCAGGGGATACCTCTATGTGGGGTGCGCTCCGTCGTGGCGATGTTGCCAGCTTTGGTATAAAAAGCGCCTCCTTTAACCGGCTCGAAGCCTTTTGTTCAATAATCTTGGAGGTGCGCTCCAAAGTTGACATTACAAATGCTTACGACATTGCAATGGAAATATTCATAAGGAGCGGCTATGCCACCATCCTCAAAAGTGATACCTCCCTTGAAGGCCAGGCTAAAGTCGAAAACGTCGAGGAGCTTTTTAACTCCATAAAAACTTATGTGGAGGAGCGCACCGCAACCGATGCCGGTTTGACAACCGACAGTGCTGCCGTTACAACCGCACCCTTGGGAGATTACCTGGAAACGATCTCCCTGATGAGCGCCATAGACGAAGAGGGTAAAGAGGAAGATATCAATCGCGTGAGCCTCATGACAGTACACTCTGCCAAAGGCCTTGAGTTTACCCACGTCTATATTGTTGGTCTGGAGGAGAACCTTTTCCCCTCTTTCAAAGCTTTGGAGAGCGAACCAGAGCTTGAGGAGGAGCGCCGGTTAATGTATGTAGCACTCACTCGCGCCAGGAACAGTGTAACTATACTCTACGCACAAAGCCGGTTAAAATGGGGCTCTCCTGTAATGAACCGCCCCAGCCGTTTCATACGCGAAATCCACTCCAAATACCTCAACTGGCCGGCGCTTGAATCTTCCCGTATTTTTGAAGGAGATTCATCAAGGTCATTTGGCAAAGCCCCTGCACCACGCTCCTCAACCACTCAAAAAAGTATCTTAAAGCCACCAAGTCTGAACTTTGTTTCTGACCCTATCTCAAAACTTAAAGAGGGGCAAAAAATAGAGCATGATAGATTTGGTTTCGGCAAAATCTTCTCAATAGAGGGTAATCCTATTGATTTAAAGGCGATTGTCGATTTTGAAGTGGGTGGACGTAAAATTTTACTCTTAAAGTATGCAAAACTTAGAGTCGTGAAATAGACTTTGGCACGGCATTTGTATATTACTTAACTGAAGTTTTTCATAGTTTAAGTTTAGGTTAAGTAATGGGGTTTTATCTTTTAAAGGTAGAACCCCATGAATTTTTTCAACAGATCTGGCTTTGGCGTGGCGTGTGCTACTTGAATGCCTCTTCGCTTAGGCCGGAGCCGTGGAGGCGAAGATTGTTGAAATAGGTTGGTACAGGGCGGCCGCGGAGCGCTTCGACGTAAAGTTTGGCCAGGTATTGGCTGAGCATAAAGCCATGTCCGCGCATTCCTATAAATAATCCCAGTTCGGGGTCAACTATATAGCGTGGCTCCACATAGTAGCCGGACCATACG
>CAYZPF010000103.1:0-7976 GCA_964479995.1 uncultured Muribaculaceae bacterium | reverse complement strand
AACCTGCCACAAAAAGCTATGATCCGGAGGCCGGATGGACATTTCATGGGCATGATTTTCTGGGTGCAAAGATGATTCCAAGGATATTTACACAGTTAAAGATGCCCCTTAACGAGAAGATGAAGTATGTGCAAAAAATGGTCCAGTTACATTTACGCCCTATTGCGCTTGTTCAGGAAGAAGTAGGTGACTCTGCTGTCAGAAGGCTGCTTTTTGACGCAGGAGAGGATATTGATGATTTGATGTTATTGTGCGAAGCAGATATTACCTCAAAAAATGAAAATACTGTTAAAAGGCATAGAAACAATTTTGCTACCGTAAGAGAAAAACTTAAAGAGATAGAGGAGAAGGATGCAATAAGAAATTTTAAGAACCCTGTTACAGGAGAGATTATTATGGAGCTATATGATATTGCTCCCGGCCGGGAGATTGGCCTCATAAAAGAGTACATAAAAAATTCAATCCTGGATGGAGCTATAGGCAACAACTTTGATGAAGCGATGGCTCTTCTCGAAAAAAAAGCTGCTGAAATAGGTCTGAAAAAAAGATAACCCTATGGTTAGTGAATTGAAACTCCAACCAGGTGCATAAACTCCTCTCTGGTTCTGGGATCTTTAAGAAAAGCTCCGGTAAAGGCAGATGTTGTTGTCACAGAATTCAGTTTCTGAACTCCCCTTATTTGCATACACATATGTGAAGCTTCAATGACTACCGCTACTCCAAGAGGATTTAAAGTCTCCTGGATACAGTCCCTTATTTGTACGGTTAATCTTTCCTGAACCTGCAACCGCCTGGCGTAAGCCTCTACCACTCTGGCTATCTTACTCAATCCGGTAATGTATCCGTTTGGTATGTACGCAACGTGGGCCTTTCCATAGAAGGGTAACATATGGTGCTCACAAAGAGAATAAAGCTCAATATCCTTTACCAGGACCATCTGTTGATACTCTTCCTTAAATTTGGCAGAGTTTAAAATTGAGGGGCCATCCATGGCATATCCCTGAGTGAGGAACTGCACAGATCTCGCAACTCTTATTGGTGTAAGCTTAAGTCCTTCTCTGGAATGGTCTTCCCCCAAAAGTGCGAGAATCTCTTTATAGTGTTTGGCTAATGCTTGAGTTGTCTCCTCGTCATAATGTTCAATCCTTGTATAAGCCATAATAAATATCTAATTTCGTAAACAATTTTATTTGGTGCAATATTACAAAAAAAATGCATAAGCAGTATGAGGATACTTATAACAGCGGCTGATGAACAAGAGTTAATTACAGTTAAACAAGCCTGTAAATCCCTTTCAAAAAATGAGCAATCTGAATTGGATTTAACCTGGATGCTTACCGGCATAGGCGTGGTCTCCACCAGTTACAGATTAACAAAAGCGCTCAACAAAACAGACAAACCGTATGATCTTGTATTGAATGCTGGAATCGCAGGTACATTTAACGAGAGGTATCCTGTTGGCAGTGTAGTGAGAGTTGTAAGAGAATTTTTTGGAGATTTGGGATTTGAATCTCATAACGGATTTCAGACACTTTTTGACTATAATATCCTGGATGCCAATACCCAGCCTTTTGTAAACGGAGCATTAATAGCTCCTGAGTTGGAAGATAATATAGAAAGGGCAATTAGTAAGTATGATAAAGTAACAGCGGTAACCGTACAGACTGTAAGCGGATTGTCTGAAAAGAGAGAACGTATGAAGAGAGAGTTTACTCCTGCTGTCGAGAGCATGGAAGGTGCAGCCCTATTTTATGTTTGCTTACTTGAAAAACAGCCCTTTATTGAGTTAAGATCAATCTCAAATGAGGTTGGAGAGAGAGATAAAAAAAAGTGGGATATTCCCTTGGCACTAAATTCACTAAGGGATGCTTGCAAAATACTTTTTGAGGCTCTGGCAAGATGAAGTTAAAAATAGCCTATTCTCCATGTCCGAATGACACTTTTGCATTTCATGCAATGGTTCACTCCTTAATTGATTGCGAAGGTCTCTCTTTTGAGACCACATTGCCGGATATCGAAAATCTCAACAAAAGTGCCGGAAAGGGACTTTATGATGTTTGTAAACTGAGTTACAGCGCTTTTTTCAAAAATATAGACCGATATGTGATGCTCCATTGTGGCAGCGCTTTAGGTTTTAATAACGGGCCGCTCCTTGTCGCCAAAAAAGGAGCTTCAGTTTTTCTGCCCAATGGAAATATCAACGAAGAGGAAGTTGTTAATGGTAAGGTGGCAATTCCAGGTGATTTGACCACTGCCGCATTGCTTCTGAAATTTGCCTATCCCGGCATTCGGAATACGACCCCGATATTGTTCTCCCACATTGAAGAGCAGATTCTGGCAGGGCGGTTCGACAGCGGTGTGCTGATTCATGAGACCCGTTTTACCTATGAAAAAAAAGGACTTATACTTGTAAAAGATTTGGGAAATTTCTGGCAGGAACAACATTTATTGCCAATTCCTCTTGGAGGTGTTGCAGTTTTAAGAGAAATGGAGGTTGGATTACAGAGAAAGATAGAGAGAGTATTAAGAAGAAGTATTGAATATGCTTTAAAGTTTCCGCAACAATCGTCACAATATGTAGGTTATCATGCAAGAGAGATGGATAGTGCAATCCAACGCCAACATATCAAAATGTTTGTAAATAATGAGACTCTTAATCTCTCTGCCTTGGGAGAAAAAGCTGTGAACAGGTTATTTCAAATCTCAAAAGGTGAGTTTCTTACTGATAGCAGTGAAAAGAATATCTTTATTTTATAGCTTTGCATACTAAATTAACAGGTATGGGAAAGGAGATTATTGCAATCAGGGGAATAAAAAGGTATTACAGAGTGGGGAATCAAGATGTAAAAGCTCTTAACGGAGTTGATATTAAAATCAATAAGAATGAGTATGTCGCTATTATGGGGCCATCCGGTTCGGGAAAATCTACAATGATGAATATCCTCGGATGTCTTGACACTCCAACTTCAGGCACATATTTGCTTAACGGCACAGATGTCTCAAAATTGGATGATAATGCTTTAGCAGATATTAGGAACAAAGAGATTGGATTTATTTTTCAATCTTTTAACCTCCTTCCCCGTTATAACGCCCTGGACAATGTAGCTTTACCATTAATTTATTCGGGTACAGGCAAAAGCGAAAGGGATAAAAGAGCTAAAGAGGCTATTGAGAGCGTGGGCCTTACCGATAGAATGCACCATAAGCCCAATGAACTCTCGGGAGGCCAGAAACAGAGAGTAGCGGTAGCCAGGGCGCTTGTAAACAGACCATCAATAATACTTGCAGACGAGCCTACAGGAAATCTTGACTCTAAAACATCTGCAGAAATAATGAGACTTTTTGAAGAGATTCATAAAATGGGAAATACAATAATTGTTGTCACGCACGAAGAGGAGATAGCTAAACATGCAGAGAGAATCATAAGGCTTAAAGATGGGATTATTGAATCTGATTCCCTGAATTCCAGCTCTACCTGACAACATTGATCTCTTTAGACTAAAACAACCCGCATTTACTGTTGGTTTTTCATTTTTTTTTGCTACCTTCGCAAACTATTTTAGCATTTAAATATAAGTACTTAATTTTTAATTATTTACGCTATGTATTGGACACTTGAACTTGCATCTAAGCTAGAGGATGCACCCTGGCCTGCTACAAAAGAGGAGTTAATTGATTATGCTACACGATCCGGAGCACCGTTGGAGGTGATTGAAAATTTGGAAGAGCTTGAAGAGGATGGAGAAGTGTATGACAGTATAGAAGATATCTGGCCTGACTATCCCAGTAAAGAGGACTTCTTTTTTAACGAAGAGGAGTATTAAAATACTTTATAATGAAGATTATAATTGCAGGAGCAGGAGAGGTTGGAAGCCATTTGGCCAAAATGCTCAGCAATGAATACAACGATTTAACATTGATTGACAATGATGAGTCGAGACTGAACAGAGTAGCGGAATATGCAGATATTTTAACTGTTCTTGGCTCCCCAACCTCAATAAGCACTCTGGCTTATGCCGGTGTTGCCCAAGCCGATCTTTTTATAGCAGTATCCCCGTCACAGGAACAAGATGTCAACATTATCAGTGCAATACTGGCGAAAAAGATGGGTAGCGCTAAAGTTACCGCAAGAATAAATAATGACGAGTATCTTCAAAACGAGAACAAGCTGTTATTTACAGAGATGGGTATCGATCTTCTTTTCTATCCCGAAAAGATAGCATCTCACGAAATAATTGATCTTCTAAAACTGTCGGGGACATCAGAGTTTATGGATTTTTCGGGAGGAAAACTACAACTTGTTGCTTTTCGCCTCGATGATGGAGCCCCTTTGATTGATAAAACCCTGGAAGATTGCACTATGGCAGGAGAACCGCAATATAGGGCTGTGGCAATTGCCAGGGAGGGCAGAACAATTATACCCAGACATTCAACCCGGTTTCAAATGCATGACCTGGTGTTTGCAATCTCTAAGAGAGAGAGCGTTTCCGAAGTAATGGGTTATTCCGGAAAAAATAATATAGATATAAAGCGTTTAATGATTGTAGGGGGGGGGAGAATTGGAGAAATGGTAGCAGCCAAACTGGAGAACAGTGTTGATTACATTAAGCTGATAGAGAAAAGAAGGGAGAGGTGCGATGAGTTGAATGAGAGGCTTAAAAGAACTCTGGTGATTAATGGTGACGCCAGGAATACCGACCTGCTCATTGAAGAGGATGTAAATGATTTTGATGCCTTTGTTGCTGTAACAAGCAGTTCCGAAGCAAATATTCTCTCTTGCGTTATGGCTAAGAAGATGGGAGTTACAAAAACTATAGCCGAGGTTGAGAATCTCGATTACATTAAACTGGCCGAAGGTATGGGAGTAGATGCTGTTATTAACAAGAAACTGATTAGAGCCGGAAGGATTTTCAGGTTCACTCTTACGAATAAAGTTCAGTCTATTAAGTGCCTCAATGGGTCTGATGCCGAAATTCTTGAGTTCATAGTAAACCCGGGAAGTATTGTAACAAGATATAAGGTAAGAGATTTGGGCTTCCCAAAAGAGGCGATTATCGGTGGTGTCATTAGAGGCAATAGTAGTTTTATAGCAGTAGGGGATACAGAGATTAAACCATACGACAGGGTTGTTGTTTTTGCGCTGCCTTCTACTTTGAAAAAGATAAATAAACTGTTTGTTTAATATCTCTCCTCTAATTTCTTTCTATTTATTAGAAATACTTACAATTTATTATAAATATTAGTATTTTTAATTTCAAATTATTATATTTGCAACCTCTATTTAAAAATTTTATTGTTATGGAGAGAATTTTATTAAAAACCGACGGAAAAACAAGAACCGAACATGATTTGCTGGGTAAAAAAGAGGTTCCGGTTGAGGCGCTTTATGGTATTCAGACACTCAGGTGTGTTGAAAACTTTGATGTTAGCAGAGACTATCTTTGTGAGTATCCGGAATTTACAAAAGCTCTTGGTGTTGTAAAGATGGCCGCAATTCTGGCTAATCATGAACTAGGGCTGGTAAGTAACGAGATTAAAGATGCTATTGTAGCCGCTTGCAAAGAACTTATAGAAGGTAAGCATCTGGAACATTTCCCTATAGATATGGTACAAGGCGGCGCTGGTACAAGTGTGAATATGAATGCCAATGAGGTTATTGCGAACAGAGCTTTGGAAATTATGGGTAAGCAAAGGGGTGAGTACAAATATTGCAGCCCAAATGACCATGTCAACATGTCACAATCAACCAACGACGCCTATCCCACAGCAATGCATTTAGGTCTATATTACACTCACTTCTTTGTAAGGGAGGCTATGCTTAATATTATCGAATCCTTTGAAAAGAAAGAGAAGGAATTTGCAAATATTATTAAAATGGGGCGCACACAGTTGCAGGATGCTGTGCCTATGACATTAGGACAAAGCTTTGGTGCATATAAATTCGCAATGAAGCATGAACTAAGCCGTCTTGAAAAGGCTGCCAAAGAGTTGCTCTTCGTAAATATGGGGGCGACTGCTATTGGAACTGGAATTACTTCGGAACCGGGTTATGCAGAGGCATGTATCAAATATTTAAGAGAAATAACAGGTTGGGATATCAGACTGGCAGAAGATCTTGTTGAGGCAACCAGCGATACCTCTTCCATGGTATTCTATGCATCGGCTCTCAAAATGATAGCATTGAGGTTGTCAAAAATATGTAATGACCTGAGATTGCTCTCTTCGGGACCAAGAACAGGACTGGCGGAAATAAGCCTTCCTCCAAAACAACCGGGCTCATCAATAATGCCGGGTAAAGTAAATCCTGTTATACCCGAAGTTATGAATCAGATTTGTTTCAAAATTATCTCTAATGAGATGGCAGTTTGTCTAGCTTCGGAGGCAGCGCAGCTGGAGCTCAACGTTATGGAACCAATTATGGTACATAGTATAATTCAGTCAAGCGACTGGTTAATAAGAGGTCTGGACACTTTACGCCTTGAGTGTATAGATGGAATTGTTGCTAATCCCGATCATTGCCGCCATATGGTTGAACACTCCATAGGAATTGTAACGGCCCTTAAATCATATATCGGATATGACGCAAGTTCAGAGATTGCCAAAGAGGCTCTTACGACCGGAGGCAGCGTGTACAGACTTGTAATAGAAAAAGGTCTTTTAACTCAAGAGCAGCTCGATATGATTCTTGACCCTAAGCATATGGTTAAACCTGTAAAAATCAAACTGTAATACAATTCTGACGCTCAACCATACTATAAAGCAGTTGTAACGCTTTGAAATCCTCCGTACCACGTGGAAAACTTTAAAGGATGCCGGAGAATACTTAACTTTGCAGCATGGCAGCAATATTACAGGCGCAAAAGCTTACAAAAACATACGGGGCAAAGATTCTTTTTGAGAACCTGGATTTGATTATAAACGAAGGTGAAAAGGTAGCTCTTATTGCTCCCAACGGAACAGGTAAGAGCTCTCTCCTAAAGATTATTGCAGGTGCGGATACTCCTGATATGAATAGAAACGGAGAGAGTGGAACTGTGCAGATTTTCTCCTCTTCAGGCGTTGCTTTTCTTGAACAGGTACCTGAATTTGACAATGAGAAGACGGTATTTGAAGAGGTCTTTACCGGCGGAGGAGAGATTACCCGTATAGTGGCTTTGTATGAGATGGCTCTTAAAGGTTCAGATCAATTGGTTTTGGAGAGAGCTATTCACGAGATGGACAGAGTAGAGGGTTGGCAATATGAGCAAAGAATTAAGCAGATACTGACATCTTTAAAAATTGAGGCTCTGGATCAAAAGATGGGAGAGCTTTCCGGGGGGCAGAGAAAAAGGGTTGCTCTTGCAAAGATAGTAATACGGGGTGCAGATTTCATAATACTGGATGAGCCAACCAACCATCTTGATCTTGAGATGATAGAATACCTTGAAGATTATCTCAACAGAAGCAGGATGACCCTTCTTATGGTTACTCACGACAGGTATTTCTTAGATAGTGTATGTAACAAGATTATTGAGCTTGACAGAGGGCAGCTTTATACTTATGAAGGCAACTACTCCTACTTCCTCCAAAAAAGGGAGGAGAGGATAGCCAATTTCAACAGTGAAACCGACAGGGCAAAAAATCTATTCAGAGGTGAGCTTGAGTGGATGAGGCGAATGCCGCAAGCAAGAGGAACAAAAGCAAAATACAGAATAAACGCCTTTTACGACCTAAAAGAGAGGGCAAGTCAGAGGATAGAGAATCAAACCATCAAAATTGACAGCGCTACTTCCCGACTGGGGACCAAGATAATAAACTGTAAAGACATTTCACACAGATACGACTCTGTATTAACAATTGACGGCTTTACCTATAATTTTGTAAAAGGGGAAAAAATAGGTATTGTAGGGGCTAATGGAGTCGGAAAAACAACATTCTTAGAGGTAATTACGGGAGCTCTGCCAATAGATTCCGGGGTAATAGAGTTTGGCGAAACT
>CAYZPF010000102.1:0-8130 GCA_964479995.1 uncultured Muribaculaceae bacterium | reverse complement strand
GAGCAGATTAAAGCAGACATCTCTCTGCATGTTAACTCAAAGGTGAATAAGTCCTCCAAGATAGCTGCCGTTTATGATTTTCCCGAACAGTTTGAAAAAACTGCGACTCACAAGATCAAAAGGTATAAATATACTCAGATTATCTTTTAATACAGCCCCTAATTGAAGGTCACGTCAATCCTGCCGACATAAACGCCTAAAGCTCCGGTCTGGTTAACTATAACATCTTTTCCCGATCTGTTTTTCACAATAGCCGGTTTCTCAAGAAATGTATGAGAGTGTCCGCCAATGATAAGGTCTACATTCTTCGTCTTTTCTGCCAAATCCAAATCGGAAGCTCTCTTTTTTGTCCCTCCGTCATAACCAATATGTGTGAGAAGTATTACAAGATCACACTTTTCATACCTCTTTAATCGTTTGGCAAGTCTGTTGGCTACCTTTACAGGGTCTTTATACTCAATACCCTCTCTCGATTTTTGAGAAACATAGCCCTTTAAGTCAATCAAGAGGCCAATAATTCCGATTCTCCTCCCCCCTTTTTCAATAATTGTATAGGGTTTAACAAGAGTATCCAAAGGAGTTTCGGAAAAGTCATAATTGGCACATACTGTTACGTAATCAGCACCTCTGAGCCTTTTCGCCAAAGCCTCTTGTCCATCATCAAATTCATGATTCCCAAGTGCTACGACATCATACCCCATAGCATTGTAAAGCAACATCTCTACCTCTCCTTCAAACATTGTATAATACGGTGTCCCTTGATTGTAATCACCGGCATCGAGCAATAGTACATTTGCGTGATTATCACGAATGCTTTTAATATAATTTGCCCTTCTTTGAAATCCTCCAAGCCCTGCATACTTACCGCTCGATACAGGCTCTATATTGCTGTGGACATCGTTTGTATGCAAAATGACAAGGTCTTGTGCAGATAGTGAACCGGTTGAAAACACTACAAGAATCGCAACCATGTATCCCGTTATCAAATTTTTGCTCTTCATATCTGGAATTTATACTTTTACTAATCCTTTATTATCTCAATTCTACCTGTAATAGAAGATGTGATCTTTCTATTTAGTGCTGTCTCCTTTTGAATCTTTTCTATCATGGCGTCTCTAAGTAACACATCTGTCCGTTCCACCGAAAGAGCCTCTTTTAAAGGCAGCAGGTTATCGCCGCCATCCATAAGGAAATCTATAGTAGCAACTCTGTAATGCTTCGTCATATCAATCTCATTGTTGTCAATTTGCGCCATGAGTAATTCGCCTCCTCTTATCTTAAGGTTGACATTTCCCGATATGGCTTCAACTCTGTTTTTTGCAAAGGTTTCAAAGAGTTTTTTTACCGAACTCCCTGGTAATTCGAGAATCACCACATAGTTTTCAAAGGGGAATATGGAAAAAAGATCAAAACGACGAATCTCTCCTTTAGGAAGTGAAGCCCTCAATCCTCCGAAATTAGTAAGCGAAAAGTCTACCTTTCGTTTGCTATACTCCCTGCCAAACTCTAAAAGAGCATCTGCGGCAAAGTTGGAGAGAAGAGATTCCGGCCTGCCGGAACGCATTTCATAATCGGTTACACCTATTGCTTCACCCATAATCCTCTCCATTTGCGGTTTAAATAAGGCGATTATCTCTGCAACTGCCGATTCATTATTTCTATCCCATGTTGAATCCATGAGTATTCTTGTAACTTTATAATTAACTTGTGATTGTTGAGCAAAAACAGTTGTATTGGCAGCAGTAATAATGAGAGATAATACTACTATTATTTTTATAAATATGTTTTGCGCCCTTTTCATAATAAAAAATTAAGAATCAATATCTTATCCATTTGCTTATCTCTTTCCAGCTGGCTTTTTTACCATACATAAGAATACCTACACGATAAATTTTTGCAGAAACCCATGTCATAAAAATAAATGTTATTACAAGGATTAGCAGAGAAAGAGCCAGCTCCCACAGAGGAACCCCAAATGGCACTCTTGCCATCATCACCATTGGAGATGTAAAGGGGATCATAGATCCCCAGAAAGAGAGAGAACTATCGGGGTATTGAAATGTGTGAATCATAAGAAAGAGTCCTATTATGAGAGGTAGTGTTATTGGGAGGACCAACTGCTGGGTGTCCGCCTCATTATCAACTGCAGAACCAACCGCAGAGAACATGGCTGCATACAAAAGGTATCCCAATAGAAAATAGAACATAAATGAGATAATAATAGATGTTACGGGTAAAGATGATAGAGAACTCATAACATCATTAAGTGGTGTGTTATTCTGCGCAACAGTAAGCAGCTCCTCCATCTCGGCAGCTCCCCCCGTTAATTGTTGCGCAATATTGGTACCTTGCGATATCTTTTCGATATCTACCAGATTCTGAACTCCAAAGATAATTCCAATTGTCAATATAATCCAGATGAGGAATTGAAGAAGGGCAACACTTCCAACGCCGAGAATCTTTCCTAACATCAACTGAAATGGTTTTATCGAAGATATTATTACCTCGACAATCCTGTTTGTCTTCTCCTCTATAACTCCTCTCATAACCATTGAACCAAACATAAAAATAAAGATGTAAATCAGAAAGCTAAGAAGATATGAGACCCCCATATAGATTTCAACCATGCCTAATTTCTCATCTCCTGTTTTAGAAAGCGTAAATGTTTTAAGGGTGACTTCCGATTTAATCTCTTTTAGAATTATATCCAGATTCTCAATGTTGTACCTCTTAATCTTAGAGTCTTCCAACGCTTTCTGAACATAATGTTCGATTTGCTGCTTGAGATCAATATTCAATTGCTTTGGTGAGTGTGCGGTTACTTTGAGATTATATAAAGAATCCTGGGAGGAGATCTCAACCAATGCATAGAGTTCTTGAGGAAAATTCTTTTTAAGTTCGTCAGCATTTACATGAGAATCAAATATATAAGTATATTCTTCACCGTTTTTAAAAAATGGTTCACAAATACCGGAATTGTCTATGACCAATATCTTCTGGTCTTTTGTTCCTGACGATAGAGTCATAATCAAAGATGGCAGGACAACCAAAGAGGCCATAAAAATTGGAGTTAGAATAGTCATAATTATAAATGACTTTTTCTTTACACGAATCGAGAACTCGCGTGACAAGACCAAAAAAAGTTTACTGTTTTTCATATCGCCTCCTTAACTTACTAGTTTTATAAAGATATCGTTCATCCTTGGAACAAGTTCTCTGTAAGAGATTATATCTGTATGCTTTAGAAGTTCTCTTAGTATATCGGCAGAGCATACGCCTTTTTTAATTTCAAGTACAGCCCTGAAGCCGTGGCTATTTTTCCCCTGTTCTGCAAGGTTAACAAGCGGTATATCCGAAAACGGGAAAGATTGTGAGGCTCTGTATATAACCTCCACTTCGTTCTTTCCATGCTCTCTTCTTATTTGATCCAGTTCTCCCGTTATAACAAGCTTTCCTTTATTGATGAGTACAATATCATCGCATAACTCCTCTACAGATTCCATGTTATGAGTTGACAGGACTATTGAGACTCCCGACTCCTTCATTGTGAGTATCTCTTTTCTTATAATTTGAACATTAATCGGATCAAAGCCGCTAAATGGCTCATCCAGTATCAACAAAGACGGTTTGTGCAAAATTGTGGTAATAAACTGCACCTTTTGGGCCATTCCCTTTGAGAGCTCTTCCACCCTCTTATTCCACCATGCCTGGATTTCAAATTTTATAAACCACTCTTTTAACTCCCTGGTAGCCTGCTCCCTGCTTAATCCTTTAAGCATAGCCAAATACATAGCCTGTTCTCCCACCTTCATCTTTTTGTAAAGTCCTCTCTCTTCTGGCAAATAACCGATAGAAGCTATATCTTCTTTATTCATTGCTCTGCCGTTGAAAAGAAGTTCTCCCGAATCGGGAAGAGTTATCTGGTTCATAATTCTGATTAATGTCGTTTTCCCGGCGCCATTTGGTCCTAAAAGGCCTAATATTTTTCCTTCAGGCACAGAGAGAGATACACTATCTAAAGCGGTAAATTGATTAAATCTCTTCACCACTTGTTTACAGGTCAAAATATCCATATTCAATAGTAATTATTGCACAAGTGCATTTACAGTACAATAATACAAAAAGTTAGTGAAAATAATAACGTAAAATCTTCAATAATTCTGGTTTTATTATTTCCTCTCTTGCAAGATGAAGTATTCCGGAAAAATTTTCATGACAATTTCCAATGTATCTTACAATAGCACGAGCCAGATATGCACCTATATAGGGGTTTACAGATAGTTCATCTCCGGTTGCAAGAGCAATATCTTTTTTAACTATCAGGTTTGAATCTGCGGTTACCAGCTCTTTAAATGAATTGAATCTGACTGAATCAATCCCTTTTATATCCATAAGCTGCCCGGGATAAGCAAAGCCTCCGGTTCTCTTCCTGAAATCAAGAATCTTTGAAGCATAGTAAGGCCCTATTCCAGGTAAAGAGATCAGAGTTAGAGAATCTGCCCTGTTTAATTCAATGACGGTTCCTTTTAATAACCGCTTATCGTCTTTATTGAACTCTTGTGAGTTATTTTCTATAATAATATGATCTTTAACCCTTTCGTAGAAATCTTCCGGCAATATATATATTTTATTTAGATCTTCCCTTTTTTTGAACCGACCTCCCTTATCTCTGTATTTAACTATAACGGCAGCCTGTTTTTCAGATAATCCAAGCCGGATAAAATCTTCAAACGATGCATTATTGGGATCAAAATCGAATGTTTCAATTTTTTTTTCTACATTTTCCGGACTTCTTTTCTTTGGATTTAAACCACTTTCATTCCAATTTGTCTCCGGCTTCAAATTCAAGGAAGTTAGCGAACTGCTCTTTTTTACGGTATCAATACCAGTATCAACAGAGGAGAGATTTGTGTCATTCACCTCTCCTGTATGAAACAGGAATATAATGGTTTGGACAAATAAAATCAGGATAATCAGGGTTAACACACCGGAAGCCTCTCTCCTGGCAAGTCTCTTTCTCAGCTCCATATCACTCTCCTCCTCTCTTTTTATGGGTTCTTAATCTGTTTTCCCCGATACAACTATCACTATTTCACCCTTTGGTGAGTTAAGATTATACCAGTCAATTAACTCTTTAAGCGTACCTCTCCTGTTCTCTTCGTGTAATTTTGAGAGCTCTCTGGAGACCGAAGCCTCTCTCTCCTCTCCAAAATATTCTGAAAATTGAGTCAAACTCTTAATTAAGCGATACGGAGATTCGTAAAATATCATAGTTCTTCTCTCATCAACCAGCTCCTTTAGCCGTGTTTGTCTCCCTTTTTTTAAGGGTAAAAAGCCTTCAAAACAGAATCTGTCACATGGGAATCCGGAATTTATCAGGGCTGGAATAAATGCCGTTGCACCGGGAAGGGTCTCTACCTCTATACCCCGTTGCAAGCAATGTCTTACGAGCAGAAATCCCGGGTCTGAAATTCCGGGAGTGCCGGCATCACTTATAAGAGCCACATTTTCGCCCTGAGCAATTCTATCGGCTATTTTTCCGATGCTCTTATGTTCATTATACTTATGATGCGACTCCATATGAACTGCAATCTCATACCTCTTTAAAAGAGTTGAACTGGTCCTTGTGTCTTCTGCAAGGATCAGATCAACCTCTTTTAATAACCGCACTGCTCTAAAGGTGATATCTTCAAGATTACCGATAGGAGTTGGTATAATATAGAGTTTAGACATCGTATCTTCTCCTTACTGTTAAATAGAACCTGTTGACAATGGCTGATTCTTTGTTCCAATCAGGGAAATTACTGTTCAGGTACTCTACTGCCTCACTTAGCGAGTCAAGTTCGTTAAGGTTTTGAATTGTGGAACGGAATTGATCATTATCTCCCAAAAAGAGATCTTTTATAAAATAGAGTCTGTCATTTAACGTAATAGCTTTATTAATGTTATCAACCTTTGGACCCGGCATCTCTCTCATCCATTCGGGTATATTCCCTTTAGCCTTATCCAGTATCACTTCATGAACCTGCTCCTCTGCCTTTAAAACCTCATGATACTCTTTCACCTCAAATTCAAGCTCTTCATCCTCCGCACTCTCCTCGCTCCCCATCCCTTGCCGCTTCATCTGCCCTATAAGCATCTCCTGTTCTATAAGTTGTTTCCTGAGATTTTCGATAATCCGGAAGTTGTACTCTATCTTTAATGAATAAAGTTTTCCGGATATAGAAGAGGCCTTTTCAAAAAGAGCCTCCCATTCTTGATAAGAGATATCTCCTGATTCCCCCAAATGCTCTATCTCCCGAAGGAAACTTTCCAAAACAGACTTAATATCTGAAATTTTATTAAGGTTTACCATTTCAACTTTTTTTATCTTTGTGTTATCTACAAAAGTAATTAAAATGTTTCTCGAAAGCGCAAAAAAAGCCGGATGGATTGAGGTAATCTGTGGATCAATGTTTTCCGGAAAGACCGAAGAGCTAATCAGAAGGCTTAAGAGGGCTAAATTTGCCAATTTAAGAGTTGAGATATTTAAGCCTCAACTGGATATGAGGTACTCGGCAGAGGATGTAATCTCGCATGATTCCAATAAAATAAGATCTACCCCCGTTGGTTCATCCTCCGGTATTTTGCTCTATGCTGTTGATGTAGATGTAGTGGGGATTGATGAGGCGCAATTTTTTGATATGGGTATCGTAGAGGTGTGTAATAAGCTTGCTGCAGATGGTATAAGAGTAATTGTAGCCGGTCTTGATATGGATTATTTAGGCAATCCTTTTGGACCAATGCCTGCACTTATGGCAATCTCGGAGTATGTTACAAAAGTCCATGCTATTTGTGTAAAATGCGGAGATTTGGCTCATCATTCACATCGCCTTACAAAAAGTGATAGACTGGTCGTTCTCGGAGAAAAGGATACGTACGAGCCAATTTGTCGTCACTGCTTCAATAAAATAATGGAGCAGAAACAGTGATTATTTCTCTTTTCTGCTGATTGTAACCTCTCCCTTGTGAGTAAAGTTCTCTTCCGGAGCAGTACCGGAATAGGTCATTGTGATGGTATTATCGGGATTCTCAACCATCTTGCCCACAATATCCAAAGGTGTTTTCCCTGCCGTAGTACCTTTAAAGCCAATTTCGGAATTGGAAAAATCAAGTGTACAACCCATTTTTATTACACTATCTTCGCCCAATATAATTTTGGCTGTAAAGGTTGAATCCAAGGCAAATTCAACTTCAAACGATGCCTCCAACTCCTGAATAACCGAACCTCCCGACGGATTGGTTATTTCATTTTCGATTCTATTTGATCCATACCACTCTCCTGCAAACTTTTTTGATCTGTTAACAACTCTGTCTGCACATGAGGCTACTGCAACAATTAAAGTCAAGGAGAATAAAAAAGTTCTTAATTTCATAGTAAAAGGATAATTAATGATATAGTTGCAAATTTAAAAAAAAATGCTTTAATACATATCATATTTCAAATTATTCGTAATTTAGCCATTTGAATTTTTGAACTACAATGAAACACTCACAAATAAGAATAAGCAAAGAAAGATTATTAAGCAACTATAACTATTTAAGGGCTAAACTTAATTCAACAACCAGGATGATGGTTCTTGTCAAAGCTAACGGTTATGGACATGGAGATATAGAGATGGCGCATCTTTTACAAAACTACGGGGTTGATTATCTGGGTGTAGCTTTTGTTTATGAAGGTGTAAAATTGAAAAAAACGGGGATTAAAACACCTATATTTGTTTTTACACCGGAGTTAGAAAACTTCGACGAAATAATTAAGTACGAACTTGAGCCAAGTATTGTTAATGCAGAATCTGCCATGCTTATGGCAAAGGCAATCAAAAAAGCAGGTCTTGACTCTTATCCTATTCATATCAAGCTGGATACCGGAATGCAGCGAGTGGGTTTTGAACAAAATACAATCAATAACCTTAAGGATATTCTTGAAGAATATCCTTCGCTTCATGTTAAATCTATCTTTTCACACCTTGCCGCAGCGGATGAGGAGATGCATGATAAGTTCACCAGGGAGCAGATAGCCTCTTTTCACTCTTTATACAACACAATTACCTCTTATTTGCCATACAAACCCATAAGACATATACTAAA
>CAYZPF010000101.1:0-8169 GCA_964479995.1 uncultured Muribaculaceae bacterium | reverse complement strand
AGAGATGCATACCCCAAATTGAGGTACTTGTTGAACATATTGTTGAGAGGCTTGGGAGAGGCGGCAGGCTCTTTTACCTGGGGGCAGGGACCAGCGGGAGATTGGGCGTACTGGATGCTTCGGAAATTCCCCCAACTTTTGGCGCACCTCATGAGCTTGTTATAGGATTAATTGCCGGAGGTGACAGGGCAATAAGAAGAGCTGTCGAAGCGGCGGAAGATTCTTATGAAGGGGGGTGGAATGATTTGAAGCCATATACGCCGGATAGAGACGATGTTATTGTTGGAATAGCAGCATCGGGCACAACTCCCTACGTGATTGGCGCTGTAAGAGAGGCACGTTCAAGGGGGATCCTTACTGCATGTATTACATGTAACCCTCAATCACCACTTTCTGCAGAGGCCGAAATACCGGTTGAGGTTGTGGTAGGTCCCGAATTTGTTACCGGCAGCACACGAATGAAGGCCGGTACTGCACAAAAACTTGTGTTGAATATGATAACAACAACCTCAATGATCAAGCTTGGCCGTGTAAAGGGAAACAGGATGATTGATATGCAATTAACAAATGCAAAGCTTATAGACAGAGGAACCAGAATGATTATGGAGGAGACGGGGCTTACCGGTTATGATGAGGCTAAAGAGTTGTTATTAAAAGAAGGCTCGGTGAGAAAGGCAATTGATTATTATTTAAATAGTGGAAAACAAGATGTATAGAGGTAAATTATTGTCATCTCTTTTATGGGAAGCGGTTGAGGAGCTCTCTTCTTTGCCCGGCATTGGGCGAAAAAGCGCCTTGCGCTTTGCACTTCATTTGCTTAAGCAACCCAGAGAGAATGTTGAAAAGCTGGGTAGATCTATAATTGAGATGAGAAATAATATCCAATATTGTACGATATGCAACATGATTTCGGATACACCCGTCTGTCCTGTCTGCTCTGACAATGGAAGAGACACCTCACTGGTGTGTGTGGTTGAAAGTATAAGAGATGTACTAAGTATCGAAAATACAGGAGAATATAAGGGTTTATATCATGTATTGGGAGGAATTATATCGCCAATAGAAGGAGTCTCTCCATCTGATTTAAAAATAGATTCCCTTGTTGAGAGGATAGAGAAAAATGGCATAGAAGAGATACTGCTGGCGTTGAGTACTACTATGGAGGGAGAGACAACAGCATACTACATCTATAAGAAAATAGGAGCCCTGCCTGTTAAAGTGACAACCATAGCCAGAGGAGTAGGATTTGGAGACGAGCTTGAATTCACCGACGAAGTAACATTAGGGAGATCAATAACAAATCGTCAACCTTTCATTCCCCACTAATCACAAAATATGCATCGGTTCCCACTCTCCTGGTTTCTTACGGCCTTTATTCTATACACGGCGCTTTTATTTTTAGTTTCGTGGTTTTCATCACGTAATTCTGATCTTAGATCATACTTTATAGGTAACAAAAAATCGCCTTGGTTTGTCATTGCTTATGGTATGGTTGGTACTTCAATGACAGGAGTTACCTTTATCTCGGTTCCGGGAAATGTTCTTAATCAGAACTTCTATTATATGCCTCTTGTCCTGGGCTTTCTGTTAGGCTATTTTATAATAGCGAAGATTTTGATTCCGCTTTACTATAAAATGAATTTAACCTCCATATATACTTATTTAGAGAGAAGATTTGGGGTGTATACATATAAAACGGGCGCTGCAGTATTTATGGTTTCGAGAATACTGGGAGCTGCCGTAAGGATATTTGTTGTTGTCCTTGTTCTTCATACCTTTCTTCCGCCGGACAGCGTTCCTTTTTGGCTTATATCATTCATATTTATTTTCCTGATTTTTCTCTATACATTTAAAGGAGGGGTTAAGACAATTATCTGGACAGACGTACTGCAGACAACATTTATGCTCCTCGCTGTTTTTCTGACAATTATATCGGTTACAAAGGCGATGGGGTGGGGTGTTGCAGATCTTTTTACCCAAATAGGGAAAACGGACTTCTCAAACTGGTTTGACAAAGATTGGAACCATTCTACCAATGCTTTTAAACAGTTCATTGCAGGAGCTTTTATTACAATTGCCATGACGGGATTGGATCAGGAGATGATGCAAAAGAATCTCTCTTGTAAAAACATCAAAGAGGCTCAGAAAAATATCTATACAACCGCCATAATCATTGTAGTGGTCAACTATTTCTTCTTATTGCTTGGAGCTCTACTTGCTATATACGTAAACAGTGAGCTTGGCGGAATGGAGGGAATAGGATTAGCTGATGTTCAGGGGATATTTACTAAAGCTCAGACCGACAAATTATTCCCGACTATCGCGGGTCAATACCTTGGTTTGGGTATAGGGCTTCTATTTATTATTGGTCTGATTTCTGCTTCTTATCCAAGTGCAGGCGGCGCAGTGACCTCATTGACTACCTCGTTTTGTATAGATTTTGTTGGTTTCAATAGGAGAGCAGATCTTTCTGAGAGAAGAAAAAGAGCTATTCGTCAAATGGCTCATACAGTTTTTTCTCTCCTCTTTTTTATTATTGTTGTTATTCTCTATTTGGTGAATAAGCAGACAGTAATTGATCTTGTATATTTGCTCGCTTCATACACATATGGCCCTCTTTTGGGGATGTTCTTTTACGGTTTGCTTACCCGGCATAAGGTGAAAGACAGGTATGTGCCTTATGTAGCTTTACTCTCTCCTTTATTTTGCTATCTTCTGGATTTTGCTGGAAAGAGCTGTTTTGGATTTGGATTTGGCTTCACACTATTAATCTTTAACGGTCTTTTTACATTTTTGGGCATGTATCTTCTAAGAGAGAGGAGCTAGTCCTGATTTTATTATACCTTTGCAGAAGCTTAACAGAAAGAAATCAGATATGAGGGTGCGCGTCTCAGCCATATCTTATCTTAATACTATTCCTTTTATTTACGGGTTGGAGAATCACCCGGTATCCAATAAAATAGAGTTGATTCGCTCTACTCCGGAGATTTGTGCCCGGGAACTCTTATCAGGAGAGGTTGATATTGGTATTGTACCCTCTGTGGTAATTCCCCGGCTTGGTTGTGACAGGATAATATCTGATTACTGCATTGGTGCAGAAGGCAAGGTTGCAAGCGTATTGTTGTGCAGTAACGAACCTATTGGGAAGATTGAAAATATCTATTTAGATTCAGAGTCCAGAACATCCGTCATGCTCCTTAAGATTTTATTCTCTCATTATTGGAAAAGTAACCCAATCTATTCAGAGATTGACATCAAAAAGCATAAAATTGACAGAGGATCTTCATATTTGCTAATTGGGGATAAAGCAATGGAGAGTGCTCCACTATTTAAGTATGTTTATGATTTGGGAGAGGAGTGGTTGAATTTCAAGGGGCTCCCTTTTGTCTTTGCATGTTGGGTTTCTAATCGCAATCTTGAAGATTCTTTTGTTAATGAATTTAATGAAGCTTTGTTATTAGGGCTTAATAACATTGAGCTTTCACTGAAAACAATCCCTCATAATTTCGGATACGATACGGCATTAAACTACTTAACAAACAATATATCATATATTTTAGACAGTAAGAAGCGAAAAGCTTTGGTCCAATTCTGGACTCTCTCTAACCCTTAGAGACTCTTTCTGGCTATAAACTTGTTATAAAGAGCCAGAGTTATCATACTTATCACGCCAATTCCCGCCATAAGCAACCATAATATTTTTGGCTGGTTTAAGTTATCTACATACTTAACATAAAGTTTTGACCCCAGAAATCCACCTATACTGCTGCCAATTACTCCGTAAAGGAAAGAGTATCCCAAATAGAGAGCCTTTTTATCAGGAGGCGCTATCAATCCAATATATGAGATAAATTTTGGATGGGTGGTCATCTCACCAATGGTAAAGATGATAATACCCGATATAAATATCCAGGGTGATGAGGAGAATGCAAGAATTGACATACCAATTGTACCCATACCTATTCCCGTAATCATTGTAGGGAGAGCCGGACTTTTTTTGACGAGATTGGAGACAACCAATTGAAGAAGGATAATGACACCGGCATTTATAACGGTAACATGCTCTACATCAAATTTCCATGAAGGATTTTGCACAAAAAGCCCCAGAAAACTATTTATTACTTTATTAAAGGCAGTCATGTCAACATGATCTTTAACATACCACAGAACTGTTCCGTACATCTGGAAATAGAGTATCCAGAATGCTGAGTACAGAACAATCATCAGAATAAATCTCCAATCTTTTAGTACAAGCAGCATATCTGCAAATACCTTTAAAATGCTTTTTGAACTCTCTTCCCTTTTAGGCTCTTTGTATATGAATAAGTTAATTAAAAGCAGTATAGCTCCGTTGATGGCAGCCATATAAAAGATATAACTGTAGGAGTAGCGTTTAAGAATGGGAATAAGTATTAAGGGGAAGAGAAAAGCTCCCAGATTTATTGACCAATAGAATATGCCGAATCCTAAACTTGAGTTTGATTCATTGGTTGTTTTGGCTATTGTGCCGGAGATAACGGGCTTAAAGAATCCGGCTCCTATAGCCATAATTACAAGTGACATGAATACTAATGAATAACTGCCTGACATCCCGGTAAAGGTGTACCCTAATATCATACAGATAAATGCAAAGGAGAGGACTTTTCTATATCCGTACCTGTCTGCAATTGCTCCGGAGACAATTGGAAGAAAATATAAAAGAGGAGGTATGGTTCCTAAAATTGCGCCTGCCTGTTCTTTGCTGAAACCCAGCCCTCCACTGCTGTGATCAATAATGAGAAAAACAGAGAGTACCGAGAGTACACCATAATACGAACCTCTCTCCAGAAACTCCATTACAATTACTGTCCAGAAATTTCCGGGGAATGATTTTAATCCTCTTTTCTTATCTTTCATGGTTTGGGAAATTTTATCTTTCAAAGATAGTTGTAATTTAAATTGTTGCAAATTGTTATTGTGATTTTTTTATTTGTCTATTTCTTAAAAAAAATATACCTTTGGACTCCCAATTTTGGAACTTATAAATAAAGTCTAACTACTAGCTGTTTAACAAATTAGAAAAAATGACAAAAGAGAGAAAAGAGATCCTCGATACAGAGGAGCAAATTGAAATTATTAAAAAAGAGGAAGAGAAACTGGAATCGTTTATCGAAGAGGATTCCACTCCCGTAGAGGCTCTGTCTAAAAAGAGAAAGAGCAATGCATCAATTCCGGTTGAGAAATTCGACTGGGATAATTTTGAAAAAGCGGGTGATTATGACACTCAAAAAGAGGAGATTGAAGATTTATACAGCCAGACACTTTCAAAAATTATTGAGAACGAAGTTATTGAAGGTACTGTTGCTGCTGTAAATAAAAGAGAGGTAATTGTAAATATTGGTTATAAGAGTGAAGGTGTAATAAGTATCAACGAGTTCCGTTATAATCCGGAATTAACTGTAGGCGACAAAGTTGAAGTTTATGTTGAAAATGCCGAAGATAAAAAAGGTCAGCTTATACTTTCACATAAAAAAGCACGCTCGTTACGTTCATGGGACAGGGTTAACGAAGCTTATGATAGAGATGAAATTGTTAAAGGGTATATTAAGTGCAGAACTAAAGGCGGTATGATTGTGGATGTCTTTGGTATAGAGGCATTTTTACCCGGTTCGCAGATAGATGTCAAGCCTATTCGCGACTACGATGTGTATGTGAATAAAACAATGGAGTTTAAGATTGTTAAAATCAATCATGAATTCCGTAATGTAGTAGTATCACATAAAGCACTGATAGAGGCGGAACTTGAGGCTCAGAAGGCAGATATTATAGGTAAACTTGAAAAAGGCCAGATACTGGAAGGTGTTGTTAAAAACATAACTTCTTATGGTGTGTTTGTTGACCTTGGAGGAGTTGACGGATTGATTCACATAACTGATCTGTCATGGGGTAGAATTAACCATCCGGAAGAGGTGGTCCAACTTGATGAGAAAATCAATGTTGTTATTCTGGATTTTGACGACACTAAAAAACGTATAGCCCTTGGGCTTAAACAGCTAAGCTCTCATCCATGGGATTCTCTTGATGAGAATCTTCAGGTTGGAGACAAAGTTAAAGGTAAAGTTGTAGTTTTAGCTGACTACGGAGCATTTATCGAAATTCAGCCTGGTGTAGAGGGTTTGATACACGTATCTGAGATGTCGTGGTCACTACATCTGCGCAGTGCACAAGATTTCTTAAATGTTGGAGATGAAGTTGAGGCAGTGATTCTGACTCTTGACAGAGAGGAGAGAAAAATGTCTCTTGGAATAAAACAGCTAAAAAAGGATCCATGGACTGATATTAACGAAAAGTATGCAGTTGGAACACAGTGTAAAGCTACTGTAAGAAACTTCACCAATTTTGGTGTCTTTGTAGAACTGGAAGAGGGTGTAGACGGATTGGTTCATATAAGTGACCTTTCCTGGACTAAGAAAATCAAACATCCTGCTGAGTTTACCTCTGTCGGAGATGTATTGGATGTGGTAGTTCTGGAGGTGGACCAGGAGAATCGCAGGCTTAGCTTAGGCCATAAACAACTGGAGGAAAATCCTTGGGATGTGTTTGAAACAGTCTTTACTACGAACTCGGTGCATGAAGGGACCATTACTGCTTTTGTGGATAAAGGTGCTACTGTTGCATTACCTTATGGTGTTGAGGGGTATGTAAGCTTGAAAAATCTTACTAAAGAGGATGGTTCGCAGGCTAAAATAGATGAAAAACTGGAGTTTAAAGTTATTGAATTTAATAAAACAACAAAGAGAATTGTCCTTTCTCATTCAAAGCTGTTTGAAGAAACAAAAAGAGAGGAGTCGAGAGATAATCAAGCTGATTCTACTCAGAAGGCGGTAAAGAAGCTAAAAGCTAATCTGGAGAAAACCACTTTAGGCGACATTAGTGAACTTGCTGCTTTAAAAAGTGAAATGGAAAGCAAGGAAACTGAAGAGTAACTATTGATGAAATTTTCGTTTACATCTTTGGGGTGCGCCTCTGCACTCCCTGCTGTTAACAGATTCCCCGGCGCTCATGTTCTCAATATACATGAGCGCATTTTTTTAATTGATAGTGGTGAAGGATGCCAGATGCAACTTAGGAGATTCGGATTCTCTTTTTTAAAGATACGTGATATTCTTATCTCTCATTTGCATGGAGACCACCTTTTTGGGCTATTCGGCCTTTTGTCAACTATGTCCCTTTTAGGGAGAACATCTGATTTATTTATATATGCACCGGAGAAATTTAAGGTTATTCTATCGTTCTTTATAGAACATTTTGGAAATACATTTAAGTTTGCCGTCAAGCACATTGTTCTTAAGGGAGATGGACCGGTAGTTATTATTGATGCTAAAAAATACGAGATTTTAAGCTTCCCTCTTAACCATAGGGTGGATTGCTACGGTTTTATTGCCAGAGAGAAGAGGCCAAAGCGAAATGTACACAAACATTTAATAGATAAAGCGAAATTATCTCTTTTTGAAATTGCCAGATTGAAAGATGGAGAAGATGTTATAAGAGATGATGGTACAGTGTTAAATAGCAGTGACTTTACTTACGACCCATATAAACCACGTTCGTTCGTTTATTGCAGCGACACAGCTCCTTTTAAGGTGCATCCTGAATATTTACAAGGCTTTGACTTAGTTTATCATGAAGCCACGTTCGGTTCTGATATGAAAAAAATGGCTGAGGAGACTATGCATTCAACAAGTACTGATGCAGCTCGTTTTGCTAAAGACTCCGGTTCAGGTAAACTTTTAATTGGCCATTTCTCGTCACGATACAAAGATCTTACTCCTCTGCTTGAAGAGGCGCGGGAACTTTTTCCCTGCACATTTATTGCTGAAGAGGGAGAAGAGTTCAACATTTCTCTCAATAGATTTGTTTAATAAATAATACTGGTTTCAAATTTTAAAATTTTAATATGAACAATAAAGCTTTTCCCCTAATTATTGCAACTTTAATGTTATCGTTGTTTAAATTGTCTGCCCAGGATGATGAGATCAATAAACAGGTAAATAAATATGGCCAACTTATCTATTATGTCAACAATTTTTATCTGGACACCCTTAGTAATGAAAAACTTACCGAAGAGGCTATTAAAAAGGTATTACTTCAACTAGACCCTCATTCAACATATGTTTCAGCCAAAGATGT
>CAYZPF010000100.1:0-8186 GCA_964479995.1 uncultured Muribaculaceae bacterium | reverse complement strand
AGAGTTAATCCCTAACCCTCTTCCCCCTTTTGACAGAGCAGATGCTGTTGTAAATATTGTTACAAAGGGCTCCCTCTTTGATGGGGTCTTGTTTGGTGCTTCACTGCTTCTTAATGGTGCGAACAATCTCAATATCACTCCAAAAATCAGTATCATCGGGAATAATTTAAAAAACTCTTTTGTTCTTGATTTCGAAAAGAGCAACAGCGTGCCCCTCTTTAACACCTCCATTTACACTCTGAGGGAACTGCTTTCTCAAAATGGAGAAATAATTAATAATGAGGGGATTGAAAGTTATAGCACGATGAGTCACGATTTATCCGGCTACTCTATATCTGCATCCTATTCCAGGGTAATTAAAAAAGAGAATTCATTCACTATTGGATTTGGAGCATCAAAATTTATTAATAGCTCCAGTTTAACACTGGAAAATTTCTTTGAATCAAACTCTCTAAAGGACTTTACCTCTATTACAGAGAAAGAAGCTGAAAATCACCAATATTCTCTTTCGTTAGGTTACTCCAAAGGTAGCGACCGTGGAAAGGGTTTTAATATCAATTATTCTGTCGGTTTCTCGGAAGGTACCGATCTTTTCAAACGGGAAGACTTGTATTCTGACTACTTAGACACAACATGGACAACTTCGTCTAAAGCTCTTTTTACTAACAATATTGTATCAAATTTTAATCTCCCTCTCTCTGCAACTAAAAATATTAATGTTACAGCGCAATATGCTCTTACTTTAATTAATAGCAGATATGAACATAAAGAAGAGTTAAAGAGCTTCTCTCTTAAATATTTGCAGAATGACCTGAATATTGAATCGGGATATAGTTTCAGAATCAAAAAGAAGACTTTCTTAATAAAGGGAACTTTAAACTATTTTAACTATTTTGGAGGAGAGAGCTTTTACAATCAATCAAATTCTCCGCTCGGTTACAATAACCTCAATCTCATTCCCTCCTTAACCTTTTCAATGATTCCGGGATTGGGAAAAACATTTAAGATAAATTACAACCGACTAAGCATCAAACCATCTGAGAATCAAATAAATCCCTATGTTGACGAATCTAATCCCCTCTATTTGAGAACCGGTAATCCTAATTTAAAGCCTTCTGTTACAAACTACTTGTATTTTAATTTTGGCTACCAGAAGAGAAGACACACACTCTCCTTCATTGTAAAAGGAGGATACTCCTTAAAACCCATAATGCAATACAACACTGTAACAGATAGTGGCGTACACATCTCTACGTTTGAAAATATCGGTAAGAGAAGTGAGGTGAGCCTCAGATATTATCACAGATATCTTTTTTCAAGAGAGTTTGAGCTAACATCCACATTAGAGTACTCTTTTAGGAATCAATATGTGAGAGAGTGGTATCAGAGTCATTTTATTGACTACTCGCTATCGGGAAAATATAATATCAACGCATTTCACAAACTCTCTGCGCAAGTTGGAACCAGACCCGGCTCTCAGTCAACATCTCCCCAAAGTACCAGGAGTTACAACTACTTTACCAACACTCTCACATATTTTGGAAGTACCAAAAATGCCAGATTAAATTATATGATTATTCTGAATAATATTGGTAAGCTCAAAAAAAGAGAAGAGTCTCTTGTAAGATATGAATCTACTCAGGTTCATACCGAATATCTGACTACGGGTATGAATATATCAATTAAAATATCCTATATGTTTGGACAGGTTGATTACTAATCTATCTCAATAAAATTGTATGCTCTCTTATCTCCTGTTTTGCCGATTTCCATCTGGGGATATCTATTTTAGGACCAACCACCTCTACCACTTTTGCTGCCACAATAGAGCCAACATCGCCGCACTCCTTTAAAGACAAGCCGTGTGAGTGGGCAAAGAGGAATCCTGCTGCATAGACATCTCCTGCTCCGGTTGCATCTACGGTATCTGCCGGCCACGCTTCAATATAGTGGTACTCATCTCCTCTTTTGACCATAGAGCCATCTTTACCTATTTTCACCACTGCAATATCGCATATTTTGGCTATCTCATCGAGCGCTTCTCTTGGCTGTTTACCGGCAAAGGCCTCAGCTTCGGTCTCATTGGCAAAGACAATATCTACATAGTTCTCTATAATATCGTGCAAAAAAGTGTAGTTACTCTCTACCACATTGTAGCTGGCCATATCTATTGAGATTATCATACCCGCCTCTTTTGCAAGCTCCACAGCCCTTCTTACAAGGCTCTGATTCTGCACCAAATACCCCTCAATATGAAAATAATCATAACCTTTAAACTGTTCCGGAGAGAGATCTTCGGGTATTAATTCCAATGCGGCGCCAAGGTGAACGGCAAAGGTTCTCTCTGCATTTGGAGCTGTTATAAAGACCATTGCCCTGCCCGACCCTGCACTCCCTTTAAAAAGGGTTGAGATTATACCGTTACGGGAGAGATCCGATTTAAAAAGAGAGCCCAGCTCGTCATCTCCAACTTTTCCAATAAACTTTGAGGGCATTCCCAATACTGCTGTAGCTGTGATGGTGTTGGCTGCAGATCCCCCTGCCACATATTGCACCCCCATGGGTTTAAGTGTTTGCCATATCTTCTCTCCTGTTTCATGATCAACATGCTGCATGCTCCCCTTTGGGAGGCGAAAATGTTCCAACAATGTGTCGTCATTGAGCACTGCAAGTATATCTGTGAGTGCATTGCCTATTCCTAAAATTGATCTCAAAAGCTCCTCTCTTTAAAAATTTTCAATAGAAACAAAGTTCATATTTTTTTGTAGGTTTGCAAAAATTTTGAGACAGATGGTCATTTGCCATACCTCACAACAACTCAAAAAGGAGTTAGCGGACTTTGCAACCGATTGTAAAATAGGGTTTATACCTACAATGGGCGCTCTCCATTCCGGACACATCTCTTTAGTTAAAAAAGGAGTTGAAATGAGTGATAAGGTGGTAGTAAGTATTTTTGTCAACCCCACACAGTTTAATAACCTGGCAGACCTGGAGAGGTATCCCCGTACTGTAGAAGAAGATTGCCTGAAGCTTGGCGAAGCGGGTGCACATATAGTATTTATCCCTTCGGTAGAAGATATCTATCCGCAGGAGGATAAAAGAATTTTTGATTTGGGAGGTTTGGACAGGGTTGCCGAAGGAGCTATGAGACCCGGCCATTTCAATGGAGTCGCTCAGGTGGTAACCCGTCTCTTTGATTTGGTACAACCTAAGTTAGCCTTCTTTGGTGAGAAAGATTTCCAACAGTTGGCAATCATAAGATATATCACAAAAGAGCTTAATTGTCCAATTGAGATTGTTGCATGCCCTACCGTAAGAGAGAGCGATGGAGTTGCAATGAGTTCCCGGAACCTGCTCTTAACAAAAGAGCAAAGAGAAAGTGCACCGCACATCTATAAAACATTAAAAAGAGCAGTCGAACTATTTGAGGCACAAAATTTGCCGCATAACAGTATAATTACACCTTTAACTCCTGAGCTGCTGTGTAAATGGGTTTTTAAGGAGATTGACAGTGAGTCTTTGCTTAAAACAGAGTATGTTGAATTATTAAATTCTTTAACTTTGCAGCCCGTTAAGGAGTGGGATGAGGCAGATGAGATACAGATGTGTGTCGCTGTCTTTTCTGGTGAGGTAAGATTAATAGATAATATTAAAGTTAAATAAGATGCTACTGGAGATAATGAAATCTAAAATTCACCGCGCCCGTGTAACTGAGGCCAATCTCAACTACGTAGGCAGTGTGACCATAGATGAAGATCTAATTGAGGCAGCAGGGCTCTACTCCAATGAAAAGGTATCCATAGTCAATATAAACAATGGAGAGAGAATAGAGACTTATGTAATAAAAGGAGAGAGAGGGAGCGGTAAGATTGGTGTTAATGGCGCCGCAGCTCATAAATTCTCTCCCGGCGACTTAGTAATTATTATGGCATATGCCTTAATGACTCCCGAAGAGGCTAAAATTTTTAAACCATCTGTTATATTCCCCGATTCCAATACAAATAAGTTAATTTAATGCCGAAAGAAAGAGCAAAGAGTAGCCCTTATGCTGTCATTAAGTACCTTATTCTCCTGGCAGTAGCTTGTGTTTTGCTATGGTTTTCGTTTAAAGGGATTAAGTGGAGTGATTTTAAAGAGGGCCTTATAAGAGCCGATTTCAAATGGATAGCAGCTTCTATGTTGATAGGAGTCCTGGCTTTTTTATTTCGTTCGTTAAGGTGGAGGTTGTTGATGTTGCCCCTTTCAGGCAGAGTTAAGAGAATTGACGCCTGGGATGGAGTAAATATTGGCTATATTACAAATTTTGTAATCCCAAGAGCGGGTGAATTTGCCCGTTGCGGGGTTATAACCGGTAAGAGGGGGCTACCCTATGAATCTGTTGTTGGTACAGTGGTGTTAGAGCGGATGATAGATCTTCTTGCATTGGTTATGGTGACTTTTACGGTAATCTTAATCAGATGGGAAAAATTTGGAGGATTTATATACCGGGAGATTTTTGAGGTAATTGAAAAAAGATTCTCTCTCAATATCTTTTGGGTTGTTGCAGTTCTGACTCTTTCGCTGCTTATTTTCGCATATATCATATATCGTTATAGGGAGACACATCCATTTTTGAGAAAGGTTGTAGAAATTACAAAGGGGATTATACATGGAGTTGTATCAGGCTTTAAGATGCCCCAGAAGTGGCTTTTTCTTTTATATACAGTATTAATATGGGTTTGCTATTGGCAAATGAGCTACGCAACAATACTCGCTTTTCCCAGTGTAACCGGATTATCTTTGGCAGATGCTCTCTTCCTTAGCATTGTTGGAGGGCTTGGATGGGTTATTCCGGTTCAGGGAGGTATAGGCGCTTACCATTTTATAGTCTCCCTTGCCTTAACCTCCATATATGGGATAGGCCGTACAGAAGGGGTTGTATTTGCTACTATTTCACATGAGTCCCAGGTATTGACCATGCTTATTTTCGGAGCCATATCATTAATTAATTTCTCATTTTTTAATAAGAAAAAAAGATAATAGTGTGTAATTTTTTATTAACTTTACACATATGGACTTTTCTTCACGACTATTGAGACTAACTCTTATTTTAATACTTCTGGCCACACCTATTTGCGCCGGAGTTCAGCTAATTTCCATACAATCAGGCGATGATACTTATATTGATAATTTAGATGAGTTTGACAATAGTGAAGTATTTCTAATAATCTCTTCATTTAATCCGGATACTAAAAGAGTATCCGATTTTATTAGCGACATGGATGCTGAGATTAAGAAACATTTTAAAAACAGGTATAGAATTCTGATAGAAGATATAAGTGCAAAGAATTTCTCAGAAGAGGCCCATATCTGGAAAGATAGGGTTGCAAAGATCCTTAATAAATACAAAAACCGGAATATAAAGGCAGTAATAGCTATTGGCCAGGAGGCATGGTCGGCGCTATCATCTCAAGAGAAGCTAAGCCATAATTATCCGTATATGTGTTCTTTTATCAGCTCCAACGGAATAGATTTACCGGAAGAGCCAATCAATAACGAATGGGAAGCGGAGTGGGTGAATATTGTTAGGAAGATGAGGCAGAAGTGTACTGCAGGAGGTGTTTTCAACCAATACAATGTGCAAAAGAACATTGAACTGGCGCTCAATTTTTACCCTGAGACAAAGACAATTGCCCTGCTTACCGACAACACATACGGCGGCGCCTCAATTAAAGCTTTATTTAAAAGAAATATTAAGGATAACCCCATATCAATTAAATATGTTTTCGTTGACAGTAGAACCCAATCTTTTAACAATATAAAAGAGACAATTGACTCTCTGCCTTCAAATTCTATCCTGATGATTGGCACATGGAAAGTCAACAGACACGGTCTTTACTATATGGATAACTCTTTGCAGGAATTGTTATCTGATAAGCCTGGCTTACCTGTTTTCTCCATCTCCGGAACAGGTATTGGCCTGGGTGCGATTGGCGGTTATAACCCAACATATCACATTGACGCATCAATTATTGTAAACCAAATTAAATGTTTTTACGAGGGTAAAAGAGATTCCGTCCGTTTTATCTCAACAGGAACCAGGTACCAGTTTGACCATAACACCTTAGATAAACTGAACCTGACTAAAAATATGCTCCCAGATAATAGCTTGATAGTCAATCATATTGATCCCAGAGTGCAAAAGTATCGCTTCTACCTGTTAGTAGCTATAATGGTAACACTCGCTCTTACTTTAATAATAATTACATTCTTATTCCTACATATCCGAAATTTAAGATTGAAAAAGGCGCTCGTTGAAAATTCGCATTTGTTAGTAAAGGCTAAGGAACAGGCAGAAGAGAGTGACAGGTTAAAATCGGCGTTTATAGCAAATATGAGTCATGAAATAAGGACTCCCCTAAACGCAATTGTTGGGTTTTCCAATTTAATGTGTGAAGAGGATTATTCCGAGATAGAAAAAAAAGAGATGGGTACAATCATCTCAAAAAATTCTACGATGCTACTCACACTTATCTCAGATATAATGGATTTTTCCAGATTAGAGGCAGATAAACTTATATTTACCTTCAAAAAAATTGATCTAAATGTGTTGTGTGAGCACACTATAGCTACTATTTCTCAACCATTTAAACCGAATGTTGAATTTATTTTTGAACCCGGTGAAAAAGAGCTTGTTTTAAAGACAGATCCAAACAGGCTTACGCAAGTTTTATATAACCTGCTCTCCAATTCGGGAAAATTTACCGAAAAGGGTACTGTCGCCCTTAAATATGAAGTTTATCCGACAGAAGATAAAATTTTGAAAATTGACAAAACCGGATATACCAATAATTATATTCTATTTTCTATTACCGATACCGGTCCCGGCATAAATGACGAACATCAAAAGCTTCTTTTTCAGAGATTTGGAAAATTCAATAGCAACAAACAAGGAATTGGTCTTGGATTGGCTATCTCAAAACAGATAATAGCCAGGCTTGGAGGCGAAATATGGTTAGATTGCGACTATAAAGAGGGAGCACGATTTTACTTTACTCACCCTTTATAATCTGTAATAGCAGCATTAATAACACTAAACAGAGAAAAATGAGAAAAATCACCTCTTTACTTTTAGCCCTTTTCCCAACTCTATTACTTATCTCAACTCCCCTCTCCTGTAATCTATTTAAAGGGAAGATACAGGATAAAGGTGAATTTGCCAATGATAAACACGAGTACTATAAAGTTTTAAGGGTAATTGATGGAGACACATTTGTAATTGATGACGGTAGCAAAAAAGGTACAAAGGTGAGATTAATTGGTGTCGATGCACCCGAATCCCGGAAAACCGGGAAAAAAGAGATTGGATATTATGGGAAAGAGGCAAAAGATTTTATGACTACATTGCTCACAGATAAAAAGGTGCGGCTGGAATACGATGTAAATAAATATGACCAATACTTACGGTTACTGGCCTATGTCTATTTAGAAGACGGTACCTTTATCAATGAATATCTGATAAAGCACGGCTACGCAATGGTAATGACCGTGCCACCTAATGTAAAATATTCCGAATATTTTTTAAAATGCCAGCAAGAGGCGCGCATTAAAAGCAAAGGCCTTTGGGGGCGCACCGTAGAAAACGAAGTTCAATTTAATTAACTTATTTTTTACGGTACTCTCCTCCCTTGAAACCGCTTCGGAATCCTGGAATAACCAGCTCCGGCACAACCTGGTATTCCGCGGTAGCACCAAACTCTGGAGGCGTGATCTAAATTTTGGTATCCGGACCTCCATGGGTGAGAATAACACCATTACCATTACCCAAATGAAAACCACCCGTTATAACATCAATGAAGAGGAAGCATCTGTACAGACACAAACCACCAAAACCGAGCTAATTGACCATACTACTCCCAGAATTAGCGGAGACCTGCGCTACCTTATCAATAAAGGCAACAACAGAAATACTCAATTTATCTACCAGTACAACGATAACAGAGATCAAACTATCCGCCAGTAAATTGCCGCTCTGCTGAAGTTTCCCATGCAGGTCGCCGGCAAACTGCTGCTCTGCCAGAGTTTTTTCACATCCTCTGGTTATCAACATTTTAACTTTTTAAAGCATTCGAATTTTTTAAATTTTTAGGGGCTAATTAGTCAGCCCTTAAAAACGGTATAATTATTTACATTACAGCATAATAGTA
>CAYZPF010000099.1:0-8233 GCA_964479995.1 uncultured Muribaculaceae bacterium | reverse complement strand
CGGCCTGGAAGCCCACTCCGCTTAGCCGGGGAATCCAGTTGCTGAAAATATCCGTTACCACCTCTAAGAACTCTTGAGTAGAGATTTTGAGATTTTTACCGGTTTCGAGAAAGTCGTTGGCGGGCGATGCACACCCTATTATTTGCCCGGTTTCGGCAAGCTGCTGTCCGTAAACAGCTGAGAACCCTTTGTACTTTCTGCGGTCTATAAGCATATCGAGGTTGGCACCCTCTTTACCCAACATTGGGAGCCGTTTGGTAATAAAGGCCTGATGTTTCACAGGGTAGAGCCCGGTTTCAATTCCAAGTTTCTTTGCAAATCGTCCGGCTTCGGATCCCATTGCGTTGATAAAGATCTCTGTGCGGTACTCTTCGAACTCTTTTGATGCCTTTTGTACAATCACTCTGTATTCGTTACCCTCTTTGAGAACTTCGATGACTTTTGTGTTTTCGAGAATTGTGCCGCCGTGTTCCCGACCTATTATGCGGATGGCATCTATTGTCTGACCGGGGTTGGCTTGCCAGCAGTCGTTGGTTATGAGTGCGTGGCTGTAAATATCAAGAGAGGGGTTGAAGTGTTCTGATATCTCTTTGCGAAAATCTTTCTTGTCAACCATATAGGCGTCTGACCATCCGCGAGATGCGTCGAGGGATTTGTAAGTTGCCTGGTCGTGGGCGAAACTTACGTAGCGGATGAGACGGAAGTCGATGTCGTATTTGCTTTGTAAATCACGGAAAATTTCAAGGTTGTGCCTTGCTATGTCGGCCAAAGCGGGAAGTGAGAAGGCGGGTCTGCCGCCTGCGATGTTTCTCCAGGAGCTCCCGAGCCCGTCGTTGATGAGTAGGGGTTTGAATCCGGCTTCGCTCAGAAAACGGAAAAGCGATGAACCGGCAACGCCTCCCCCCGCAATGATTGCAGGTACTTTTTTGTATGCCCTTTGTCTACTGGGCTCCGGCTCTTGCGGCAGGATAATCTCCTCAACTTTGTACTCATTGCGGATGTCGCCAAGAGTTACAAGGTTAGACATTGGGCCGCGGGGTGTGGGTTCGCCGCAAACTTCTATACCGTAAGGCCTTAACAATAGCCGTGCACGCGGAATGCATCGGCTGCCGCGGCAGGCTCCCATCCCTATGCGGGAGATGTGTTTTAGCTCGTCGGATGAGATCACTTTTCTATCTCCTATTACAGAGAGGAGTTTGTCAACCGTAACATCTTCGCAATGACATATATAGGTTTTTGCATCGTGCTTCTCTTCAAGCGGCGTTAGTGCAAGGGGTTGCGGATACTTCTCCTTGATGATAAAGCCTCTCACCTGGAGCAGATCCTCACCTTCGACTGTAGTAGCTTTGACTCTGGCAATATCGGTTTTATTGGACTTTTTGGTAATTTTCTCAATTACACCCTCTCCAAGGATCTTGCCGTTGTTATCAACCAAAAAGAGTGCGGAGCCTTCATCTGCCTTATACTCAATGGGTAAAAAGAGACGGTTTTTATCAAGCTGATAACCGAATATTGCTAAACCGGGGCATTGATAGACGCAGTTCATGCATCCGGTACATTTATCGTAATCAATTACAGGCACTGTTGAGGTGGAGGATTTTTTTATAGCTCCAAAAGTGCACGCAAAGGTGCAGGGGTTGCAGGCAAATCCGTAAAGGCAATCTATCTGCACGAATCCTTTTGCCCACATACGCTCTTTAGAGGGTAGAGCGGGCTTTTCGATAATCCTTACGGGATGTTGCTGTGAATCTATATATTCTTTTGATATCGAGAGATATTCGTCATAGCTAAATTTTATGCCCAACTCCTGCATTATCTCGTAGGCGCACTGTTTCCCTCTCAAAACCGCCGATGTTCCCTCGCCAATCTTAACAGAATCGCCCACTCCGTGGCAATGACGACCAAATACCTCAACTCCTTTACGGAATAGTTGATTATCTGGTATTAAGCCGGTGCAGATATTTATGCAGTCTATTCCATCTATCCTCTTTTCGGTACCCGGAATGGCTTTGAAATTTTCACATTCGGCAATGATAGCTCCTGTGATTCCTGTGTGAGTCTCGTTCGGGATGGCCTCGAGCAATATGTGAGATGTGAGAATTGGGATACCTAAACGGCGGACGCGGTTGGCCTGAACGGGGAATCCGCCCTCGTGGGGCATTGCCTCAATTATGGCTTTTACAGAGGCTCCGGCCTGCATTGCCTGGTATGAGGTGAGGTAGCCTATATTCCCTGCTCCAACTGTGAGGATATTTTTACCAAGTAAAGTAAGCTCGTTGTTCATCATACGTTGTACGACTGCTGCGGTATAAACACCTGGCAGGTCATCGTTTTTGAATGCCGGCATAAATGGCACTGCTCCTGTTGCAATAACCAGATGTTCGGCATCTACATAAAAGATCTCTTGCTTTGCTATATTTTTGACAACAAGTCTCTTGCCTTCGAGCACCTCCCATACAACCGAATCAAGTAATACTCCTGTAAGATCTTCTCCTGCAAGAGTTTGGGCAATATCAAACCCTCGCATTCCTCCAAATCTCTTCTCCTTTTCAAAGAAGAAAAACTGGTGGGTTTGCATAAGAAACTGCCCGCCAATCTTACTATTATTGTCGATAACCATGTTCTTAATCCCAACCCTGTTGAGTTCTTCCCTCACTGCTAACCCGGCCGGTCCGGCGCCAATTATGACAACTGTGGTTTTATATACCTTAATTGTATCGCTCTCGTTTTTATCCTCTTGCGGCAGATATTGCTCATCAATCCGCCACACCTCTTTTACATCATCAACTTTTGTTATGCAAATACGCCGGATTTTACCATCTACAAGCATTTCGCAAGCTCCGCATTTGCCAATTCCGCACTCCATAGTCCTTTCACGATGCTCAAGGCTGTGTTTATGTACAACCAGCCCGCTTTGGTGTAGCGCTGCCGCAATTGTAAATCCGCGCTGACCTTTTACTTTTTGTCCTTCAAAAATAAATTCTACAAAATCTTCCCGTGGAATGGGAAGAATGGGATGTTCTTCAATTTTATACATGGTTAAACTTTAGTTTTGACAAAAATAATTTAAAATTAGATATTGTTATTTTAAAATTGGAAACTTTTTGAAATTTATCTGTTTCTGTTATGTTTTTCTTTCATTTTGTGATAGTTTCGCTTCGGTTTTAACAATTAAAAAATTTGAGTATGAGACGAGTGAGTTTGATGATTTTATCATTTTTTGTGGTTATTGCCCTTTCATCATGTGATGGGTTGAGGTTTGCAGATGTCGGAGATGAGATGGATCCTGGGAAGGAGACGAAAGGCGGCGAGCTATTACTTTCATTTAAAGGAGACAAAAGATTTGGTCCCGGGGAGTATTGGGTTTCGGAGAGGGTTACTCCTGTCCAATATATGCCATTACTGGCCCCAAGAGCTTATCCGGACAGTAATAATTTTATATTAAAGGTAAGGAGGTCGAGCGGGGGTGAGTATCTTTATAACGGAAAATATGGCGAGAGGCCTGCATCTATGCTTTTACCGGCAGGGAATTATGATGTAGAGGTGTGCTCAAGGGTGTTTTGTTCTCCCGAGTTCGATGCGCCATGTTATTACGATTCGGGTACAGTTGTGATTGAAGAGGGAAAATCGGCCTCTCTCACCTTCCTTTGCAGGCAGAATAACTGCGCTGTAAAGCTTGGTTTTTCGCTGCAGTTTAGGAGTAGGTTTAGTGAGTATATCCCTGAAATTGAAGATTCTACAGGGTCTTTAGAATATCCTTATACTGAAACGAGATATCTCTATTTGAATCCGGGGGAGATAACTTTGAGATTGACAGGTACATCTTCTTCAACTACGGGAGAGACAATATTTATTACCGGGAAAAGATTATCGGCGGGCGAGATGCTCAGTATTAATCTGCACTCCTCTTCGGGAGGCGGGAGCGGTAGTGGAGGAGATGATGGTAATGGCAACTCGTATCTGACTGCCGGAATCATTATTGATACGTCGTCCGTTTGGATCTCTGATGATATTACAGTAGGCGATGTCAGAGACGGCAAGAGTGCGGATTCTGCTTTTTTGATTGAAGAGATAGGCGGTAAAGTGGGGGCCAAAGGTGTATGGGTTAGTGGTTATGTTGTAGGTTACCTCACCACCGCCTCTCTTCTTAATACTCCACCGTTTGAGACTGATACCAATATTGCGATAGCCACAAAGAGAGGCGAGTCAAACAGGAGTTTTTGTGCAGGGGTCTCTTTGCCTGCAGGAACAATAAGGACAGCTCTCAATCTTAAGTTAAACCCGGAAAATCTTGGCAAAAGAGTGTGGATTAAAGGGACAATAACAGAGAGCTACTTTGGTTTGAGAGGTGTAAATAATGTAACGGATTATTTGATAGAGTGATGGTTTTTTATTATTAGTCGCCAATAATTTTGAGATTACATGGTAATTTTTGTATTATATTTGTCTCCTGGGGTTATTTTAATCTCAGGAGACAATTTAACCTTAAGTTGTAAATCCTGAATATTAAACTATTGTAATATGAGATACTTTGCACATGAGACGGCTGTTGTTGATGATGGCTGCACTATTGGGGAGGGGACGAAAATCTGGCATTTCAGCCATATAATGAGCGGCGCAGTTATTGGTAAGGAGTGTAATATTGGACAAAATGTAGTTGTTTCAAATGGTGCTATTATCGGGTCGAATGTGAAGATCCAGAATAATGTCTCTATTTACAGCGGGGTTGTGTGCGAAGATGATGTTTTCCTGGGACCCTCTTGCGTCTTTACAAATATCATCAATCCAAGAAGTGCTGTTGTCAGAAGGGAGCAATATGTGAATACTTTTGTGAGGAGAGGCGCCACTATCGGGGCTAATGCTACTATTATCTGCGGTAATGAAATAGGCAGCTATGCTCTTGTGGGTGCTGGCGCTGTGGTTACTGCACAAGTTGCTCCTTATGCATTGGTAGTGGGTAACCCGGCCAGGCAGATAGGATGGGTGAGCGAGTATGGACACAGACTGCATTTTAATGAGGAGGGCCGGGCTCTTTGTCCGGAGAGTAATCAGGAATATCTTCTTGAGAATAACACTATTAAAAGAGTTTTATAACTATTTTTTATTATCTTCCAAAATATTTTATGTAACCTATTGAATATTAAATCAATATCCTTTAAATCCAGTTTAATGATTGATAAATCTACTATAAATTACAGCCTCCTGAGCAGAATACTTTACTCTACCGATGCGTCTGCTTACAAAGAGGAGCCTCTGGGCGTATTTTATCCGGAAACGAGAGAGGAGATTATAGATATAGTTAAATATGCTGCTCGTGAAGGAGTTAATCTGATTCCCAGGGCAGGCGGTACTTCGCTTGCCGGCCAGGTTGTGGGAAAGGGGTTGATAGTGGATGTTTCAAAGCATTTAAACAGGATAATTGAGATAAATCCGCAGGAAAGGTGGGCGCGGGTTGATCCGGGGGTTGTTTTGGATGAGCTGAACATTGAGTGCTCTAAGCATGGCCTCTTTTTTGGCCCTGAGACCTCTACTTCTAACAGGTGTTGCTTAGCCGGAATGGTTGGTAATAACTCTTGCGGTGCACACTCTTTGGTTTATGGTAGTACAAGGGATCATCTGCTCGAATGTGAAGTTGTTCTCTCTGATGGTACCGTTACCCGGTTTAAAAACCTCTCTAAGGCAGAGCTTGATAAGAAGTTGGAAACATGTGGTTTGGAGGGAGATATATACAGGTATCTATACAAGCTAAAGGGGAATGAACACTTTTTGGCGGAGATGAACGAACACTACCCCGATCCTGAAGTAAGGCGTAGAAATACGGGTTATGCATTGGATGAGTTTGTTGCATCTGACTTTAATTTATGTAAACTTCTTGCCGGCTCTGAAGGGACATTGGCTTTTATTACAGAGGTGAAACTGAATCTGGTGCCGCTTCCTCCAAAACATACGGGTTTATTGTGTGCGCATTGCAACTTGTTGAGTGATGCATTCAAAGCTAATCTGCTTGCCCTTGAACATAAGCCTGTTGCAGTTGAGCTGATAGATTCCAATATTTTGGAACTCAGTAAATCTAATATTGCTCAAAATAAGAACCGTTTCTTTATATCCGGTGATCCGGTTGCTATTATTGTCGTGGAATTTGTTGCGGAGAGTGCAGAGGAGCTGGATCAGAAACTTGAAAAGGCAGAGAAGTATCTGCTTGACAGTAGTTTGGTTTATTACTGCTCAAAAGTTTATGGTAAAGATATTTCAAGGGTTTGGGATTTGAGAAAGGCGGGGCTTGGGCTTCTTTCTACTATGGTTGGGGATGCCAAGCCGGTTCCGGTGATTGAGGATACTGCGGTTGCCCCTCACAGATTGCCGGCCTATATGGAAGAGTTTGCTCAATTGATGGAGAGGTATGGTTTGGAGTGTGTGCATTATGCTCATATTGGCACTGGAGAGCTACATCTGCGGCCTGTTCTTAATCTTAAAACTTCAAAGGATGTAGCTCTTTTCAGGGAGGTTGCAGAGGAGACGGCTAAATTGGTCAGGAGTCACAAAGGTTCTCTTAGTGGCGAACATGGCGACGGCAGGCTAAGGGGAGAGTTCATTCCTTTAATGTATGGTGACTATCTTTACGGCATAATGGGCGAGATTAAAGCGCTCTTTGATCCCAAAAGGATTTTCAATGAGGGAAAGATTATTGATACCCCTCCTATGAATACTATGCTTAGGTTTGAGCCGGATGTTCCGGCCAGGGAGTATAAAACATTTTTTGATTTCTCTGATAGGGGCGGATGGGTAAGGGCTATTGAACAGTGTAACGGATCGGCCGATTGTCGTAAGTCAACACTTTTTCCGGGGGGTATGTGTCCGAGTTACAGGGTTTCGGGGAGAGAGGAGGATAGTACCCGGGGCAGAGCCAACGTTTTACGCGAATTGCTCACAAATCCCCGCAGTAAAAAGGTATTCGATCAAAAAGAGATTTATGATGTTTTGGATTTGTGTATAGCTTGTAAGGCCTGTAAAAGCGAGTGCCCCTCCAATGTGGACATGTCCGCCTATAAATCGGAATTTCTGCAGCACTACTACGATGTGTGCCGTCCCTCTTTCCGCTCTTTCATAATCTCGAGGATAGCTCAGATACAGAGAGTAGGCTCATTATTCCCATCACTTTATAACTACTTTGCATCCGGCAGACTCTCTGCCCGCTTGCTCAAGCGTATCCTTAGATTCACCCCTTACCGGGTCATACCCAAACTCTCCGGAATTACCATACGTCGTTATGCTGCCGGCAACACTACCGGTATTGTTACAAGAAAAAAAGTATATCTGTTTGCCGATGAATTTACCAATTACAACGAGGCGCAGGTGGGTATTGATTTCATTGATCTGTTGCACAGGTTCGGGTACGGGGTTGAGGTGCCTAAACATTTGGAAAGTGGCAGGGCTGCTATTTCCAAAGGGATGTTGAGGCGGGCAAAGTATCTGGCTAACAGAAATGTGGAGCTTCTTAAAGATATTATTACAGAAGAGTCTCCTTTGGTGGGAATTGAGCCATCTGCAATCTTGTCGTTCAGGGATGAATATCCAAAACTCGTTGACGCTCATTTAAAAGAGGCTGCAGATATATTGGCTAAGCGCGTATTATTATACGATGAATTTATCATGAGGGAGTTTGAGAAGGGCTTGATTGATAGCTCACACTTTACTAATGCGCCTATGACAATCAAACTGCATGGCCATTGTCACCAGCGTTCGCTGGCATCCGTAGAGTTGTCTGCCAGGATGCTCTCAATTCCTGTTAACTATTCTGTAGAGATGCTTCCCGAAGGTTGTTGCGGCATGGCTGGTTCCTTTGGTTATGAGAGGGAGCACTATAATTTTTCAATGCAGATTGGGGAGCATCGCCTCTTTCCGGCAGTGAGATCAACACATGAGGAGATTACCATTTCGGCACCGGGATTTTCTTGCCGGCAACAAATATTTGACGGTACGGGCCGGATAGCAAAACACCCCATCCAGATTCTAAATGAGGCGTTCAACCGTTAATCTTGTTTTCCGAGTAGTACTTTATCAATAGCCTCTTTGAAAGATGGTTTTGGTAGAGCACCCATTGCCATTTGAGGTGCCCCTTCCATTGGGACAAACAGTAGCGAAGGGATACTTCTTATACCAAATACGGCTGCGAGCTCTTGCTCCTTTTCGGTATCTACCTTGAATATATAAATTTGATCTGCATACTCCTTTG
>CAYZPF010000098.1:0-8407 GCA_964479995.1 uncultured Muribaculaceae bacterium | reverse complement strand
ACCATCCTCTCCAAATACTTTGTCTGACAGTGAGAGCTTGCCCTCTTCCTGCAGCTTCATTATTGCAGCGGCAGTTATAAGCTTGGAAACAGATGCAACTCTAAAGATGTGTCCTGCCTCTGCCTCCACACCCCTCTCTTTATCTGCCCACCCATATCCTTTGGCATAGAGTAATTTTTCATCTTTCATTATAGCTATTGAGGCTCCATTAATCTCCCATCTCCTCATAAAAGATATTATTTGCCTGTCCACACTTTTAGTCTCTTTGAAATTGGAGTGTTCATTTGTTAGAATACTATTCAATGTAACCGGAAACTCTTCACTACCGTAAACAGATAAGTTCTCTTCATTTCCCAATTCCCGGGAAGAGAAGAGAATGACTGAAGAAAAAATGAGCGATGTTGCCAGAAGCAGCAGATATCTTTTTTTTGTACCTGAACTCTCTTTCATTTCGCAAATTTAATGAAAAGAGTCCTTCATAAGATATTTATTTCAGAGAAAACCTTACAGTAACCTGATGTTCAACCTTGATTTTTTGAAAATCGGGAGTCTCTTCAACTCCAGCTGCCTCCTGTGACAGGGATTTATCTAATACTCCTTTATAAGATGAGGCTAAATAAACAGCTCTTGGGTAGCTGGCAAAACTTTGAGCGTAGATAGCTTTGTCCACCTGTCTTCCCAGCACAGTAGCCAGCGCTTCGGCACTCCTTTTTGCATTGAGAGCTGCCTGTGCCATAACCTCTCTTCCCGCTTCATCATAATTTGACAACTCGGCCTTTGTAATTGCAACTTTAGCTATCCCTGCCTGCTCAAGCTGCTCAAAAAGAGAGATAAGCTGAGGTGTGCCATTGACTATGACGAGGTAAGATTTAGTCATTAGAATCGTATTTTTCTTTAGAAGATATTTCTCCAACGAAGTGGCGATATCTTTAATCTGCACATCTTTTGCCACATCAATACCAATTTTTCTAAATCTTTTAAAGAGATCTTTTTCCTGAGTTTCTATCGAAATCTTTCCTTTGCTATCCTTCTCTGCTATTGTTATCTCAAGAGAGATTTTGTCGGGAGCATACTCTTTCTCTGCTCTCCCTGCAACCTCGATGTAATTCTCATCAATAAAGTTCTTTTCCTGAGCAAAGATTCCGGTAAGGATAAATAAGAATCCTATTGTAAATATTATTTTTTTCATAATTGGGTATATTATAATTTTAGACTATTAAAAAATTATTCTTCAAGAACCTTGCCACATTATTGGATTACAAATAGAAATGAAAATCATTTCATTTTTTTAGTAAACTGTTTAATTATATAATGAAAAATAGTTATATTTGATAGCCTATATTAAATATAACTTATACCTGTGAGAGTGTAATTATTAGTTTGAAAAGGTTGGGTGAATTTTTATAAGTTTTTTGGTTGTCAGAGATTTTAATTAAATCATATAAACTATAAACTTAAAGAGCCTATGAACACAAACGATGAAAACAATATCGGTAGAACTTCTATCGATGAGATTATCTCCAGGCACAGAGGAAAACCGGGTGAACTGCTCACTGTAATGGAAGAGGTCCAGGAAGCGAGTGAATATAAGTACCTGGATTCGGATAGCTTGGAGTATTTGTCTGCCAGAACACGGGTGCCATTGTCGCAAGTCTACAGTGTAGCTACCTTTTATTCATTTTTTAATTTAAAACCACAAGGCAAGCATACTATTATTGTATGCAGAGGTACTGCTTGCCACACAAAAGGATCAAAAGTATTAATGGACGATCTCTCCTCCTTGCCGGGATGCAAAGAGGCTTTTGATGCGGGAGAATCCAGCTTTACTACAGAAGACAGGCTTATCACCGTCAAAACAGTAGCATGCTTTGGCCAATGCGCCTTAGCTCCTGTAGTGGCAGTTGACGGAATCATCTACAGCAATGTAACTTCAGAACAGATTAAGAGAATTTTACAAAACTTACAGGAGGATAATAAAGATGAAAATATCAGATTATGCTAAGCTAACGCAGATAAAAGAGAGAGCATCTAAAAAGATCCTTCCTGACAAACCTTACGTTGCTATTGGAATGGGTACCTGTGGAATCGGTCGTGGTGCCGAGGTTCTTTATGACTATTTTGAGAGTACAATTAAAGAGAGAAATCTCGATATTATTCTTAAAAAGACAGGTTGTTTCGGATTTTGCGCCGAAGAGCCGTTGATTAATATCTACATACCAGGCAAGCCGTTAATAATTATGCATAAAGTTTCGGAAAACGATGTTGTGCCTATTATTATCGGAATAGAAAAAGGAATAATGCCTTATAGAAACATTCTTTGCAGAATTGAAGAGTGGGACTTTATAACCGGGAAATACACTTATGGAGAAGGTCTCTTTGAGTACCCTTTGTGGAATGAGATCCCTTTCTTTAAATGGCAAAAAAAGATTGTATTGAGGAATTGCGGTCTTATTGTACCTGATGATATTGATGAATATATTGCAGTTGGTGGCTTTTTCCCGCTTTATAAAGCTCTTCATGAGATGGCTCCCGAAACAATCATTGGCGAGGTGAAAACTTCAAAATTGAGAGGACGAGGGGGGGCGGGGTTCCCTACAGGTGTTAAGTGGGAGCTTATGGCTAAAGAGAAAGGAGACCAAAAATATGTAATCTGTAATGCAGATGAGGGTGATCCTGGTGCTTTTATGAACAGGAATGAGATTGAAAGCGACCCTTTTATGTTGATTGAAGGAATGACAATAGGGGCCTTTGCAATGGGAGCTTCAAAAGGAGTTGTTTATATTAGGGCAGAGTATCCTCTTGCTGTTCAAAGACTTAAGGGGGCTATAAAGCAGGCAAAAGGATATGGATTGCTTGGAGAGAATATTCTTGACTCCGGGTTTGATTTTGATATTGATATTGTTGAAGGAGCAGGTGCATTTGTCTGTGGTGAAGAGACCTCTTTGATTCGCAGTATTGAAGGGAGATCCGGACGCCCAACTCCCAGACCTCCATATCCCAGCCAAAGAGGGCTTTACGGAAAACCTACAAATATTAATAACGTGGAGACCTGGTGCAATATACCGGTAATTATCTCTAAAGGAGGTGAATGGCTTACAGGTACAGGCACCGAAAAGAGTTCGGGAACCAAGGTGTTTTCTCTGGTTGGGAAGGTGAGAAACACTGGTCTTGTAGAACTCCCTTTAGGCTCTACGCTTGAGACTATAGTGTTTAAAACAGGAGAGGGTACAGGAACAAGCAAACGGGTAAAATCTGTTCAGACAGGAGGCCCGTCAGGTGGCTGTATTCCGGTTGAATATCTTAACACCCCTGTAGATTATGAATCTTTGAATGCTCTTGGAACAATAATGGGTTCCGGGGGTATGGTGGTTATGGATGAGGATAACTGTATGGTGGATGTCGCCAGATATTTTATTGAGTTCTCAAATGGAGAATCTTGTGGCAAGTGTACACCGTGCCGCGAAGGTTTGGCACAAACACTTCACATCCTCAATAAAATAACAGAGGGTAAAGGCGGTAGCGAAGATATTGAACGTCTTATAAAGATAGGGCAGGCGATGAAGAGCACCGCATTATGCGGACTTGGCCAGACGGCCCCTAATCCTGTTCTCACTACGCTTCGTTACTTCAGGGATGAGTATGACCATCATATGATAGAGAAGAAGTGCGAACCGGGCATATGCCAATCACTCTTTACTGCCTTGTGTATCAACAGTTGTCCAATGCACATGAATATTCCAAGATATTTGCAACTGCTTAAGGAAGATAAACTTGAAAATGCCTTTGAGTCAACATTGAGAGATAATCCTCTCCCTTCTACAATTGGTAGAATTTGCCACTTCCATTGCCAGATGAAGTGTCTGCGCGAGAATATTGATGCATCGGTATCTCAAGGAGATATTCACCGTTATATTGCCGACACCGTTTATAAAGAGGGTAAGGAGCAGAAGATCTACAATAGGTTGATAAAGGAGAAGTTACCGCCTACTTATAAGAAAATAGCCATAATAGGAGGAGGTCCCGCAGGTCTAACTGCAGCTTTCTATCTTGTAAGATTGGGACATGACGTAACTATCTTTGAATCTGAGACCGCTGCCGGAGGTATTTTACGCTGGGGTATTCCTAAATACCGTTTGCCGCTCGACATTCTGGAGCGGGAGATACAGTTTATTAAAGATTTAGGTGTGAATTTTGTCTTTGAGACAACTGTTGGAAAAGATATTACAATGGAAGAGCTTGAGAGAGATTACCATAAGATTATCATTGCAACTGGTGCGCACAAAGATATTATGCTCAATATTAAGGGAAACCATCTGGAGGGAGTAATCTCAGGAATGGATTTCTTAAAAGATGTTGCAAAAGGTAAAGATCCGAACATTGGTAAGAATGTAGTTATTATTGGTGCGGGCAATGTTGCGATAGATGCTGCAAGAACAGCCCATAGACTTGGAGCTGATGTAACAGTCGTTTACAGGAGAGTTAAAGCTGATATGCCGGCCAACAAAGATGAGATAAAAGAGGCCGAAATAGAAGGTGTTAACTACTTGTTCCTAAGTAACCCCAAAGAGATACTTGCAGATGTAAACGACAGAGTGAGAGGTATTGAGCTTACTAAAATGGATTGCGGAGATATAGATCTCTCAAGCCGCAGGAAACCTGTACCTACCGGTGAATCTTTTATCATTGGATGTGATACGGTTATAATGGCTGTGGGCGAGGAGGTTGATGTACCATTCCTCAGAGAGTATGGTTTGAAAGTACGCTCCGATGGTTCGCTTTATGCCGATCACTTTAAATTTGAAACTAACCATCCAAAGGTCTATGCGATTGGTGATGTTGTGACTGGTCCGGCTACGGCAGCAGAGGCTATGGGTATAGCTAAAAAAGCTGCCGAAGTTATTGATTATAAAATAATGAATAAGAGAAGATTCCATAAATTATTCAGAGGGTTTGACTATAGTGATGAAGTTCCTCATAAACCGGAGGGGGGCAATCGCCACTATGCAATCAAACGGCCACTCGAAGAGAGAATCGGCAACTTTAAAGAGATTAATCTGGGTTATTCAAAAGAGCAAGCCTATGCAGAGGCTTCCAGGTGTCTGCGTTGTGATGTCAGAATAACCGTTAATGAAGAGGAGGAATAATTATGGAAAATAAAATGATAAATGTAAAAATTGATGGCCGTGATTATCAGGTGAGTCATGGTAAAACCATTCTGGAGGCATGTAGGGAAATAGGTATCAGAATTCCTTCATTGTGCTACCTTAAGGACGTTTCTCACAATGCATCGTGTGCTATTTGTGTCGTAGATGTAAAGGGTGCAAAAGCTATGGTTCGTTCCTGCGTTACCGGGATACTGGAAGGCATGGAAATTACCACTCACTCGCCGGCTATTATGGAGGCGAGAAGATTGAACCTTGAACTGATCCTGGCCAACCACCCTAAGGATTGCTTGATATGTGAAAGAAACGGGAATTGTGAACTGCAAAGCTTATGTGCAGATTTAGGGATAACCGAAGCCTCGTTTCCCCGTACAAAGCCTCATGAATTGCCCGATGCAACTTCACTTGCACTTGTCAGGAACCCCGATAAGTGCATTTTGTGCGGGCGTTGTGTGGCAGTATGTGCAGAGATGCAAACCGTATTTGCCATAGACATTACAGGCAGAGGGCTGCGCAGCAAGGTTACAACCTATCAGGATAAGGGGCTTGGAAATGTAGCCTGCACCTATTGCGGACAGTGTGCTTTGGTATGCCCGACTGCTGCTATTGTTGAGAAGAACGATACACCAGCGGTCTTTGCAGATATTTACGATAAGGAGAAAATGGTGATTATTCAAACAGCTCCTGCTATTAGGGTTGGTATTGGCGAGGCTATGGGAATGCCCGAAGGTGCGCTTGTCACCGGCAAGATGGTTGCATCTCTTAGAAAACTTGGCTTTGACAAGGTGTTCGATACGCAGTTTACTGCCGACTTAACCATTATTGAAGAGGGGCATGAGTTGATACATAGGTTAAAAAATGGGGGAACATTGCCGATGGTTACCTCCTGCTCGCCTGGCTGGATTAAGTTTATTGAGCACTTCTATCCCAAATCTTTGGGACACCTCTCTACATGCAAATCTCCTCAACAGATGTTTGGTGCAGTAGCAAAGACTTACTATGCAGAAAAACTGGGTATTGACCCTCGTAAACTGGTAGTTGTTTCGATAATGCCATGTACCGCTAAAAAGTTTGAGTGTAAGAGACCAGAGATGAACTCTGCTTTCCATTACTGGAAAGAGAAGATGGGTCTAACAGAGAAGGATAATTTTTATGATGTGGATTATGTCTTAACAACCAGAGAACTGGCCAAAATGTTTAAAAAAACCGGAGTGGATTTCAGTACTCTTAAGGAGGAGGAGTTTGACCAGCCACTCGGAATATCAACAGGAGCAGGAGTCATTTTTGGCGCCACCGGGGGTGTTATGGAAGCTGCTGTACGTACAGCCTATGAGGTGGTAACCGGGAAACCGCTGCCAAAGATTGATTTGAATGTTGTGAGAGGTTTTGAAGGAATAAAAGAGGCAGAACTTGATTTAGATGGGACAAAGCTCAAGGTTGCCGTGGCTCATACCTTGAAAAATGCACGGGTTCTTCTGGACCAGATTGAGGAGGGTAAATCTCCCTATGCATTCATTGAGGTGATGACCTGTCCAGGCGGATGCCTTGGCGGAGGTGGCCAGGCCATACCTACAACATGGGAGATAAGGCAGAAGAGAGCCGACTCTATTTACAAAGAGGATACCCTTCATGTAATCCGCAAATCTCATGAGAATCCGGCAATCCACGCAATTTATGAAGAGTTTTTAAAGGAGCCGCTTGGGCACCACTCTCACGAGCTGCTTCACACCGCCTATGTCGAGAGGGGAATCTACTAAACTTTTCTCTTAAATAATTGAGTAATTTTAATAAGGGGGGCTTGATATTTTAAATTGGAGCCTCCCTCATTTTTTTTACAAATGTTTTATTACCTTTACTAATAGTTATTCCTCGGAACTAAGTTGAATCAACAGTTTGAATATAAGGAGTACTTAAATGGTTAATAAAATGAAAACTGCAAGACTTACATCCTGTAACACCTCTTTTGATGCAAATATGATAAAATCCAAGCTGGATAGTGAGGGTATCGAGTGCTTTATCTCCAATGAGAATTTCAGCACTATCTACCCCTTTTTGTCGGGAGCGATTGATATCATGGTTAAAGAAGAGGATCTGGAGCGCGCCAAAGAGATTATAGGCGACGACTCGGCAAAAGATATTATCTGTCCCAGCTGTGGTTCCAAGAACATCAGAATGGGCCTTGGAAGTAACAAACTCAAGAAGCTCTTTTTGATTCTGATAGCTGCATTAACATTCAGTCCCGCCGGTATCAGGAAAGCACAACTGAAGTGCAAAGATTGCGGGGCTGAATTTTAATTATTAGAGGTTAAAATTTGTTTACCTTACCCATAAAGAGTATTGTGCCTGTACTATTTTCAATTATAGAATATATAAAGGGACTGTCAACAAAGAAATTAATTGGAGTACCCGGGGGAGGAGAGGTGTACTTTCCGGAGATGGCTGTAGCTGCTGCTGCCTCTGTCCCCTCTTCATCGACATCTATATATGTCTTGTGAATCACAAAGCTGACAAACATTGGGTCATCACACATATTGCTTAAATCTGCCTGCGAAGCATCAAACACCTTAAGCATACCCATTGAAGGTAAAATCTCTTCATGTAGTTTGTAAGAATACTCAGCTTTAAACTTTGGCAGCTTAACTGTTACTTCGTATTTCTCCATATTTCTAAGCAGAGAGTAGAATTTTTCGGCTGTTAGTATAGAGAGCATATCGTCATTCAATAGTTGATCGGCATAGGGCATCAGAATTATCATGCTAAAAGCGCGATTGCCATATGGTAGATTGAGCATTTTCCACACTTTGTTATCATCTGAATATAAGAGTTCTTCGGTCTGATTCATCATCTGCACATTGGTACTACTTCCATCTCCATTGTTAAATTTTTCACTGCGTGTATTGGATTTACTAAATTTATATTTCCACTTAGATTTAAAGTAAATTGCATTAATAAGTGCAAATTTGGTATCACTATCCATTCCCTCCGATATCTTGTCTATCTTTCCGTTTGTATTATTTCGACACCATTTATCTATCTCATCTAAAGTAGATTGTTTGGTAAAATCTACATTTTTTACCTCTGCATTATACCATTTCTTACAGTTCTCTACAAAGGAGTTTTTAAACGGAGTGGAGTGATCTGCCCAGATAGAGTTGGCAATCTTTAGATTGGTTCTCTTATCAATTTTTAACAGAGCATCTGTAAGAACTTTGTAATAGTCGTTTATCTCCTCTTGGGTAAACCCC
>CAYZPF010000097.1:0-8529 GCA_964479995.1 uncultured Muribaculaceae bacterium | reverse complement strand
TAGATGATTTAAAAACATTTTAACTGTTTATATATTTGTTCATAAAGTATTTACGATTATTAAACAATTCCATTATGAGACACATTTACATATTAATTATTCTGTTTTGTTTTTCGCTTGTCTCTTGCAAAGAGAGGCCGCAAACAGAGGAGAGCAAAGGTATAAAAGTGATAGATGTTGCCGGTGGAGTAGGTAAAAGCCGGCAGGTAAATCTTTCTGAAATAGCAGATACAATAGAATATATTCCATTGGAAACGACTCCTGAATCTCTGCTCTCTTTCCCTCCTGGTAGAAGGATATTGTATGAAAATGGTATCATCTATTTCTCTCAAAAGAACAGTACATTTAACAAAGTAGGCAGAGGACCTCAGGAGTACGAAACAGCAGGAAATCTATATATAGACAATGCATCGGGAAAAATGATCATTAAGACAATCTTTAAGATGGTTGAATATTCCCTTGATGGTGAGTTTATTAGGAATATTTATCTTCCAAAAGAGAATGGGGTAAATATTACTAGTTTTATATACGACTGCTTGAAGCTTGGTGATAACTATTTTTATCTTTCCGGTGTCTTATTTGCACATTCGGTTATTATTGCCGATAGTTCTTCAAATGTTATTAAGAAGATTAAATATCCTACCGAGGAGTTGGATTTTGTTGATATTGTTAAAAATAACGCTTCGAGTTTAATAATACCATATATCTATTTGTATAATGATAAAATACGGCTTATTAACGGAATAAATAAATATGTACTGAGCATAAATAAAGATCTCTCCATTGACACTGCATTTATTATTGATTATGGCAAATACTCTCCGCGAAATATTAAATCGGGGAGCCGATACTCACTTAATTCTACTTCACCATACCTGTGGAGATATCATCATGTTTTTGAAAGTGATAATTACCTGTTTATGCGTTTTCATTTAGGTTACCTCTCCGATAAGCTCTATAAAATGCTTAATCCATCCGGGAAGGAGTGGATAGATCATAATGCTTGTGCATTATTCAACAAAGAAACTGAAGAGTTTACATTTCTTGATCAACCTGAGATATACCAAATAGGCTTTGTGGATGATTTGGAGGGTGGTCCGGGAATTTGGCCAATATATGTAAGTACAGATAATTATATGATCTCTTTTGTCCCTGCGGAGGAGCTTATTGCTCATGCAGAGAGCCATCGGGTGTCTGAAAAGCTCAAAACAATTGCTGCAGGTTTAAAAGAGACAGATAACTATATTTTTGTCAGAGCAAAGTTAAAGTGAGATTATATTAGCCCCCTTATTTTTATCTAACTATGAATAACTTAAATTGAACTTATTATGAAAAAGATTTTTATTTCGTTGTTACTTTTAACTACCCTCTCTTTTGTTGCTTTTGATGTAACACCAATAACGGAGGCAACTATTTATTATGATTCACCATTTGGCTGTCTTGGTTGTGGTACTTGCTGGAATGGACAAACTCAAGATGCATTTTCACAAAACCAAGATGATGGATTAGCCTGGTGGGGAATATATAACACTGGAGATGTTTTTGGAATGCATTTTTATACCTATCCGGATTCCAGACATTGGCCAGATATCAAGGAACAGGCTAAAATGTGTCCTGAGAAAGCAATTGTTTATTATCCTTATCCCTAGTCAATAATTGATTTGTTATTAAGGGGGCTTTTTTATTAATTTAATTGCTAATCTTACAATCATGAGACATATTTACATATTAATTGTTCTGTTTTGTTTTTCGCTTGTCTCCTGCAAGGAGAGGTCGCAAACAGAGGAGAGTAAAGGTATAAAAGTGATAAATGTCGCCGGTGGAGTAGGTAAAAGCCGGCAGGTAAATCTTTCTGAAATAGCAGATTCAATAGAATACATTCCATTGGAAACGAATTCTGAATCTCTGCTCTCTTTCCCTGCTGGTAGAGGGATATTGTATGAAAATGGTATCATCTATTTCGTTCAAAAGAAAAGTATATTCAAAATATTTGATTCTAATGGGAAATACCTCAGTACATTTAACAAAGTAGGCAGAGGACCTCAGGAATACGAAACAGCAGGAAATATATATATAGACAATGCATCGGGAAAAATGATCATTGAAAGCATTTTTAAGATGGCTGAATATTCTCTTGATGGTGAATTTATTAGAAATATTCATCTCCCCAAAGAGAATGGGGTAAATATTACTGGTTTTATACTCAAATGTCTTAAACTTGGTGATAACTATTTTTATCTCTCCGGTGCTTTATCCGGATATTCGGTTATTATTGCCGATAGTTCTTCTAATGTTATTAAGAAAATTAAATATCCTCTTGAGGAGTTGGACTTTGTCAGAAGCCAAGGCAGACCTTTTGCTCATCTAGAGCCATATATCTATTTGTATAATGACAAAATACGGCTTATTAACGGAGTCAATAAATATGTGTTGAGCATAAATAAAGATCTCTCCGTTGACACTGTATTTATTATTGATTACGGTAAATATTTTCCGGATGACAAAAAACTAAGAAGTCGTCCCTCGAATAATCCACTACACCTACTTAGTAGATATCATCATGTTTTTGAAAGCGATAATTACCTGTTTATGCGCTTTTATTTAGGTTCTCTCTCCAATAAGCCCTATAAAATGCTTAATCCATCCGGAAAAGAATATACAGCTAATTATGCTTGCGCATTATTCAACAAGGAAACTGAAGAGTTTACATTTCTTGATCAACCTGAGATATATCAAATAGGCTTTGTGGATGATTTGGAGGGTGGTCCGGGAATTTGGCCGGTATATTTAAGTACAGATAATTATATGATCTCTTTTGTCCCTGCGGAGGAGCTTATTGCTCATGCAGAGAGCCATCGGGTGTCTGAAAAACTCAAAACAATTGCTGCAGGTTTGAAAGAGACAGATAACTATATTTTTGTCAGAGCAAAGTTAAAGTGAGATTTAGGTTCGCTAAACTTTGGTCAGAATGCGTTGCCACCTATCTAAAGTTTTCCACATGGAACTCTGCCGGAGTTTTTTTACTTCCCTTGATTATCAGTGCTTTAACTTTTTAAAGCGTTTGGATTTTTAAAAATTTAAAGGATAAACATCAGATAATCAAATCGTTTCAAAAAACTCTGGCAGAGTACAACTTGAAATCAACTAAAATTTATTGTTTTGCAAGATCTATCAGTACCGATTTTGTTTGTGGATTTGATGGGCGGATGGTCATATTTTTATATATTTTACCATCTTTTCCTATCATGGTAAAGTGAGGTATTCCGCTTATTTTATAATACTTGCGGATATCGGGATATTTGTCTCCGGCAAATAATTGATAGCCATCCATCTTCATATCCTTTACCATTTGCTTCCATTTATCTTTGTCACCTATCTGGTCTGTAGAGACACATATCACTACGATGTCTTTGTTATCTTTCAACTCCTCTTTAAGTTTATTCATATGTGGAATCTCTGCTCTGCAAGGAGCACACCATGTTGCCCAGAAATCAATATATACAACTTTACCTTTGAAACTACTAAGAGTTACTAAATTTCCATCTGTATCTTCAAGAGTGAAATCAAAGGCAGGAGCGTCACTTCCAAACTGTTTGGCATCGGCAAGGATATTTTCTGCTTGTGCCAGAAATTTTGGATTTTTTACATTCTCGCGGAATGCTGCCATAACTGTCTCTCTGCCAGAAGGAATCTCATCTTTGAGATACTTATTTGTGTAGTGATAAATAAAATACTCTTTTACTTCAGGATTTGTAATTGTACTTTTTATATAGTCATAAGAATTTAACAAAAAAGGTTTGTCATTCTTAATTTTTTTTATCTCTTCATTTAAGGCATATTCAGCAAAGCTTATATATTGACGAATTCCCAGAAGGAATGGATCATTCCATTCAATTTCTTTAAATAGAGACTCCAGATATTCACGCCATTCTGCTTCCTCTTTGAATTCGGTTAGTTTATTTGTATTAACGTAAAACTGAGGCCAGTTTATCAGTAAACTATAATTTGCATATTTGTTGAATTGTTCTACCTCTTTTCTGAATAATGGAGGGATATCGCTGTATGCCATACAAAATATTTCGCTGTACCTCATTTTCGTAATCAAAGCATCTGCCTGATATTTTTTATAAACGTGCCATGGCATGCTAAAGCAGATTGCAGGATCAGCAGGATAGATGACAAATCTCATATCCAGATAGTATTGAGTTTCCGGACTTCCTTCTATCATTTTCCCGGTATAAGGCTCTGTTCCCAAGCTGACTGTAATATCGCGACCAGGCTTTGCAATAATTGGAAGGTTGCAATAACTGTAACCAAGAGAGAGCTGAGTAATTTTATCGAGAGTTATCTCTCCGTTGAAAGTTCCATCTTCTTTTACCGGGAATGATGTAATTGTACGGTTGTTTACCTTAACATCCACGACCTTATCTTTCCCATTATACGATACGGTTCCTTTAAATGTAACAATTGACTGAGCATAACTGCACATAACTGCAATTAAAAGGAAGAAAGTTATTATAACTCTTTTCATACTTAATGTGTTTTTAATTTATATTAGTTTTTCCAGTGTGTACTTACCACTTTTCCACAGATATTTTCATATGAGTTCTTAATTGACAAAGCTCCGTCGGTAGCAACATTCATCTCGTATATACTACCTGTTCTCCCTGATGAACCTGATGTACTTGTACAAACGTGCATAATCCGGGAGCTAAGAACAGCCTCATGCCAGCGGATATTATCTACAATCTTTCCGGTTCCGAAATCGTATATCTCCCTCTCCTGAGTAAGAATACAATCATAGACATACACTTTACTGCCTACGGCAAAGTAGATATAATCCTGAAGTGCATTACCAGTGAACGTTTTTGCCTCTCTTATCTTAAATGAGGCTGGAATCGCAATCTTTTTTAAAGGAGTTATTGCGGCTTTGTTAGTCATATCAAACTTAAGATAGAAGTAGTTATCATTATCGTCTTTAAAAATAGAATTGCAATGAAATGTATTTCTTGCACTTATTGTAAGTTTGCCCCAAACCAGGGTTAAGCCTACATCCGCAGGATTGAATACTCCTGTGGAATTTTCTGCACAAATTATAAGATTTGGCTTTGCATAATCGGAAATATACATGAATCTCTTATACTTGTTGTCATAAAAGAGCTCACGGCCAAGAGCCTGAAAAGAGATTGGCGAAATCTCATAATCTCCAGGGAATGCATCATAGAATTTTGTCTCAATAAGGGTAGAGACTCCATCAATTGCTGCATTGTAATTTGCATCCCTGTAGAAAAGCTTATTGTCGCCAACAAGAAAAAGTTTGGAGCCGTAAGCCTGATAGTCGGATACGGATCCATAATATTCCTGCACCATAAAAGATTGAGGGTTGACAATAGCCTGAGGATTGTAAAAGAAATCTTTTAGTTCAGCCAGCTTTTTAAAGGATGTACTGCTAAGATACACTCCTCCCCTTTGATCTTTACACAGAATAGCAACATAGTCAACCGGAGCTTGGTATGTATAACAAATTGATACAGGGTTTGTTCCTAAAACTTCATCATTTATATTTTCATATATGTCGGGATAAGCTTTACCTGCAACACTTATGAATGTTACGTTTGCCTGTCCGTTCAAATCACTCAGAGCAAGGAACCCTCTTTGCAGTTCTGATGTTATAATTATATTGAATTCTGTGCGATATCTGACATCTGTGTTTTTATCGAAAACACTGTAAGAGATTTTATAAGTCCCGGGAATTGTATTTACCAGAATTCCGAGATTTCTTGTTTTCGCCAATGTATCGGGGGAATTATATGCATTAATGGGGTTATATATAGTCCAGACAAACTCAAGATCAGCCTCAGTTGCTGCAAGTTTTCTGCTTAAAACCGGAGTTATTTTGAAAGAATCTAACATTGTAGCCACATAATTTGCTTCAATTCCGGAAATCTCCACATCATTTACCTCTTGGTAAAGGTAGTTCCCATCATCCTTCACGCATGAGACAATAAGTAAAGTGACTGAGATTGTTAATAATAATATTCTGATGATCTTCATAACCAATATTTTTTATGTTTTGCTATGTTAAAACCAGGGCAATATTCTTGCAGGTGGAACAAGATCGTTGTCCATTACGATGTTATCCTTAAAATAGGCGTTGCATTTCCATCCAAAATTTCTCCACTCATTTCTCCGAAGATTGAATTCTGTAAGGGTCTCAGGAAAAGGTTCTCCTATAATATCCATACAAATGGCATGTTTTGTTTTGGAATAGACGCCAAATACCGGGGCAAGTGTTGCATCCCATATTGACGGTTTCATTAAGATATTTGAGAACCTTATTCTTACCGTGGATCTATCCTGGAATGCTATCAGAAGATTTTCACTTTCAATAATCTCGAGAGCAAGAACATATACAGAAGAGTTTAAGTCAGGGTGCTTTTTAAGAATAATAGGTAACTTGTAGTTAAAACTGTTGATATTAAATTCATAAAATGGTTCTAACGGTTCGTAATGATCTCCGCTTTTTGCAGTTGTTTTTTGTGTGATAACCTTTAAAACAATCTTTGAGGGAGAAGAGAGTGTATTACCTAAAAGTTTGACATTTAAAAAAACAGTATCAATCTCTTTGTTCTTCCCGATAAAAGAGTAGGTAATGCTATCGGCAACAGAGTTGAAATCGGAGAAATATATTGCCGGGTCACCTGTGTATAATCCTTTTATATTATTTTCACAAGAATAAATCCACAAACAATATAATATAACTATAATAAATTTGAATATCTTTTTCATTTTTCAAAGTTTTTACTGTTCAATAAGATCTATTTTAACTGTTGAATTCTTTCTCTTTGTCAGGGATAGGAAATACATACTCTTTATTGCTCACAGGGTCTCCCCAGTATGGAATATTTTCATATCCGTTTCTTTTGAAAAAGTAGAAAAGCTGACCCTCTCCCAGAAACTCTTTAACATACTCTTTGTGGATTTCGTCTGTTAGATTAGCGTTTGAAGGCAATGCCGGTAGGCCTCTGTTTGTACGGATATTGTTTAGAAAAGTCAACGAAGCAGCAGGGTCGCTCTCTTTTGTGCATTCGGCACCTATCAAATATATCTCGGCAATCTTTAATACCGGAATTCCACTCAACGTGTTGAATTTCGTTATATAATTATCGTCTGTTTTACTCATCCAGTCCAGATACCTCCAGTCGGAGGCGCCGCCCGATGAGGTCTCATATAATTCCATTGTTCGTTGGATGCTAATTTTCAAAATATTATTACTATTTGCTGTTTCAATGTCAAAGTAGTCGGTAACCTTACCTAGCATATAGCCCATTACAATAAAAACGCTGAATATTCTTTCTCTGGCATAGTAATAGTAGTAGAATTGAGTTTGTTGTGACCAGGAAATCTTTGTCTTAGCATGGTCGGTTGTAATTTCATTTACATATTGCATTGCATTTATCTTATCCCCCATAAATAGGTGTAATCTGGCTAAAAGGGCTGTTGCTGCATAGTAATTAAACCAAGCTTTTCTGTCTGAGACGAGGTAAGATAAGCTACCATCAACAGTTTCATCTACAGGCCCCATCAAGTCAAAATCTTTAAGCAATTCCCTTGCATTTAACAGATCGCTTTTTATTCTCTGACACACAACCTCAATAGAAGAGAATGGAATCCTTATATTGGTAAACTTATCAATATAAGGAATTCCTGGTAAATTTTTGCTGCTGCTATTATATGCCGGTGCAAACATTCTTAGGAGATCAAAGTGCATAAAGGCTCTCAGAGCCAACGCTTCTCCTTTAATCCGATTAAAATTGTTACCAGTGAAGATCTCTTTGTCATCTTCGATATTATCCAGAATCACATTACAGTTCGCAATGTTGTTGTACATTGAATTCCAGATATTTGTAATTATACTTTTAGTGCCGGCCGCTTCATAATTATACTTTGCAGCATTTGCATATCTATGAAGCGGTGTACTTGGCACATTGTTGTAATATTGAGCTATTACATCAAGAAATCCGTATGAAAGCTCCTGTCCGTACAGCCTGTCTTCAACGAGACCAATATAAACACCATTTAAAACGTTTAAATAACCATTTTCGGTTTTAAACAGATCCTCCTTTTTCAGTGAGGATTTTGGAGAGATATCCAGCCAACCCTCACAGCTACATAATGCTATGAGGAGAAAAAGTGTAATTGAGATTATTTTTATATCTTTTTTCATAACTATATCGTATTATTTAGATTCCAATCTGCAGAGTAAATGTGAAGCTTCTGGCAAAAGGATAGCTCAAGCCTCTCTCTTGTTTTACATTGGAAATATTAAAAACATCATTGGCATATAATATAATCTTTAATCTTTGAAGATTAAGTCTCTCAAGCTGCTTTTTTTCAAATTCATAAGAGATATTTAAAGAACTCATTCGGATATAATTGTCGTTTTCAATAAAACGGGAGGTTGGTTTTGTAATGCTTAAATCGGCTATATTTTTAAACCTTGATATATCCCCGGGTACTTTCCATCTA
>CAYZPF010000096.1:0-8728 GCA_964479995.1 uncultured Muribaculaceae bacterium | reverse complement strand
AGCTCCAGGAGATTAAGAGTGTTTTTCTTCTCGCTCCATAAGATTTTTTTAGAGTCCGGCGACCATTCAAAACCAAATATATACCCTTTAATATCTGTCAATTTCTTCTCTTTACCCGTTTTAATATCCCGAAAATAGAGATTAAACTCCCCATCTTTATCGGAAATATAGGCAAATCCGCTTCCATCAGGAGCCCAGTCTCCATTTTTATCGTTAGCACCACAGGAGCTTGTAAGATTATATGTTATACCGTTTTTAGCCGGTATTGAGAAGAGCTCACCTCTGGCTCCGGCCAAAATTCTTTCGCCATTGGGAGATACGGAATAAGACCTTATACTCCTCGACAGATCTCTCCATTCTCCTCTTATATTAGCGAGATCATTATTAATATAAATAGTTACTTTCTCCTCTTTTTTTGTCAAAAGGTTGAACTTTACAATAAATCCTCCATTCTCATATACAATATATTGATCACCAATAGAAGGAAATTTCACATCAAACTCTTTATACTTGGTAAGCTGCTCAGTATCACCTGACTTTACATCCCAAGAGTATATATTCATATAGTCATCTCTATCAGAAGCATAGTATATTTTTTTACCATCAGGAGACCACATAGGTATTATATCCTGATTGACGTTTTCTGTAATTCTAAATGATTTTTTAGTGTCAAAATCGAACACCCTAATATCATCAGCCATACCACCGCTATACCTCTTCCATGTCCGGAACTCTCTGAATATCGAATTATAAGCTAGCTTCTTCCCATCAGGAGAGAAACTGGCAAAACCTCCGTTCTTCAAGGGTATAGGGGTAGAGAGTCCTCCCTCAACAGGGACAGTCATTAGCTGCCCTGTGAAATCATTAAAGGTATAAGCTCTGGTGCGATACAGGATATTTTTCCCATCAGGAGTCCAACCCATAACAATGTTGTTCGGTCCCATTCTGTCTCCTAAATCATCTCTGCCAAGAGTTGCTGTGAAAGTCAATCTTTTTGGCTCGCCTCCTTCTGCGGGCATAACAAATACCTCTGTATTGCCATCATATTGCCCCGTAAAGGCTATCATACTACCATCGGGAGAGAATCTCGGAAACATTTCATAACCAATATGAGATGTCAATCTTCTGGCCACTCCGCCATCTGAATCCACGATATAGATATCTCCTGCATAGGAGAAGACTATTTTGTTACCGTAGATATGAGGAAACCTCAACAATCTGGCCTCATTATCTGAGGCGAATAATCTTATATTGCCCGATAATCCAAGCAATACAAGAGTTATTAAAAACAATCTCTTCATAAAAATTAAAATTATTGTCATTAAATATTATCATTTAATGCAACAAATTTAATAAATAGAGTAGTAGTGGCAAGTTATAAACGCCTGAATTGCTCCATTAAACCGGAAATTGTCTCTTTAACGGTAATTATTTTATCTGCCTTGAAAGCAGATGTCCCGCAAAAGGCGTATCCTTTTTTAAAATTACCCTTAAAGGCGTTGTAAAGTGCAATAATAATACAGTAAGGACTCTTTTTATAATCACAAGTTTTGATACAGTGAAACGGACAGGCTTTAGGTCTTTCCAGCCCCTCTTTTACCCTATTGAGAAATTCCGATCTTATTGCTCTGCCGGGGAGGCCTACAGGGCTGTTTATAATTTCGATATCACTCTCACTTGCATTTAAATATGAACGTTTAAACTCATCAGATGCATCACACTCAACAGTTGTCACGAATATCGAACCCATCTGTACTGCAGATGCTCCCAAACCCATAACCTTTTTAATATCCTCACCGGTATATATTCCCCCTGCAGCAATAATTGGTATCTTTCTGCCAGTCTCTTTCTCAACTTTACCAATTTTGTCAACCAAATCGGGCAACATCTCTTCAAGTGAGTAGTTAGTATCTGTGATTTGTTCAATTTTATATCCGAGATGACCACCTGCTTTCGGACCTTCAAGCACAATTGCATCTGGAACATAATTATAATTCTTCATCCATTTTTCACATAGTAAAAGAGCTGCTCTTGTAGAAGAGACAATCGGTACTAATTTTGTTTTACAACCTTTCTGAAGATAAGAGGGCAAATCCAATGGTAATCCGGCTCCCGAAAATATAATATCAGCTTTGGCGGCAATAGAGGTTTTCACCATATCTGCAAAATTAGTGAGAGCAACCATAATATTGACCCCAATGGCTCCTTTAGCCATCTTTTTTGCCTTTGCAATCTCCTCTTTTAAACCAATTATCGAGGCCTCTAAATAATCGGATGACCTCTTTCTATATAATAAACCTATTCCCGCACATGAGATAACACCTATACCGCCTTCATTAGCCACAGCCGATGCCAATCCCGACAGAGAGACACCTACACCCATTCCACCTTGAACTATAGGAACTGAGAGATTAAACCCTCCAATTGAAAATTCTGACATAAAAATTTTTGCGCAAGATAGACAAAAAATATCATTTCACTAAGCAATATAACTATTTGTACACATCTTTGATATGCAGAGAATTGAAACTAACCTATAATTACACTTAAAATAACAAATAATAGACAATCTCTAATCGGAAAAAATTACGGGATTATATTTAACAGAGAAATAAAATTCACTCCCCTCTCCTAATTTTGATTTTAACATTATATTACCGCCCAGCATCTCTACATAAGCTTTCACAATCGAAAGGCCAATTCCTGAACCTTCATAAGGCCGGGTTATAGTGTACTCAGCCTGTACAAACCTATTAAAGATTACCTCTTTTCTATCTTCAGGAATCCCAATTCCTGTATCTCTTACATAGAAATTCAACCTATCATTCTCTTTATAGTATCCAAATGTGACAGTACCCTCTTCAGTAAATTTAATTGAGTTTTTAATTAAATTGGTAAGTATAGTAACAAGTTTATGTCTGTCAATATTAATCAGAGACTCCTTGCTGTCAAGTCCCTTTTCACATATTATAATTATAGCTTTTGAGCTTGCCTCTTTTTCAAATGAATTGTGCAGATAGTCCATAATCTCATTCAGATTAATCTGGCTCTCTTCTAAAACAACCTGTCCGGCCTCTATCTTTGAAATTTCAATGATATCATTTAGCGTTGCTAAAATTCTGTTCGTACTTTTTTTAATATGGTAAACGTACAGGTTTTTAGCCTCTGTTTCAACATCATCCTGAATAAGAAAATCCAGAAATCCCGTTATGATATTTATGGGAGTTCTTATCTCATGACTTAAGTTGGCTACAAATGAAGACTTCAATCTGTCACTCTCTTCTGACCGTTTTATTGCATCAAAAAGCTCTTTCTCTCTTTGAATCTCCTCTTTCATATCTCTGATAACTATCAATCTGCTGCCTTTATAATTTTTTATACTCAGCTTAGTAACCTGATAGAAAAGCTTTGTGTTCCAATCATCAATTTCAACAAGAGTACTTTTTTCGGAAGTTAAGATGGCTTCCGATAATTTTCTGTGAAAACATTCAGTGCCGTCTAACTTTAAACCAATCACACTCTTTTTAGTAATTCCAAGATACTTAATACCACTTTCATTGATATACTGAATCCTGTCATTTTGATCAAGAACTACAATTCCGTCTTTAAGTGTTTCTATTAACACCTCTCTCGCAATAGGTGCAAGACCTAAAAGCCTGTTTCTAAAAATAGAAATTGCTAATATAGTACCTGTTATAACCATACTCAATGGTACGAGGTCAAAACCCGGAAACGGATTGAGGTCGGACAGATATATAATGCTGGCAATCCAAGGTACCGACATTGCAGTAAGTATAGAGTAGGATTGAGCTTTAAAGGAGCTAACCTTAGAAACAGAGAGTTTGATTAGAAAAATTGAGGCAATTATAAATAGTACATAAGTGTACCCTACATAACCAATCCAGAATGCCGGGCCATGATAGTATTGAGACAGATTAGTATTTGGTGAAACCGGAGAATATCCCTTCCAAATTAAGCTATGGTAATCATTTGTAAATACGAGGATTAGTATGATTACCGGAATAATTACTATATAAAATAGGTTCTTCCTGGTGATATACCTGTCATTCCCGGTTATCTTTAACACAAATAGAAGAAACAGAACCGGAGTTAAGAGGGCTCCAAAATATGCTATTTTTGAAAATATAATCTTATTTTCCAATGTCGTTGCTGCGGCTTCAAAAACTACGATCAGGGCCCACAGTCCCGATGAAGCCATGAGCAACGCCAGTTCCAAAGCGCCTTTTTCAACTCTCTTACGATAAGCAGCGACAGAAGTAAAAAATGAGATAAAGCTTGCAAAAAGAAAAACAAGAGAAAATGGTGTAAATAGGTACTCTTTCACTCGATTTTTTGTTAAAATTTATTCACATAACAAACTTACTCTTTTTTTTTAATCTAATAAAGAATTAATATTTGTTTGGATAAATATTTTTTTTGTATATTTACGATATCTTAAATGATATTTGAATAATCTGTTACAATGTTATTCATACTATTTTTTTGTGATAGTAGTTAACCTAAAAAAACAGACAGATGAAAAAGACTATAATATCGGTAATCTTTATTCTCGCCCCGCTCTTGTTAAGTGCACAATACAGCTATAATACTGAAGAGTATAAACCTAAGAAAAACCTCTTAAAGGTAAATATAACCGGACTTCTGATAAAAAATTATCCGGTTCAGTTTGAAAGAGTCATATCTAAGAGATTTTCAGTTGCACTATCATATAGAAATATGCCCGAAGGTAAGCTCCCCCTCAAAGATCATATTTTAAAAAGAGTGGATAACATCGAAGAAAGTACCGAGAAACTGCTGAATGATATCAATATCGGTAACTACGCGTTAACTCCTGAATTAAGGTTCTACTTTGGCAAAAAGGGGTATGGCAGAGGTTTTTATATTTCACCTTTTTATAGAAATGCCAAATATTCGGGAACAAATCTAATATTCGACTATGAAGATGAAAATAACGATAATCAAACAGTAACCCTATCGGGGAATATAAAATCTCAAACATTGGGCTTGATGATTGGAGCTCAGTGGTCACTGAGTAAGTTTTTTGTTCTTGACTGGTGGATTTTAGGTCCTCATATTGGTAAAGGAATTGGAGAATTAGATGCTCTCTCCACCAGGACACTATCTGCAGAAGAGCAAAACCATCTCAAACAAGAGTTAGAAAAAATTGAGGTGCCTATACTTGAAAAGAGTGTAACTACCCGGGATAACGGGGCTACACTCTCTCTTAAAGGTCCATGGGCAGGACTCAGGGCCGGTATTTCATTAGGTATTAAATTTTAGAATAAATTTCTAAAGCCTATAGTAAGAGATGCCTTTAATTTTATCCCATTTATCCCTTGTAAAATCCATTCCTCCGTGACCGCCAACCACTTTAGCCTTCTCCCCCACCTCTTTTATTATCGGATGTTCATACTCCTTTAATAGTTTCTCTAAATTTTCATCTGATAAGTATCTGTGGCCATCAGGTTCAAGAGCAACTCCTCTTCTGGGCCATTTTTGAGCAAAACCCTTAGTCCCGCTAATCATATGAATCCTGCTGTATGGTCTTGGACTGGTTACATCATGCTGTATCATAATAGTTTTACCTTTAGCAGTTTTTATCAATGTGGTATTGATATCGCCCTTCTTATAATCCCTTTTTGCGTAATCTGACTCCTCTCCAAATTTCTCTTTAGCATAGGCAGACATCCCGAACTGGTCACTGGACATTGATACCAAATACTCCATATTATCTCCTCTGTGGATATTCAAAACATGGCAAACAGGTCCCAAACCGTGCGTAGGGTAGGTGTTACCATCCTCTTTTTCCAGATGTTTCAATCTCCACATATTCCAGTAACCCGTTGTATCATTGAAGTTTAAAAATCTGAGATCATGAATATAGGCTCCTTCAACATGCACTATCTCTCCAAAAAGCCCCTTTTGAGCCATATTAAGTGTCGCCATTTCAAAAAAGTCATAATTGCAATTCTCTAATTGCATACAATGTCTTCTGGTCCTCTCTGCAGTATTTACAAGTTGCCAGCACTCATCAATGGTCAGTGCAGCCGGCACCTCCAGAGCCACATGTTTACCATGCTCCATCGCGTAAACTGCAATTGGAGTGTGCAAGTCCCATTGGGTACAAACATATACCAAATCTATATCATCTCTTTCGCATATTTTTTTTCAAATTTAGTGATGGATCTAATCTAAAGCAAAATTTTCTTTATTGAAATCGTATAGAAAAGAGTACCTTTGTTAGTTAGTTAATATTTTTATTGAAATTTCGTTAATCATGAACTATTTTAAAGTTATGCTTTTGGTTTTGGCTTCCGGTATAATGACTCTCTCATCCTGTGATAATAGCAAAAAAGAGGTGAATGAAGAGCCTTTTAAATATCTTGCCGACGAGTTCGCAGATATTCGCGTAATAAGGTATCGTATCCCCGGATGGGAACAACTTACTCTTAAGCAAAAAGAGTATATTTACCACCTAAGTGAAGCGGCTAAAAGCGGCAGAGATATATTTTGGGATCAAAATTTCAAATACGGCCTTAAAATAAGAAGGGTATTGGAAAACATATTTGAAAACTACAGCGGAGAGAAAGAGAGTGCCGATTATAAAGAGTTTGTGGTCTATGCCAAGAGAGTCTTTTTCAGCAACGGTATCCATCATCACTATGCTGAGGATAAATTTGTTCCCGGATTCAGCAAGGAGTACTTTATCTCACTTCTTGAAGGAAGCGGACAGTCCCAGGTAGCAGATGAGATAGTTCCAATCTTATTTGACCCCACACTCTACCCTCAAAGAAAGAACATCTCAGGCAAAGGAGATCTTCTATTGGGTAGCTCCGTTAACTTTTACGATGGAGTAAGCAGAGCAGAGGCTGAGAACTTTTACGCCAAAATGGAAGATCCAAAGGACGAGAGACCAATCTCTTATGGATTGAATTCCAGATTGGTAAAAAGAGACGGTGTGGTTTCGGAAGAGATATATAAAGTTGGAGGTCTTTACAGCTCTGCCATAGAAAAGATTATCGAACATCTTGGAAAGGCTGCAGTAGTTGCAGAAAATGAAGCACAAAAAAACTATATCGCGCTACTAATTGATTATTACAAAACTGGTGATTTGCGTACCTGGGATGAATACAGTATAGCCTGGGTTAAAGATACCGGCAGCCAGGTTGATTTCATCAATGGATTTATTGAAAATTACAACGATCCTCTCGGTATGAAGGCCACCTGGGAATCTGTCGTTAACTTTAAAGATATAGAAGCCTCAAAGAGAACTGAGGTTATAAGCAAAAATGCCCAGTGGTTTGAAGACAACTCCCCTATCAATCCCGAGTTTAAGAAAAAAGAGGTAAAAGGCGTGTCTGCCAAGGTAATCACAGTAGCCCAGCTTGGCGGCGACTGCCATCCGGCTGCACCTCTTGGAATCAATCTTCCAAATGCAGACTGGATAAGAAAAGAGCATGGTTCCAAGTCTGTAACAATATCCAACATAGCTGAAGCATACAACAAAGCTTCCGATGAGGCTCCAAAAAGCATAACCAGTGAATTTTCATGGGATGAAGCAGAGATTAAACTAATGAAGGAGTATGGTGCATTAACCAATGAGATTCACACCGATCTCCACGAATGTTTGGGGCACGGTTCAGGACAACTGCTTGAAGGAGTTTCATCCAATGCTTTAAAAGACTACAGTTCACCGCTTGAAGAGGCGAGGGCAGATATCTTTGCACTCTACTACATGGCAGACGCAAAAATGTTAGAACTGGGCATTCTTCCCAATGAAGAGGCTTATAAAGCAGCCTATCTCTCTTACATAAGGAACGGAATCTTTACTCAATTTGTAAGGATAGATCTTGGTAAAAGTGTTACTCAGGCACATATGCAAGGGAGGAAGCTTATCTCCGAATGGTGTTATGAGAAAGGCAAAGCAGAAAATGTAATCGAAAAAAGAGTAAGAGACAATAAGACCTATTTTGTAATAAATGACTATCTCAAACTTCGCAATCTGTTTGGAGAGTTACTAAAGGAGTTGCAAAGAATCAAATCGGAAGGCAATTATGAAGCAGGAAAAAATCTGATAGAAACTTACGGAATCAAGATTGACTACGATTTGCACAAAGAGCTAAAAGAACGTTATGCCTCCCTCAATCTAAAACCTTATGGCGGATTTATTAATCCAGATATCATCCCTGTTGAAAAAGATGGAAAGATTATTGATTACAAAGTGGAATATCCATCCGATTTCTTAAAGCAGATGCTTGATTACGGGAAGGAGAGACCTTGACGCTGTTTATCAGAATTTAAAATAGAGTGCTGACTCTCCTGTAAAACCTAATCTGGTAAAATTATTAAAAGCAGCATAGCCACCCATTATATTAAAACTCACACGTTTTAATATAATCAATTCTATTCCGAAACCCAATCCGTTATTAAAGAATTTGTCTTGGGACTGCGCGTTGGGATATTCATAATTTGAGTAAAGATAATGATTGCCTTGATAGAGAAAAAAGCAGGTTTTTTCGGTTTCAGCCAATTTATACAGGAACGACAAACCAATGCTTACTTCTGTAGACTCATCCTCAACATTAGGGGCAAAAGTACCCTGTACTCCAAACTTGTTTGGCCAATAACGGTATGATATACCGTAACCGGTTGCAGCTCCGGCTGCAAACCCCAAGGAGTTTACATATTTTGAACGCATTGATGTGTT
>CAYZPF010000095.1:0-8870 GCA_964479995.1 uncultured Muribaculaceae bacterium | reverse complement strand
CTTCCTCCTGCCGCTTCGGTTGCCTCGACATCAATTTTTCTATGTACAGATTGGTTCTGATATGAACCGTCTGTTATTGCAAAGCCATTGTCAATTTCTGGTCTAAGTCTTTTAGAGTCAGTAACATCTCTAAAACATTCAACCCCATCAATTATAAGATTTTTGTCTATCATTAAACAGTCAAAATTCCTGTTTGCCGGGTATGAGGGATTCCATGTATATGTGTCCTGTATAAACTGGGTAGTTGTTTTACCCCCTAAAGTATATATAAAGACAGCAGGACAAACGACAGAAATAGAGAAAGCTTTTGAAGTCCCAACTTTCCAAAACCCTTCCATTAACTTAACACCGGCATCGGGAACAGATTGGTTGGGAGTCATAATCGGGTCATACATTGCCCAATAACCAGGTTTCCCCAAGTTAACAGAGGCCGGATTAATTGGTATATGATTAATAGCATATAGGGCTAAGACTACCTCTTCTCCGGGCTGCAGAGGGTTATCAGTACCGTTCCCGGGAAACATCCACGCCATGGTAGAACTTGGTATTGAATCTCTTAATTCTGAAGTCCCTCCTTTTACCCATGCTGATGTCTTTCCTTGTGTAGGAGCATTTAAAGGGTCGGCGACACCGACACATAACGAGTCAAGATAGGCAATCTGGTCGCTGTTATTATATAGAATAATATATTTATCGTTCTGATATGATTTCTCGGTTAACGGATTCGTATTACCACCGTAAAAGATCTCTTTTATAACGATCTGCCCTGTTTTGGAGACATTCAAGGCAATAGAAGCGTTTACCTCTTTGGGATCTTTCGGTGAAACTCTAACCTTGTCAGATGTACCATTAAATATATATACAATTCCGGCGGTACCTGTGAATTTAGTCTCTGTGGTAGCAATATAAGTGCCCGGCGCTACTCTAATCGAAGCTTTTCCGGAATTGTTTGTAACACCGGTAAAAACTAACCCGGAGCTTGGATCGGATAATTTAACAACAAGATCCTGAGTACTGTAATCATATCCGGCAGGCATAGCAACTGTAACTGTAATTAATGAACTTATTGCCTCATCTGTAAATTCAGTTGCTTTAAAATCTTTCATACATGCAGAGGTGAATATGAATGCAGTTATAAGTATGAGTATATTTCTTATATATTTCATCTCTAATTAGGTATTAAAAAGTTAACTTAAGTTCTGCTCCAAAGTAAATGGCAGTATTTTTTCGAATGCCAACAATATTAGGTCTGGCTTTGTTTTTCAGTATTGGAGTGGAGTTGGTAAAATTATTAGCATAGAAAGATAGAGAGGCTGTCTGTCCTATCTCTTTGGTTATACGAATATTAGCCATAAAATATGGATTATATCCCTGTTTCATAAAATAGTAACTTTGATCTGTTGCCTTCCTAAGCATATTTAGACGCATCTTTAAATTTGGATCGCTAGTCGTATAATAGTCATTAAAGGGCCTAATTACACCATCATGATCCATGTATGATATCGGGTCTCTGTAAAGGACCTCTGTTGAGAGTTTATTGTTATAATCACCATATACCGGCTCTCCGTTTGCTCCCAAAGTATATATTTTATCGCTATCATATATATTCCAGGTGTTTTCTAACCATATGCACTGTGTTACGAAAGAGATTACCATCCTGATTGAGGGTATATGTGTTATTAAACTAAAATTAGTTGATAATCTCTCCCTCCCGTCACCTATACTCATTAAATCTTTACCTTCAAAAATTCCGACATAAGGAAACTTTTGTTTTGAGTCTAAAGGATCTGCTGTCCCAGAGTAGGTGTAATATACTCCCGGAGTTGAATTTTCGCTTCTTATATATGATCCGTTAATAATCAGGGAAGTGCTTAGAGGCTTGATTTTACCAAAATTTAAATCATACTCTATTCCCCATTTATCAATAATCCCCCTATTATCAGGTTTAGAAAAAGATTTAAATTCACGGCTTGTGGTATAAGTTTGTTCTACATAATTGCCCTGACTGTCTTTAACCCAAACCTTTCCGTTTTCATATTTTGGTTGAGCCGCCGGGTCTGTTGTTGAATTATAATACTGGTATGTCTCGGAGAGATAAGTTGAGTTGGGGGTGATTCCGTCTGAAAGCTTTTCATTGAAATATGTAAGTTGGGCATCTATTCCAAAAAGTTTAAAATCTATTCCAAACTCTATATTCCTGGTTCTGACAGGACTTAAATTGTAAGTTAACCTATCCTCAATTATTGAAGTTTGTATGATTACCAACTCTTCACCTGTGGTGGTATTCCTATATTGGAAAAGAGGGTTATCTATGTATCTGGGCTTAGGATAGAGTTGAACAATAGATGGTAATCTTTGCATAATTCCCCATCCGCCCCTTATTGCCAGATATTTTAATACTCCATTTTTTCGATTAGGTAAAATATCATACTTGCCGTTAAAACGCGGGTCGATTGTCGGACTGTAATTATAGCCCTTTATGTACATCTGATTAAATCGTGCTCCTCCAATTAATTCAAGCTTTGTTTTTCCAAGATCAAGACTGATCTTCTCTTCCAGAAAAAGGCTCAGATCAGACATAAAAGGAATTTCAGAATAGTTTCTCTCTCTAAAGTACTGTGGTGCTCCACTCTGATAATACTCTCCTCTGCCAATGTTTCCTTTTGTGTTATACTCTAAACCGAAGAGTGTATTAGACAGGGTGTTGCCGATTTTCTTATTGAGCTTGCCCGAGATCTTTGCATTAGCATAAATAGGTACCTCTTCACTAAAATAGTCCCGGGGTACAGTCGGATCAATGAAATAGCCGTAACCTATTCCCTCGGTTAAAGTATTGGTTGAGGGGATTAATGAACCGCTGCCAACTGTATATTTATTGGCATAATCTTTTTCATAAGAGCCCGATACGTTATAATTCAATGTGGTAATCCACGATTTATTTAGCATCCAGTTACCATAAAGTGAAAGAGATATTCTCTTATCGTCTCTTTTATAATAATCCAGCTTTGATACGTCGGGGTCACTGGAGACATTATTTCCCGAAATGTATCCATTTAATCTGACATTAAATCTAAGAGGTGATTTATCGGTATTAAAGGTATTTGAATAGGTAATTCCCATCGTTGTCCTATCAAATATGTCAACCGGTGAAGTCCATTTAGTGAAGGCTTTGGCATAGTCGGCATCTATATTAATACTTCCCCTCTTTTGTCCGAGATTAAATCCTTTGCTGAATGCAATAGCCTTAGTTCTGGGGTCAGATTTAACCCTTACTTCGTAAGGCGTATATCCTGCCTTGGTAGTAACAACAATGGCTCCGGAGGTAACATCTCCATATTCTGCCGAAAGGACACCTTTAAGAACTTCTACAGACTCAATATTATCTGTTGAATAATTTCTGAAATCCAACGTGTTAGCTGTACTTGTTGTTCCAGATATAGGGTCTGCAGGGTTTAAATTTAATGAGGCATCATTAGAAACTCTTGAGCCGTTTATCAGCAATCCTACTCCTCTCTCATTATTTGCATTTAAGTCATAAATTGATCTTATTGTAACCCTGTTCTGGCTTGTTAAAGTGGGATTTTGGATAATATTTCCAGGCAATAGCTGCATTATATCTGCAAGGCTGGAAGCTTGCACGTGTTCAATTGCTGTTTTTTCGATCCTGGATGATGAGTTTAGGCTCGTCCCTTTTACGGCTGTTACAACTACTTGATCAAGAGTTAAATTCTCTTCATTTAATTGAAACTTTAATGCCCGTAAATCTGCATTTACATCTAAGTCAATAGTTAACTTCCGATAACCGAGAGATGATACTTCCAAAGTATATTTTCCCGGAATGATTCCTGTTATTTTGAAAGTTCCGTCTGTATCTGTGAATGCCCATAAATTAAGCTCCTTAAGGAGAACATTAACATATGGGATCGGTTCAGACGTACCTTCAATAACTACTTTTCCCTCTATCGTATGCCTCTTTTGCATTTGTGCAAAAGGAGTGATGGGAAACCCATACAAAAATAGTAGAATTAAAAGAATGGTTTTTTTCACGTTTTTAAAAATTTAAGATAATTTGTTAATAAAAAATGATAAAATATTTTAAATAAAAAACCTGTTTAGAACTTTAACTAAGCAGGCTTTTTTGTTATTTGTGTAAACTGTAATCATATTTAAAAAGAGAATCCCACTGCAAGAGAGAGTATTCCGTAACTGTTACCTTCATGATACTTAACCTCTTTTGCCTTGAGGAATGAGTATTTGGCATCAAAATAGACTGAGCCTTTGGTCTCTTTCCTGGAGATAAAATGAGAATACTTTAATCCTACTTCTCCTAAAAATTTTGGAGTTACAAAATATTCATACTCTCTGTTAAGAAGATCCATTGATGATTGTAGTACAACATCATCAAGAATTAAACTGGGAGAGCTCGTTGAAAGGAGACTTCTTAATTTAGTACCGCTTCCGGAGCTTAGATTTCCAAGAAATGAGATATCCAACATACTTTTATCGAACAGGAAGTTCTTATTTATTTTACCGTAGTATGAGTGTACTTTAAAGTCTTGGTTATTGTATAAAGGCGCCACTAAAGAGCTCACCGTAGATTGGGTCAAGTAGTTGTATCCTGCGCGAAAATTCCAATCGGGACTGCATTTATGTGCACCAATTGCCAGTTCGTATTCGGCATTGAGATCAAATCTTCTCTTTTCAACTGCCTTGTTAAGGCCGTAGTAATATGTGAAGTAAATACCCCCTATATTCTCCTGGTTTGTTACTTTATCGTAACTGGCCATCTCATTATAGACAGTGTTAGCTCTCAAATAGTGTCTTAATTTAGGCCCCTCAATTTGTGCAACGCCTCTGTACTCATACTGGAGACCGTCCGATTCCGAATAAGCCCTGTCGGCTCCGGGACCCGTAAGGCCGGTTTGTTTTTTATAGGTGAACTCATTCATGAACCTAAAGCTCTCTTTAACGAACTCTAATTGAAGTGAACCTCCCTGGATAACATCAATAAATGGTCTTGACAGATTCAAAACATCCTGGCTCCAGATATCAAAAATACCAAACCACAATCCTTTAAACAGGTATCCCTGGTAGCGCACATCATCATCTGCAATTTTTGAGAAAGTTATATTTTCATGAAATTTTCTGTAATAGTAGTTTGCTCCAAGGTTTACAGCTCCCAATTTATAAATAAGACCTCCCGTAATTTCAAAATCAAGAAGTTTTGTCAGGTGGCGCAAATCTTTCATCTTTGCATAACCGGCGGCTTCATAGTTGATTTTTGCACCAAAAATGAGATTGTTCGTAAGGTAAGATGAAAACCCGCCATTTAACTTATAACTCTCTTTTCTCTTTTCCGAAGGCCTGTCACCTGCCAGGTTTATAAGATATCTTTCGGGATAGATCAGGCCGCTCCAGGCCATATTCTGGCCGATAAAGTTATTGTAATCTATACTCCCGTAAAAAGTTGTCTTCTTAATCCTCTTGATAGAAGAGGTTTTAACACCAAAATTGAGACTATTATCAGAATCGTAAAACTTTACAAAAGAGCCGTCATTCTTTCCAAAATAGGCCTCGATGTATGAAGAGCTATTAAAATCAACAAAACTGAGACCTGCTGCATTGTAACTGTCTGTCCAGGTCTGTTTTCTTTGCAGATCATCAAAATGATACAGGCATCTGATTGGTATCTCTCTCTTATCTTGCCCGCTAAGGCTTGTGAAAGTCAGTTGACACAGAGAGAATGCGAGTAATATGTATATATATTTTATTTTCATAGTTCTTAAGTTTTTACTTATCCTTAATAGATTGGCTTGGTCTTACAAAGAAATCATTTGAAGAGTTATTGGTATCCATATAGACTATCCTACCACCGGCTTTCTGGGTGGCCTCTTCATCAATTCTCCTATGTACTGTTTCTCCAAGACCTTTGGACTCTAACAAAACATATGTAGCATCTATTGAAGCCGGAAGCCTTTTATACTTAGTCGTAGCATCAAAGCACTCTACTCCATCCAATACCCAGGCAGATGGGATCATTATGTATTCCGTAGCACTTGTGGTGCCTGGCTTACGACTCCTGTTAGCAGGATCATTTATATAGTGCTGAGCTCCAACCTCGGGTATTCTGAAAATCACTGCAGCTGGACATACGGCAGAAAAAGGATATGCATTGGCGGTACCCTCTTTCCATAACAGGTCAAGCCAATGGTCTGCCAGGTTAGGACCGGGCGACGGGTGATAATTGGCATTTGTATATCTTTGATTATAGCATACCCAGTAACCGGGCACATCCAGATTCACACTCTGTGATCTTAGAAGAGTATGGTTAACCGCAGCAGAGATAGCTACTACTACCTCTTCTCCTGGCTGAATAGGGTGGCTCCTGCCTGTACCGGGAAATTGCCAGATTGCCTCAATAATTGGTATGGTATCGCTTATTATATCTTGTCCCTTATCGTTTGTATAGCTCCAAGGGGTTGGTTTAGTAGGAGCATTGTAAGGCTCTACCGTACCGAAGCAAACACTGTCCAGATAGGCAACCTCATCGCTATTATTGTAGAGCGTGATATATTTGTCATATTGGAACTGTTTGCCATCATCTCCGGTACACCCTCTATAGTAGATCTCTTTAATTATAAGTTGTCCCGCATATGAGAGTGCAAGATCAATGCTGATATTCATATCTCCTTTTACGGTGTCAATCAAACGTATCTGGTCTATACTTCTGTTGAAAACGGGTATAGCTCCCGATATTGGTGTCCCTTTGTCACTAACTGATATGCGATAAAAGCCATATTGTAAATCAATTGAAGCCTTACCTTGGGCATCTGTCAATAGTTTGTACTCTACGCCATTACTGGGGCTTAGAACTTTAATAACGGCCCCCTCTTTTTTCTCATATTCAAAACCTTCAGGATAGGTAAGGGTGATGTTCATCTTTTTAGTACCTCCTTCAAAAGGGTTCTTATCAAGCAAATTGTCTATCCTGTTTTGACAGGAGAATACCAAAGAGACTAGTATCGCGAAGGTTATTATGTGTATAATTTTTTTCATAGCCAATTAGTTTAAAATTTAATTCTTAAAGTGGCTCCGTATGCAAAGCCGATATTCATGGATACTTTGGATCCGGTTCTCCACTTCTCGATATAAGGGTTGCTTTTAGTAAAGTTATTGACGTAGAAAGAGAGCGATGCGATATCACCTATCTCTTTTGTCAGACTCATATTCGCCATAAAATAGGACCAGTTTCCATCGAGCATATAGGTGTAAACGTTGTTTGACAGCCCCAATATATATGAGAATCTTATATCATCTGCCTCTGCCTGAGTAAAAGGACGTTTAACACCATCAATACCCATATAGGCCACAGGCCATACTCCGGTGTAGTACTCATTCTGATTCATAACACTTCCACTGACTTTGTTTCCTTGGGCGTCTATAAGGAAAGCTAACTCTTTACCCTGGTACTGGGAGATATTATTATTTCTGGCAAAGATTGTACCTTCCAGCCTTACAGATATGGTCATCCTGATTTCCGGAATGTGTGTGGTAGCAGTAAGGTTTGTAGTCAATTCGTCTCCCCATGCGCCATTATAAGTAATATTCCTATTGGTGCCTCCGGCATAGTATGCTACAAACTCATAAGATCTTCCGGCATCTGTTGGTAATGTTGAGTGAGGTCTGCTCGTGTAGTTGGAGACTATTCTTTCTGACACACTCCTGGAGTGAGAATATCTGGCATCCATGCGGAATGAGGTCCTTATAGCTTTTATCCTTCCAAAGTCAATACTTAATTCAACACCTTGCCTGGTACTGGGTTCTCCATTAGTTTGCATAGCATCTGTTATAAATGTTGTGTCGGCTACTGACGTTGGAATTAAAGTTTCTCCTAACCCGGGATTATTCTTATCCGTAACATAAATATCCCCTGTTAATTTATCAACTCTGAATTGAGGATTATTTGGGACAGGAAATTTTTCATCTGTCTTTTTGTAGGCATATGGCCTGTGAATATTCTCAATTATATAAGGATTTTTAGCTTTGTTATTATAATAAACCAACGATACCTGTATTCCGCCTATATTGGCGTCCAGACCCGCCTCAGCATTTCTGCTTCTTGACCACTGTAAATCGGGATTAAAGAAATCTCTATAAACATTGGTTTTCGCAACATAGAAATATTGGTTTTCCGTTCCGTAGTTCTTTGAATAAACAATTATGTCTCTGTATTTATCCATAGGGTAGAGTACTGATAGCGAAGGTAGCTTTTCTAATATTCCCCAACCTCCTCTCAGGCTTAATTCTCTTAGGAATCCTGATTTACCACTCTTTTCAATAAGTGTATATTTAGCATTGAATCGGGGGGATGTAGATATCGCATTCTTGTAAGCCATATCTTTAATGTAGTTACCTTCAACCCGCAATCCTGCCATCAACGAGAGAGAGGTCTTTCCTATTGGAAGTATGATATTATCCTCTAAATAGGCATTTATATTATGAAGGAATGGTATATCGGTATAGGGTCTTGGTCTGAACCCGTCAGGATAAATCTTATCTTCATAATCTTCTCCTAAGCCGATATTACCGCTTGTGCTCCAACCTATTCCGGCTTTTACTTTATTGAGGACACCACCATACCTTTTGTTGAGGTTTGCTTTTAAACTCGCAGCAAAATCTAATCCTTTGCTATCAATTGTCTGTATATTATAGAATTGAGCCGGGATATAGTTGGTTTCAAAATATCCGCTCTCCATAATGTTAATTGCAGGCCTTGTGGTTGCATAAGAGAAATAAGAGTTTTTCTTATAAAGGTCATCTTTATAGCTTGCAGAGAGGCTAAAGTCCAGATTCGTAATGTAATTGCTGTT
>CAYZPF010000094.1:0-8943 GCA_964479995.1 uncultured Muribaculaceae bacterium | reverse complement strand
AACAATTGAAAAGATTTTTAAAATAGGCTATGGGCCATCCAGCAGTCACACTATGGGGCCGCTTAATGCAGCCAATGTATTTATTGAAAGATTCCCCGATGCCTTACGGTACAGGGTGACACTCTACGGCAGCCTTGCTGCTACGGGCAAAGGACACCTCACCGATAAAGCTCTGACAGACAGATTTGGAGAGAAGTTAGAGCTCATTTGGGAACCAAAGATTTTTCTGCCCTTCCATCCTAATGGAATTAAATTTGAAGCCTACGGCCGGCAAGGTAATCTGTTGGGTAATTGGACTGCTTACAGCGTTGGTGGAGGGGATATTGCCGATGAGACAACGAGCAAAGAGGTTAAGAAGATCTATGATATGAACACCATGGAGGAGATTCTCAAGTGGTGTAAAGCGAATGGACGTACTTTTTGGGAGTATGTTGAAATTTGCGAAGGACCTGGGATATGGAATCACCTGGGCAAAGTTTGGGAAACTATGAAGGATGCTATCCATAGAGGTATTGATAATGAGGGGGTATTGCCAGGAGAGATTAAGCTACCCCGTAAAGCTTCATCCTACCTCATCAAGGCAAAAAGTTCACAGGGAACTTTGCAGAACCGCAGTCTGGTATTTGCCTACGCTCTGGCAGTTTCGGAGGAGAACGCCGGCGGTGGCCTGATTGTTACGGCGCCCACATGCGGTTCATGTGGTACAATCCCTGCCGTGCTGTATCATATGCAAGAGCGATACGGATTCTCTGACCTGAAGATTTTAAGGGCATTGGCCACTGCCGGGCTTATTGGTAATCTTGTCAAAGAGAACGCTTCTATTTCGGGTGCCGAAGTGGGATGTCAAGGGGAGGTGGGAACAGCATGCGCCATGGCATCGGGAGCAGCAGCACAACTATTTGGCGGAACACCCTCACAGATTGAATATGCCGCAGAGATGGGACTTGAGCACCATTTGGGGCTTACCTGCGATCCTGTAGCCGGACTTGTACAGATCCCTTGCATTGAACGCAATGCTTTTGCAGCAGCCCGGGCTTTGGATTCAAGCGCCTTTGCTGCTCTCTCTGATGGTGTCCACCATATTAGCTTTGACAAAGTGGTAAGGACAATGAAACAAACCGGGAAAGACCTCCCAAGTCTCTACAAAGAGACCTCCGAAGGTGGCCTGGCAATTGATTGACAGATAGCTCTACATCGTCGATAAAACGACACTGACAATATTAGCGCATTATGATATATACAGTGTAAACTACATAGAAAAGAAGCAGAATTAACCCTTCAATTCTGCCGATTCTTCGCTCTTTACCAATGTATGCAAACAATAGAACGGCTAAAGTTGAAAGGGTTACAATTATTGCATCCGGAATGCTCTCGGCAGAGATGGGTAGTGGTTTAATAATGCCGCTTACACCCAGGATAAAGAAAATATTGAGAATATTGGAGCCAACTACGTTTCCTATTGCTATATCGCTATTGCCGCGCAGGGCTGCAACGACACTTGTTGCAAGCTCTGGCAAAGAGGTTCCTATCGCAACTATTGTAAGGCCTATAAGTGTTTCGTTCATACCAAGTTTTGCAGCGATAGAGCTTGCACTTTTTACCAAGAGGCCTCCTCCATAAATTAATGCCGCAAGCCCGCCTGCAATCATGAGCACAGAAATGGTTACAGAGTATCTTTTCATACCATGCTCCACAGCCTCGCTCTCATTGATATCTCCCTTTTTAGCTGAGAGGAATATATAGTAGATAAAAATGGCAAAGAAGAGTAATAGCAACATTCCGTCACTCCTGCTTATCAACCCGGGAGATTTATCTATAAATAGGTCTCCTGCAACGAATATTAAGACCAAAGATGCTAAAACGGCAAATGGTATCTCGATTTTTAATAAGGAGAGTTTTAGGTTAATAGGTCTGAGCATAGCCGCAATACCTGTGATGGCCAGGATATTAAAGATATTACTGCCTGCAATATTTCCAAAAGCCATTCCGGGAGAGTTTGAGAGGCTTGCTGCTACGTTCACAGAGAGTTCGGGCGCCGAAGTACCGATTGAGACAATGGTAAGACCAATAATAAGGTCGGAAACCTTAAGAATTTTGGCAATTGAAGATGAGCCTTTAACCAGGTAATCGGCTCCTGCTATTAAGAGCACGAATCCAAGAATCAGCAACAAAAAATCAATCATTTATATTTTAGTTTATGTGGTTACATCAATCTCTCAACACTTTGACAACTCCGCCTTCACCAAGGTAGATGATTGAGGAGGGTTTGCCGGTAGAGCCCTCATCAAAAAGCGGATCAGCCACCCAATCTACGCTTTCCAACAGCTCATCGTTAAGGTCATTAAGACATTTGGAGCTCTTCCTGCCGTTCAGATTTGGAGTGGTGGCTACTACCGGACGTCTGAATTTTGACAGTAGCAGGTTGCAAAAAGGGTGTGAGGCTACTCTGATCCCGATAGAGCCATCTTTGGCAGCAACTCCCGGAGCAAGGTTTACCGCATCCGGATAGATGATAGTAAGGGGCTTATCACTCACTTCCACTACCTCTATGGCTATAGGAGGAATATTTCTGACGTATCTGCCAATAAGATTAAAGTCATCTACAATCACAATCATCCCATCCTGCCCTTCTGAATTATTAATTTTTATAAGCTTCTCTACCGCTTTTGGATTTGTAGCATCACAGCCTATAGCCCACACGGTATCGGTGGGATAGATTATTACGCCACCTTCCTTTAGTATCTTAAATGCCTGTTCAACTGCTCTTATCATCTCCATTTTATTAAAATTTTGATCTATGGTATTATGATTTCGGAAATTACGGGGTAATGATCGGAATATTTAATCCTTGGAGTTGTGTGGCTCAAGCTCCAGAATGTTTTTGGATAGAGAATATAATCTATCCTGAGCATAGGCCAGAGGAATGAGTAGGTAGCGCTAAATCCCTTGCCGGCTTGACGAAAACTATCTTTTCGGTTTGAAGTTAAACTTTTGTACGTATAAGACATTGGAGTGTCATTAAGATCGCCGCAGATTATAATGGGCTGCCTGGTTTCGAAGGTGTGCCTTATAATCGAATCAACCTGATGAGATCTTTTACGGAATGTAAATGCCAGTTTATCATGAACATCATAAATCTCATTGGTCATATTTTCGCTTTCTCTAAACCTCTTGATCAATGCAGTGAATGAGATGCTGTGGGACTCCAGGTGGGTATTGTATATTCTAACTCTCTTGCCATTAATCAGAATATCTGTATAAATACAAAGGTTTGTGCTTTTATCAAACCGGATTTTTTCACTCTCCTCTATTGGAAACTTACTTAGTGTAATGTTACCGAATCCGGCACCTCTTTTAGATTTAAAAAGGTGCATATAGTAATAAGGATAGCCGGGAAAATACTTTTTAATCGAAGCGGTATCTGTGATAAAGAACTCTTGTAAACATGCTATATCTACATTGTTCTCACTTAGAAACTGGCTAACCCCTCTGATTGAAGTGTGAAAATCAATCCCCTTGCCTTGCGAAAAGAGTCCCACATTATATGAGCATATCTTTACAGAGTTACCATTTTCGCACTTCTCCACATCACCCCATCTTACAAACATCTCTGCAAATAGAATTGAAGGGAGCAAAGCAATAAAAGTAACCCACATTATCGCGGCTCTCCTCGCAACACCAAAGAGAAGAATTATAAGATTCAAAAAAACCAGAGGGATAAAATAGAGGCCAAAGAAGAGCGGTATCACTGATACAGAAGGACTTATATAGAGAGAAAGATATGACATTATCAATGAGGCTGCTGCTGCTATTACAATAATGCGAAACAGCAGAATGAATGGCCAAGCTAATTTTCTTCTTTTCTTTCCCATCCTATACGTTAAAAATACATCCTGTTATTCTTTTTCCAGTACCGGATGAGGAAAAAGCCAAACAGCATTCCCCCCAGGTGGGCAAAGTGTGCGATGTTGCTGCCGGTATTGGAAATTCCCAGGAATAACTCTATTGCTCCGAATATTATTACAAACCATTTAGCCTTAAGTGCAACGGGGGGGAAAAGGAGCTGTAATACATTATTTGGAAAGAGCATGCCATATGCCAGCAGCACTCCGTAAACGGCTCCCGATGCGCCGACAGTGGGCGTTCTCATAAGGTTCTCTATCCCTACAGAAGCCATGATATCTCCTGCTTTATAAGCCCCTTCAAGGGAGGAGACCTCAAGCCAAAGCACAAAGGAGTGTAAGGCTGCCGCTCCTAAACCCGTTACCATGAAATAGATAAAGAATTTTTTACTGCCCCATATCTGTTCGAGTACCATTCCAAATATAATAAGAGCATACATGTTAAAGAGTAAATGGACAAAGTTCCCGTGCATAAACATATGCGTAACTAACTGATAGGGCTTAAAAAGCGGGGATTTAAAATAAAAAAGGGCGAATTTTTCATACATGAAATTCCCTGTAATCATGGATATCAGGAGCATTATCGAATTTATTATCACCAGATTTTTGATTACCGGGGGCATATTGCTCCAAAATCCTCTTCCTCTGTTTATATACATAACAATCTAATTTCAATTAAAACTTTTTTCAATATCTTTTACAGAGGCTAAAACGAAACAACTCTTCCCCGAGGGAGTATAGTTTGGCTCTCTGCAGGCAAATAGTGTATCTATAAGCGTTTTAGCCTCCAGGTCATTTAAAAGCTCCGGTTTACCCCGCGAGCCGGAGCGTGCCAGTTGTGACGCTAACCTCTCTTTGGATTTTATTCCAAAATCTCTGCCATCTTCACTTAATTCCGTTAAAAGATTGTCAATAACCTCTGAGACTGTCTCAAGATTGTCGGCAAATCCTTGCGGCAGTCCGTTAATTGTTATTGAATCATCGTGCAGAACAATATCAAACCCCATTATTCTGAGGTTATTGGAGTTCTCTTCCAAAATCGAAAGCGTATTTATATCTGCAGGCACGTCAAGTGGAAAGAGCCTTTGCAACGGCAGCTCCCCACCCGATGACAATATGTCAAAATAGCGCTCATAGAGAATTCTCTCGCGGGCCCGTTTGATGTCAATAAGAAGCATCCCCGATTTTATTGTGGTAATAAGATATCTGCCTGCTACCTGAAGTACCGGTTTAATATCCTCCTTACTATCGTTGAACAGCCCCCTGCCGGCTGATGCAGAGGCCTCTTCTTTTTGAGAGTCATAGGGGCGATGGAACATCTCGTCTATCCGTTCTGCTTCGGAGATACCGCTGCTTAGTTCCGCATCTGCACGGCCTCCCGTTCCTCTGCCATAATTATCGTATCTGAACGGATTGAAAAGAGGGTCGTAGTTTATCTTTGGCGGAGGGGTGTAGTTGCTTCGCTTAATATTTGGGATTTCCGGTGCGCCTTCCATGTCAAAATCAATGCTGGGCATAAGTGAATTTTTGCCCAAAGACTCTCTGATGGTAGAATATAGCATATTGAAGATGGCAAAATCATCTTCAAACTTAATCTCCGTTTTTGAAGGGTGGATATTTACATCTATCTTGTTGGAATCACAATCAAAGAAGATGAAAAATGAAGGAAGGGAGCCCTCCTGTATAAGCCCTTCATAACCTTTGAGAACAGCCTTTTGAAAGTAACTGCTCCTAAAGTATCGGTTGTTGACAAAAAAGTATTGGTTCCCCGGAGTTTTTCTCGCATCCCCGGGCTTCCCGATATATCCTCTTATTGTTACAATGTTAGTTTCAACAAAAATATCCACCAGCTCTTTTGCAAGTTCTTTCCCTGCAACCTCATGAATCCTTTTCTTAATATGGACAGGGGAAAGGTCAAAAAGGTTGGAGTTATTATGCGTTAATCTAAATGAGATGTTTGGGCGGGTGATGGCTACTCTGGAGAATTCATTAACTATCTGCCTGAGTTCGGTAGCATCCGATTTAAGGAACTTCCTTCTTGCCGGTACATTGTAGAAGAGGTTGCGGACTATTAGGTTTGAGCCGTTTGGGGTGGAGGCAGGAGTCTCTGAAATTAGCTTTGATTCGGCATACTTCACCTCATATCCGGTCTCATCCTGCTCCTGTTTTGTGCGAAGAGTAACTTCTGCCACAGAGCAGATTGAAGCGAGTGCTTCGCCTCTGAATCCAAAGGTTTTTATTGAATTAATATCTTCTGCTGTGGTGATTTTTGAGGTTGCATGGCGAAGAAACGCCTTTTTAGCATCTTCCGGAGAAAATCCGTATCCGTCATCAATTACCTGAATAAGAGTCCTTCCGGAGTCTCTGATTATTACGTGAATGTCCTGTGCCCCCGCATCTACTGAGTTCTCCATAAGCTCTTTCACAACAGAGGCGGGCCTCTGCACCACCTCACCTGCTGCTATAAGGTTAGAAATATGGCTTGGCAGAACTGTTATCATCTGTCAATTAATAAAGAAAAGACCAATCATCCTGGCCACATAGTACAAGCCTGCCATTAGGCCGAGCAGCGAAATAAGGATTACTACTCTCAAAATGAGAGGTGAACCGGGACTGCGACGATTTTCATAAAGAGGCTTGCGAAAATTCATCCTAATATTTCTCCCCGGTACATAATCCTTAGATTTTCCAAGCTCCTTTTCTTTTGCTTTTGCAATTTGCTCCTGCAGTCTCTCCTTGCGCTCATCGTAATAGAGAGGCTGATAATTGAAGACTTTGTGCTTGGGCGTCTTAAAAAAGCTTAAATTTAAGGCCATGACCAAATAGTTTTATCATACAAAGATAATAAAATTGCTTTTATATTGTTAATACAGTTTATGTACCACCCCTATTTACAAGCCAGCTACGGTGTGGGGGGCTGACACGCAGGATTAAGTGATGCATCACTGTTTTTTAATGGCAGGTTATTAAAAAATTATAACTTTGTCCGGAGGATCCTAAGGAATTATGTACAGAGTAGGTAGCGGATATGATATCCATGCCCTTGCACCGGGGCTTCCATTGTGGATATGCGGTGTGAAAGTTGAGCATTCATACGGATGTGTTGCCCACTCTGACGGTGACACGCCCATTCACGCACTCTGCGATGCACTCCTTGGTGCGCTTGCCCTTGGCGATATAGGCAAACACTTTCCCGACACATCCGATGAATTCAAAGGGATTGACAGTAAAATTCTTTTGGAAAAAGTTTACCGGCTCATCCGGCAACGCGGCTACACTTTGGTAAACGCCGATATCACCATTATCCTCCAACGCCCTAAATTAGCTCCCTACATTGAAGAGATGCGTCAAACTCTTGCTTCCATACTAAAATGCAGTCCCGGCAACATCTCTGTAAAAGCCACCACCGCAGAGAAACTCGGCTTTGTGGGACGCGAAGAGGGAGTAGCCGCACAGGCGGTAGTGCTGTTAAAAACCGTTTGACCTTATCGCTGATTGTCATAATTACCTCAACCATTATATATTGCAGAATTATTTAATTCAAATAAATGTACTGTTTACGACAAGCTTTGGATAAGAGCGTTCCTTAATTTTGTATTTTGCAAAAATGTATTACTTTTGCACTCCAATCCGGCGCGATAGCTCAGATGGTTAGAGCGCATGATTCATAATCATGAGGTCGGGAGTTCAATTCTCCCTCGCGCTACAAAAATAAAGAGGCTGTCTAAAATGTAGGCAGTCTCTTTCTGCATACATAATATGCAACTATCAAAATACAGGCTCACCTACGTCACTGCTGTTTTTTTAAACGCTTTTTTCTTTGATTTTTCGAGCCTTGCGGAATTCATCACTAAGCCTGCCTACAGAAGCTCTAAATCCAATATAAAAAGCAAGATATTATTTCAAATAAATTAAGAAAGAGCAAAAGAAATAGAAAAAAATTCTAAAATCCGCAAAATAGTAACGCCATCTGCATATCTCCATCCCTGAGATTTAGATATTATATATTTTTGTACCTTTAGATAAGTTATTTAACTAATTAGAAGAGACAGGTATGGAGAGAGAGATTTTAAATGAGATGGCCTATTTTGAAACATGGCTCAGGACCAACAGATACAGCAATAATACTATAAAAACATATACCGATGCCATTCGGGTCTTTCTGAATTTCTTCAAAGAAAAGGATCCGTCCGAAATAACCAACAGAGATTTGCTGCGATTTAATAATGAGTATATCATTCAGAAAGGTTATTCTGCATCTTATCAGAATCAGGTGATTAATGCCATAAAACTATTCTATCTAAAAGTAGAAAACAGGCATCTATCAATCGACAACATCGAAAGGCCTCGCAAATATGCGCCACTACCCAAAGTAATACCCAAACAGAAGGTGGAGCAGATGCTCACCTCAATCCCAAATTTGAAGCATAAAACTGCATTGACTTTGATATATGCCTGCGGATTAAGAAGAGGTGAATTAATTAATTTACAATTAAAAGATTTGGATTCCAAACGATTAACTCTAACTGTAAAGAATGGGAAGGGGCAGAATGACCGGGTATTGCCGGTAAGTGAAAAGATAATGGATATGATCATAAGGTACTACCGCATGTACAGACCGGCCAAGTACCTGGTAGAGGGACAAATAAAAGGTAATCCCTACAGCGAAACCAGCCTCGGGAAAATCTTTCATAAATATTTGGGAAAAGTATATAAAAAACATAACTTTACCCTACATTGCCTGAGGCACAGTTATGCAACGCATTTGTTGGAATCGGGAGTAAGCCTGCGTTACATACAAGAGTTGTTAGGTCATAAAAGCAGCAAAACAACCGAAATTTACACCCACGTATGCATGACCAACCTAAAAAACATCAAAAACCCCACCGACGACTTTGATTTATGAAAAATATATCTCCCCACAAACATCCACCAAGCCCCCGCATTTAGGTATCATTAATAAACTTTTAATAAGCATATAAATAAGTTATAACCCACCGTAGTATGTTGAGGGGAGGAGTAGAATAGTTTGATCGTTCTT
>CAYZPF010000093.1:0-9000 GCA_964479995.1 uncultured Muribaculaceae bacterium | reverse complement strand
AGAGATAATTGGTGAGCCTAACTCTTTAGCCAACTCAATGCTGTAATCTGTTTTACCGGAAGCCGTAGGGCCAACTATGAGAAACAGTTTGCCTCTTTTCATGAAGATAAAAGTTTATGAATCTGGAGCATTATCTTCACTGATATAGAGCTCTTCATCTTCTGAAGGCTCAATCATATATTCGAAATCATCGTAATTATCAGAAAATTGATCGGGATTCTTTCCTCTTTCGGCAACCAGTCTGGGGTAAGCCCTCTTTGCCGATTCCTCTTCTGTCGAGAGTATCTCCAATTGAAGAGAGCGCACCTTAAAAATATCGTAAACATACTCCAGCAACGAATAGCCTTCATTGTAAATTGATTCAATAGAGACAGAATCCATAGCTCCGTCTCCCAGATTAAACAGGCCAAACTCCTTTTTCACCTTACCCTTCGAATTGAGCGCACGAAATAGCACCATCTGGTCAGGAGCAAAACCCAAATCATTTTGAAGGTAAAGATGCAAGCTATAAAGCGTGATTGAACCTTTCACTTCATACTCTCTCATAAAGATCTTATTACCCGGTATCGATGCCTTAAATCTGTAAACCATTATCTGCTCAACATTTGTGCAAAGTTAACAATTTTTAAGAATAAATTCCAGAGAATTTATTCCATCGGCATAGTCAGTAAGCGATGGAGCCTGAGATTCTCCGAAAAGTATTATTTTACCATCAATACTATGGTTTACAACACACTGTAAAATATGCCTGTTACTAATAAGAAATTCATCAATAACACTATCTGCATTGTATTCCAGAACGTTTATTACTGCTAACGGAGGTGGTAGTTGCGTCCCTTTTTTAATTAAAAAATAGCCGGCATCATAAAACCATTCACCACCTGCAACAGCCAGAGCTTTTTGATATCTGTACAGATCTCTATAACTTTCGTTAGAAAGAATACTTGAATAGGATAAGAGCTCGGAAACAAATTTTTTAAGAGAATAGTTGACAGGAATGAGAAGCGTACTCACATTTCTGCATCCCATACCAAAATAGAGAAACATGTCACTGGCAAGATTTTGAAAATCCTCCTGATTCTCATTTCCTTTTATTACTGCAACGGATGATTTACCTCCCCTTATTATGGAAGGAACACTTTTGTATCTCTGTCTAAAATAATTTGCACTCTCATTACCCCCTGTTGTAATAATCATATCGGGAGACTCATCCGCCTCATTTATAAACTTTACTCTTCCACACCAATATTTATTAATTCTATTAAGTGTTCCGAGCAATGCGGGAATAAGGTACTTGTCATTTGAGGAGAGCTTCACCCTGGCTTTTCTACCCGATGCGAGAGTGGTTAAAAGGTCATGGAATCCTACCATTGGGATATTACCTGCCATGATTATCGTTACAGCTTTATTGCTCTCGCAAATAGATTCTGTCCAGGGATCTGTCCACTCCGTTAAAGCGGCGCCATTCAGGCACTTTAATGATAAAGTTTCGAGGGCTTTCCTCTGCATTTCATGTGTAAAAAACAGATTGAACTTCGCCGAGTTCTCTATTGCCTTTTCTAAATTTGGCAAAGGCTGCTTACCAGATAAAAAGTTCAGAATTTTTGAACCCAGTTGAGAAAAATCTTTAATAAAATGTTCCCTGTACATTTTGCAAATGTAGCAAAAAGAGTGTACTTTTACCAAAATCTATAGGGTGCGAAATGGTAGAAAAATTGGCTTCGGATTCTTATAAATCAATAGCGAAACAATCAAAAGGTATTTATAAAGAGTTAGGCAGTAAGTTTCTCTCTTTTGCCTATCCTGTCAATACAGAAGAGGAGATAAAATTAATTATCTCGGAACTCAGAAAAGAGTATTTTGATGCCAGACATCACTGTTATGCATATAGATTGGGACCTGAAGGTGAAATATGGAGGGCTAACGATGACGGAGAGCCCTCTTTTTCTGCCGGGAAGCCAATCTACGGTCAAATCTTATCGAATGAACTGAGTGATATCCTGATTGTTGTTGTCAGATATTTTGGAGGGACAAAACTTGGCATTCCCGGATTAATAAGAGCATATAAAAGTGCTGCCTCCGATGCCATTGCCAATTCAGGCATAGTGGAAAAGATCACAATGTGTTCTGTAAGATTCAAGTTCGACTACTCAATTACTGAGCCGGTAATGAAATTGATTAAAAACTGGAATGCAGAGGTTAAGAATCAGCTTTTTGACAACGAATGCTCAATTGAAGTCAATGTAAGAAAAGGCGAATCTGCAGGATTTTTACAATCTCTTGAAGAGATAAAAGGAGTGGAGATAATTTTATGACACTTTTAATTGTAACAATTAACAAATAAATATTGTATGCCTAAACATTTAATATCTATCCGGGATTTTTCCAAAGAGGAGATTCTCTCGACATTAGAGATGGCGACAACTTTTGAAAAAGAGCCAATACAGCCTCTTTTTCGGGATAAAGTTGTTGCAAGTATTTTCTTTGAGCCCTCAACCAGAACAAGACTTAGTTTTGAAACAGCCGCGAACAGACTCGGAACCAGAATTATAGGATTTACCGATATTGGCGATACCAGTGCCACAAAGGGTGAAACACTTAAAGATACCATAGTGATGGTCTCAAAATACTCCGATCTTATTATTATGAGACACCCGCTTGACGGGAGCGCAAGATATGCATCAGAAGTCTCTTCTGTCCCTGTGATCAATGCCGGAGATGGCAGCAATCAACATCCTACCCAAACACTTTTAGATTTATACTCAATATTAAAAACACAAGGCAGGATGGAGGATCTCAAAATTAACCTTGTGGGAGATCTTAAGTATGGACGCACTGTCCACTCTCTTCTCCAGGCAATGTCTCATTTTAATCCTACTTTCACATTTACATCACCGGAAGAGTTAAAGATGCCACAGGAATATAAGAGTTTTCTCAGAGAAAGGAATATTGAATATAATGAAATAATAAATCTGAACGACGGGCTAAACGATGCCGATATAATCTATATGACAAGAGTCCAGAGAGAGAGATTTACAGACCCTATTGAATATGAAAGAGTGAAAAATTTCTACAGCCTGAATCTCTCAATGCTTTCCGGCTGTAAACCAAATATGAAAATCTTACATCCGCTTCCAAGGGTTAATGAAATTTCTCCCGATGTTGATAATAGTGAACATGCTTACTACTTTCAACAGGCACAAAACGGTGTTTACACACGAATGGCCATTATAGCTAAACTCCTGGGTATGAATGAAAAAAATTAAAATATATGGAAAAACAGTTAAAGGTAAGTGCTATTAAAGATGGTACTGTTTTAGATCACATCCCTGCCGATCAGCTTTTTAACGTTATAGAAATCTTAGGTTTAAGTAAGAGCTTGAAACAGATTACATTCGGCACTAATCTTGACAGTAAGCTTTTAGGCAAAAAAGGTATCATAAAGATTGCCGATAAATATTTTGAAGACGACGACATTAACCGGATTGCATTAATAGCGCCTCAGGCCAAGATAAATATAATTCACAATTTTGAAGTCGTAGAGAAGAGGATTCTCTCAATACCGGCAAAGGTAAAGAGTATAGTAAAATGCATGAACCCTAAATGCATAACAAATCATCAGCAAGTAGAGACCAGCTTCACTACCATCTTCAAAGAGGAAGGTTTTGAGCTTTTATGCCACTATTGCGAGAGAATTACCGACAAAGATCACTTAAAAATCATAAGCAGCGAGTAGTTGACAGCTTATAGTTATAATGTTTTTAACCTAGTTATTCTTTGAATTCTAAGTTTTTTAGCTATCTTTGAACTGAAGAAAATTTTTAATAAAAATAATATTTATATCATGAAAATTGCTCATAATTTTAATGCAGGGCCTTGTGTCTTACCAAGAGAGGCAGTTAACAATGCAATTGAAGCACTTAAAGATTTTAAAGGAACAGGAATGTCTGTTATTGAGGTGTCGCACCGCTCAAAAGAGTGGGAAGCTATTATGAAAGAGTGTTGCTCACTATGGAAAGAGATACTGAATATTCCCGAAGGCTATAAAGTTCTTTTTCTGGGTGGTGGTGCAAGTATGCAGTTCCTCTATGTCGCCATGAATCTTTTAGAAACAAAAGCTGCATACCTTGAGACAGGTGTGTGGGCCAAAAAAGCTTTAAAAGAGGCTAAAGGTTTAGGAAACGCCTATGCTTTAGCATCATCTGCAGATAAGAATTTCAGCTATATTCCTAAGAATTATGAAATTCCTAAAGATATTGACTACCTTCACATTACTACAAACAATACCATCTACGGAACCGAACTTCACGAAGATATTGATTGCCCCGTTAACTTAGTGGCAGATATGTCGTCTGATATTATGAGCCGTCCTGTTGATGTCAGCAAGTATGCTTTAATTTATGGTGGAGCTCAAAAAAATGTGGGACCTGCCGGTGTTACTTTTGTTATAGTAAAAGAGGAGATTCTTGGTAAAGTAAGCCGCTATCTACCCTCAATGATTGACTACAGAACTCATATAGAGAATGATTCTATGTTCAATACTCCTCCCGTATTCTCAATTTTTGTTATGAATGAAACCTTAAAGTGGATAAAAAACTTTGGTGGTCTTGAGGCAATCCATAAGCACAATAAAGAGAAAGCCGCCATATTGTATAATGAAATAGACAGAAATAAGATGTTTGTCGGGACTGCAGCAAAAGAGGACCGCTCACTTATGAACGTATGTTTTGTAATGGCTGATGAATACAAAGACAAAGAAGAGGCATTTATGGCATTTGCTAAAGAGAGAGGTATGGTTGGTATCAAAGGACACCGTTCAGTCGGTGGTTTTAGAGCGTCAATCTATAACTCAATCCCTGTAGAGAGCGTACAAGCTCTGGTTACCTGTATGCAGGAATTTGAAAAAATCAACGGTTAAGTAATCCATTAAAAAAAGTTTATCATGAAAGTACTTGTAGCAACAGAAAAACCTTTTGCCAAAGCAGCTGTGGACGGTATCCGCACAATAGTAGAGAGTGCCGGACACACGTTGGCTCTCCTTGAAAAATATACGACCGAAGAAGAGTTATTAAATGCCGTCAATGATGCAGATGCTTTGATTGTACGTTCCGATAAAGTTACTGCTAAAGTTGTTGAACATGCACAAAATCTTAAAATAGTAGTAAGAGCCGGAGCCGGCTACGACAATCTGGATTTAGCAGCCTGTACAGCTAAGGGTGTGGTAGCGATGAATACCCCCGGACAGAATTCAAATGCTGTTGCAGAGCTATTAATCGGTATGATGATTTATATCTCAAGGAACTGCTTCAACCCTGGAACCGGAAGTGAGTTAAAAGGCAAAACAATTGGTATACACGCATATGGGAATATAGCCTGTATTGTTGCAAAACTGGCACAAGGCTTTGGAATGAAGGTACTTGCACACCATTATTCCGACAGGAAAAATGAGATGATGATTCAAGACGGAGTGACTCCGGTTGCTACAATTGAAGAGCTATACGAGAAATCAAATTTCCTGACTCTACATATCCCTGCCAATGCTCAAACTAAAAAATCTGTCGGCTTAGACCTCATTAAACGTTTGCCAAAAGGTGGATGCTTAGTCAATACTGCCCGCAAAGAGATTATTAATGAAGAGGAGTTACTTGCAGCTTTGGAAGAGAGAGCTGACATCAAATATGTAACAGATATAGCTGCAGACAACCATGCAGTGCTTAAAGAGAAGTTTGGTAACAGAGTATTTGCAACACCTAAAAAGATGGGGGCAGAAACAGCAGAGGCTAATATAAATGCCGGCCTGGCAGCTGCAAACCAAATAGTAAACTTCTTTGCTACTGGCGACACAACATTTCAGGTTAACAAATAAGATAAACAATCATTAATTAGAATAACAGTTAAGTAGTAATATGGTTAAAGTAAAACCCTTTGCAGCTGTAAGACCTCCTAAAACGATTGCCTCACAAGTTGCATCCAGACCCTATGACGTATTAAACTCAGTTGAAGCTAAAGCCGAAGCGGGTGAGAAATCCCTTCTGCATATCATCAAACCGGAAATAGATTTTGATCCGATTATTGATGAACACTCACAACCTGCTTATGATAAAGCTGTTGAGAACTTCAAGCTTTGGCAGGAGAGAGGATGGCTTGTACAGGACACCAAAGAGATCTATTATGTCTATGCCCAGACTATGGAAGGAAGAACGCAATATGGCATTGTTCTCGGTGCCAATGTAGGCGACTATCTTAATGGTAATATTAAGAAACATGAGCTGACCCGTAAGGATAAAGAAGAGGATAGAATGATTCATGTCAGAATTCAAGATGCCAATATTGAACCTGTATTTTTTACCTATCCGGATAACGAAGAAATCAATAAAATTGTATCCGAAATAGTAACAACCAAAACACCGGAATATGATTTTGTTGCAGAGGATGGCTTTGGGCATCACTTCTGGTTAATTGACGAAGATGATAAGATTAAAAAAATTACCGGACTGTTTGGAGAGATACCCGCTTTTTATGTAGCTGACGGACATCATAGAACAGCAGCAGCAGCCCTTGTTGGCGAAGAGAAGAGAAGAAACAATCCAAACCACACAGGTGAAGAGGAATACAACTATTTCTTAGCCGTTGTTTTTCCGGAGAGTCATCTAAAAATCATTGATTATAATCGGGTTATAAAAGATCTTAACGGACTAACCAAAGAGCAGTTTATTGATAGTCTTAGAAAGAACTTCACAATTGAAAAAGTGGGTACGGAGATTTATACTCCTGCCAAACTACATAATTTCTCTATGTATCTCGATGGTGAATGGTACTCAATAACCGCCAAAGAGGGAACGTACGATGATAATGATCCTATTGGAATATTAGACGTAACAATATTGTCTAATCTTGTACTTGACGAAATTCTGGCTATTAAAGATCTGAGAACCTCTAAAAGGATAGATTTTGTAGGGGGAATCAGAGGATTGGGCGAGCTCAGAAAACGTGTGGACTCAGGCGAAATGGCAGTCGCTTTTGCCCTCTATCCCGTTTCAATGAGACAGTTAATCAATATATCTGATACTGGCAATATTATGCCTCCGAAAACCACATGGTTTGAGCCTAAACTCAGAAGCGGTCTTGCAATACACAAGCTCAGCTAACTATTAAGTATTGGACAAATCTTTTTGACAGATAACCCCGCAAACTTTTAATACAGTTTGCGGGGTTATTTTTTATATATTTGCCTTAAGTCAGATCAATTATTTTTTTTTATTTTATCTGTAAAAGAGATGGCATCAACAAAAAAATTAGTAAAAGGACATATGATAGATGAAGATGGTGAGTATAAAACTTTTAGAATTGACTCTACTTACCATAAAATACAATCAAAATTAAGTGAAAAAGTCTCGGTTGAGCATAGAAAAAGTCAATTAAGATTCTTCAAAGAGAGTGTTGATATAATTGGAGTAAAATCGGGAGATGTTTCAAAAATCGCAAAGGAAATTTATAATAGCCTCCCGGACAAAGACAAATTATTCATCATGAGCGTATGTGAAAAGCTATTTAGTAGTAAGATTTTAGAAGAGAGTTTTATTGCCTGTAGCTGGGCTTACAATCTCAGAAAAGAGTTCGTAAAAGATGATTTTCCCACATTTGAAAGATGGATCGAAAATTACATTACAAATTGGGCTGCCTGTGACACTTTCTGCAACCATACCATGGGCTCATTCATAGATTATTATCCTGAACACATTGAAGAGTTAAAAAGATGGACCAAAAGCGGTAACCGATGGGTTAGAAGAGCAGCGGCTGTCTCTCTTATAATACCTGTAAAAGAGGGGCGGTTCAAAGATGAAGTCTTTGAAATTGCAGATCTGCTGCTTGATGATAAAGAAGATATGGTTCAAAAAGGTTATGGCTGGCTACTAAAAGTTTGCTCTCATAATTACAGAGATGAAGTCTTTGAATTTGTACAAAAAAGAAAACATATTATGCCCAGGATAGCTCTGCGTTACGCAATTGAGAAGATGCCGCCTGAGATGAAAAAACTTGCAATGAGCTAAATATTATACTTCTTGAAACAACTCCAATATGCAGCTAAAGCTTCCCATGTAGGTCGCCGGCAAATTGCACTCTGCCATAGTTTTTTTAAACATCCTGATTACCTGATTATTTGGAGCTTATTGTTGATAAATATTATTAGCAAGATCATAACGCTAAACCCAAGAGCAACCATAAACAGATAGGCCGAAACATAAAGGCCATACTTCTCCAAATCAAAAAAAGGGTAGAGATAATCGTTGAAGGCAAAAGCCCTAAAAAGTCCCCAACCCATAAAAAGTAAAGGATAGATAAGCCATTTAAAAACCTCACTATAACTATATCTCCTGTTTTCGGTTAAGATCCACAACAAAAACATTAAAGGGGGAGTTACATAATGAAGAATGGAAGAAGCCACTCTCTCAGCCCCATACAATTCATAGATTGGTTCCAAAATTATTAAATAGACTATCCCAGTTAGTAAAATATAAGAAGTTAGCGGTCCAAATGCCATCCTTATATAATTCTGAATATTCACTTTGCGAACAAACAATCTTCCTGCCGCAAAAAAGAGCACAAGCGCATTTGATTGCAGAGTGAAAAATTTAAAATCTGACAATCCCTTCATTACATCTCCCCCTTCAGAATGGTTATAAGTATTTAGCACGATACCTATCAGTGCTGAAAAAAACAACAGCCACAATAAAAAATTTTCTATTAAATCTCTTTTCATATCAAAAAATTTCATCTAACAGGCACAACTCCGGCAAAGTGGAATTTGTCGGGCAATCATATGGAAAGCTTTTTCAGGGCGCTCATATTAAGGATAAAAATAGAAAAAACCTTCTCAAGTTGTAAAGCATAGTAGCCTTATAATATATACTAGGGGATAGTAGAAAACTTAAGAAGGTTTAAATTCATATTATGATTTTTGTAAAATTAAAAAAATATTATTCTAAAAAAAATTTAAAA
>CAYZPF010000092.1:0-9217 GCA_964479995.1 uncultured Muribaculaceae bacterium | reverse complement strand
GTTTTTATAGGTATGGGCATAACTGCGACAAACAGCGTAAAAGTGCTAGTGTTTGCTTAATCTTTAAGGTATGTAGCGGAATATTCAATAGAATAATATAATTCATTTAATCTTGTTTAATTATTCGCGCGGGATTGCCTACTACTGTGGCGCCGTCCGGCACATCTTTTATGACGACAGCTCCGGCACCTACGTAAGAATCACAACCCACTCTAGTGATTCCGGTCATTAAGACTGCTGATATGCCTATAAAAGCACCTTTACCAATCGTAAGCGAAGCTCCTATATTAGCTCCTTGTGAAATAAAAACTCCTGATTGGATAGTGTTGTGATGAGCTATATTAACTCCCATACTAATCATTACAAAATTTTCAATAGTTGTTAAGGGCATAATACTACTATTAGCTAAAATATAAACGATCTCTCCAATTTTAACACTCTTATCTATTGTTACAGTAGGATGTATAAATGAAGGAGTTTCGAACCTCAGACTCTTAACATATTCAATGATTTTGATACGTGTTTTATTATTTCCAATAGGAATAAATACAGCTACTTGTTCTTTTATTAACTCAAGAGATTTTATATTTCCTAGTACTTTAATATTATCAATATATTTTTGATGGAGAGTTTCATTGTCATCGACAAAACCAATTATATTATAATCTTCTTTAAGATATTGAGCATAAACTTGCCCATAGGTTCCTGCTCCAACTATTATACAGTTTTTTTTAAGCATTAGTTATTTCCATTAAAAGGTTCTGTTGTAATGTGTCCTTTTTTATTAATCCCTTCTCTCTTAAATACTTTTTTAATGGTTAAAAATAGAATTTTCAAATCTAGTAAAAAAGAGAAATTATCAATGTACCATATATCGTGTTCAAATTTTTGACTCCACGAGATAGCATTTCTTCCGCTTACTTGAGCCCAACCTGTTATACCAGGTCGTACATTATGCCTTCTTTTTTGCTCCTTATCATAGAGCGGTACATAGTGTGTTCGCAGCGGCCTAGGCCCGATCAAACTCATATCACCCTTAATAACATTAATCAATTGAGGAATTTCGTCCAATGATGTTTTTCTAATAAATGAGCCCACTTTTGTCAATCGCTTAGAATCGGGTAAAAGCTCTCCCTTACTATCTTTGCGATCATTCATTGTTTTAAATTTGATGATTTTGAAGATTCTCTCTCCTTTGCCGGGACGCTCTTGAATGAAGAAGGGTTTGCCTCTGTTGGCAATAGTCAGCGCTGCTGTAATTAACAGAAAAACCGGCGACAGCACCAGTAAACCGAGTAAGGCGGCAGTGAAGTCGATGAGGCGTTTGAAAAATGATTTGTACATAAAATTATGACTTTGGTGTTGTTATTCGGCTGGGGTGACCCTGGCGAAAAACAGCGTCAAGGTAAAGTTGTTTGGTGTACATTCGTCCATCCGATAATTTTTCCACTACTCCGAACGCTGTTCGTATTGCCTCCATAGATTAGATATGGTTCAGCCTGAGGATTTAACCTGCGATAATAATCCAATCCCTTGAAAAAATCGGAAGAGATAGTAGTAGCCGATTTTATCTCTATACATTTTATTTTGTTGCCGATATCTATCAGGCAATCTACTTCGTTGCCGGTAGAGTCGCGCCAAAACCAGATTGGAGGGGTGATGCACCGGTTCATAAATCCTTTTATTATATCTGCAATCATCATGTTTTCAAATAATGCCCCTTTTGCCCAATGACTGGTCAACTCTTCTTTTTTGCGAATTCCAAGCAGACTGCACACCAATCCAGTATCGTAAAAATAAAGTTTGGGAGTTTTGAGAATGCGTTTTGAAAAATTCAGATGATGTGGTTGTAGAAAAAACACAATAAAGCTGCTTTCTAAAATTGAAAACCACGATTTAATCGTTTTCAAGTCAACGCCTACCTCGTTGGCTATGTTACTATAATTGAGTAACTGTCCCACCCGTCCTGCGGCAATACGCAGAAACTTTTGAAATATAAATAGATTCGATACGTTCACTATTTGCCGCACATCCCGCTCAACATAAGTTTGAATATACGAAGGAAAAAACATTTCAGGCTCCATATCCATTTGATGAATACGCGGATAAAACCCTTGGAAAATAGCGGAGTCCATGTCATTCACTTTTGAAGTACCGGCGGCTTTCAGCTCTGAAATACTCAGTGGCAGCAGATGTGAAACAAATACCCGACCGGCAAGACTTTGCGATATCTTTTCGGATAGCAGAAAATTCTGAGAACCTGTTAGTATAAATTCACCAGGACTGTTACGCTCATCGCTTATTGTCTGAATATACGAAAACAGCTCTGGAATACGCTGAACTTCATCAATAATAATTCCCTTCTTGAACTGCGACAAAAACAAACGCGGATCAGAAACGGCAGCTTCATATACATCTGGACTTTCGAGATTGACATATTGGTATTCCGGAAAACACATCCTTGCTAAGGTTGTTTTACCCGATTGGCGCGGACCCGTTATGGATATAATGGGTATTTTTGTCGCCATTTTCTTCAATGTACTACCAATTTCGCGTTGTATCATGCACAAAGATAATAATAAACTTTCGTGTTCTTGCAAATCTGGAATCGGACTCCATATTTACAAAGAAAGCTAAGTCTAAGCCATCGGTTACCTATAATTGTAGCTCAATAACTCAAAGCCGTTACCAATGATTATGACTTTTATACTCTTAAAAAAGAGGTTAGTCTTTTGTTTACACTATTTAGATCAAATTGTTCCGGATCATAATTTTTGCCCAACCAGACTATATAGCTCTCATACTTTTCGTGAGAAGGGTTTTGTAAAATGTTCAGGATCTCGTAAAAACCACCTATTCCACCACAATCTTCGGGTGGGCAACGCCTTTCTCCCGCAAGGCACTCCAGATAGTGAAAGTCGGCATTATCAGGGTCATCAAAAGAAGGACTATCAATTATATCTGTAAGTTCTAAAGAGTGCATCCAAGAGTCGCCAAGATCATATAAATATTGAATAATGTCCCCTTTGTTGCAGAGTAAGTCGCAAATCTTCATTCCCTTATAATCCACGCAACCTAATTCATCCCAATAATCATCTGATTCGTAACGCACTGTATAGTAAGTACCATCTTTTATGTATTGATGCAGATGACTATTGGTCCAACCCATAACAGTTTGTATCACTACATGCAGATTTTCAAGGGTAAGATCTGATGGTATAATGAATTCTCTCCAGATAGCAGGAGAGATATTACACAGATCTATTTTTAAACGATAAAGGGGAATCCCCGATTTTGCAGAGTATTCAATTTTACCAAAATTCCTGTTGACAGTCAGGAGTTTGTCAAATAGTGCAGTTTTTGATACAATATCGTATGCATCCGGCATATAGTCATTTACTGCTTTATAATTCATCAGACCCATAAAAAGCAAGAACCGCCTAAAGGTCCTTACAGTGTAGCATCTATGAGCTTTTTCGTATAGTTCAAACCTTTGGTTATGATATAGATATCTTTCTGAATAAAACTTGCTATCCCTCTCTTTGTCTCCATAGTAGGCAAGTAGAAGTAGGGAAAGCCCAAAACCGTATTGACCGATTTGACTGTTGTCAAACCCATCAAAATATGCCCAACTCAACTTGTATCCATAGGCTACCAAGATGGTCTCCATTAGAAGATGATAATTATCTAAACTTTTTAACCCTTTGAGAGTTAGCGTAAAACAATTATGCCGCTTCTTGACCAGTCCACCCATCTCTGCAATTAAACGGGCAGTATGCACTGTGATTGAGTCGGGTTCCATCCTGAGCCTTGATGGATATTTTTCAAAGTACGGTTCCAAGACATTTAATTTGTAGAGCTGCTGAACAACCTTTAGTGGGAGATTTCCCGTTGCAGTGAGTTTGAGCTTACCGGCATCCCGCACCGTTTCACATAGCAGCAATACCTGTTGAAACAAAGGACTCTGCATATACTCTTGATCTGCAGCTTTGTTTAACACAATAGGACCTTCTTCAAGAAAAGTCTTATGACAAATTTTCTCAAATATATGTGGCTGGTAAAGCCAATCTGCTAAAAACGCATTGATATATTCTTTCATGTTATGGAATTATGTTATTATGTCTTGCTATTGTTTCAAACGGTAGTAAGGTGTCTTTTGCCTATAATTACACCTTTTCTTGTTTTACATTTTCGAGAGCTTCAACAAAAACATGCATATTTGTTGACGGGTTATTATAAAGTGCAAGTGATTTTGAACGAATACAAGCTTCAGTGCATTTTTTTTGTAATTTATCTTGTAAAGGCTTATCAATTAATCCTTTTTTATAACTATTGCGATTACGATTACTCAGTTGTCTGATACACTCATCTTCGGTGATATGAGTCGTTTGACTTTTGTAATGTAACAGGAACCATAGCTCTATGGCAGGATTTGATGTAATAAGAAAAACTGACGGAATATTTTTTAATTTATCTAAAATTTCAGGCATATCGGCATCGTAAACCAAAAAATCCTTATCCTTTTTGTGGGCAGGTTTTCCTTTTTTATATGATTGAATATAACGTCTGCTAATATCACAACCTGCAATTTTAGGGATTATTTCAACAGGCAGACGGTATTCGGAACGCAGGTAACGAATATATGCTTCTTCTGTTTTACCTTCACAAAACACCCAGAAATGAGGGTTTATTTTTTTCCCTTTCGATGCACACCGCTTACTACTCATTCAATAAATGCTTTAATTGTTCGTAAGAATCGTTTACAATGGGCACAGCATCAAAACGGCCTTGCAGATAGGCTTTTTCCAAATCCATGGTATCGCGGAAGTCGCTGTAATCGTACAACGAATATAAATCGGTAGAGCCGTCCTGATTTTTATTGGCAAAATATATCTGGTCTTTACGGAATTTTTTGAGGTCGAGAAATTTCGTGTTATGGGTTGTGCATAAAAGTTGCGCTTTTTCTCCTGCCCTGAAGATGTTGAAAATATATTCGATGATTTTTGGGTGCAGGCTTTCTTCAATCTCATCAATAAGCAAAACCTTATTGTTTTTTACTACATCGAGCAAGGTGAGCATGATAAAAAACAGCTTGATAGTACCCTGCGATTCTTCGGTAAGAAAATCGAATACCACACCTGGATTGTTTTTATGCCAGGTTTTTATCTGTAAATGGTCTTGCACTACATCTTCCACCTTCAATGTCATATTGGTAAGGTCGGCATGAATGTTTTTACCTGGTTTTTTGAGCACCTTTATTTTTACATCTTCAATATCGCTGTCGGCTATTTTCAGGGCTTCAATCAATTGTTTTTTGTTTTGGTTGCTGATGTTTTCTATTGCCGAAACCCCAAAACCCATATAATTAAGAATAAACGTCCGGTGAAAATAGTTAAATATATCCTTTGCTATGTCCCTGTCCATTTGGCTTGCACGTGAAATATACAAAGTTTTGTCCGAAGTGTTTTCGGCTACATCGAACGGTCTGTTTATAAGGTTGCCAAAAGAGTATTTGTCCTTTTTGCTTTTTCCCAACCGTTCGTCGCGGGTAAAAATTTTTGTTATCCTGCCTTTGGGATAGTAGTACAGGCTTTCGGTAACAATACGGGTACGAGTAAGTGAAAACGAATATTCGTATTCAACATCGTTTATCGTAAAACGGATAAAATAGAAACTTGGCTTATTGGTAAAACCTTCAAATTTGAACGGCTGGAAATTACATACTGTATTTTCATTATGATTGTGAGACTCGAAAATCATAGCATTACAAAAGCGTATAGCCTTGATAATATTGCTTTTACCCGATGCATTGGCGCCATATACAATAAGTGTTTTTAACAGTTCCGTTCCATCGTACCTAAATAAATTGCTGTTTAATGCTTTCGCATTAGCTGATTTTATACTGGCAGCCCTGAAATCGAGTGTAATTTCATCTTTTATGGAGAAAAAATTACTGATACGTATTTCTAATACCATTTTAATGGGTGTATTTGTAAATATTTTGTAAAAATAAACAATAAAATCGAATATTATTTACTTATATTATAATTTCTCGTTATTTTTCTTTTCGGTCTTGTATTTCTCAATGCCCCCTTTCGTACACTTTTCGTCTGTTTTAAAACAGTTGTAAAGTGCCCTGAAAATTTGAAAATGTGATAAAATAATACTGTCTGTATTTACATCGGTTGCCACCGTATAAGAAAATTACGGAATTATCTTATCCCCCCCAAACCACCCGTTTCACATAATCAGTATAGCTAATAATAATTCTTACTACTTTGTCGCTAACATTGGGCATGCTGTAGTCATACACTTGACGGAAGTTGCGCTGCTCTTCAACCTGTTGCTCCTGCAATTGCACCAACCCTTGTAATATTCTCTCCGGGTTTAGCCCCACCATCATTACAGAGGCCTCCTCCATAGCTTCGGGGCGTTCGTGAGCTTCGCGGATATTTAGGGCTCTAAAGTTGAGGATAGAGCTCTCTTCGCTAATGGTACCGCTATCGGATAGCACTGCATAAGAGTTAACTTGCAGAGCGTTGTAGTCTGTAAAGCCGAGTGGCTTCAAGAACTGCACAAGGGGGTTAACTTTTACCTGTTTAGCCTCCAACATATTTCTGGTACGGGGGTGGGTGCTAACAATAATGGGGTAGTGATACTTCTCCGCAATAATGTTTAAACTCTCAATTAGCCCATTAAAGTTTTTAGGATTGTTGATATTCTCCTCTCTGTGTGCAGAGACTACAAAATATTCTCCTTTTTTGAGTCCGAGCTTCTTCAGTACATCAGAATTTTCAATGGCAGGTAGATACTTGTGTAATACTTCGAACATTGGGCTGCCTGTTTTAATAATCCTGTCAGCCGGAATACCTTCGCGCAAGAGATATTCACGGGCAATGGAACTGTAGGTTAGATTGATATCGGCAATATGATCTACTATTTTGCGATTGCTCTCCTCCGGGACCCTTTGATCAAAACAGCGGTTACCCGCCTCCATGTGAAAAATAGGGATATGTCTCTTTTTAGCTGCTATTGCGCAGAGGCAGGAGTTGGTATCGCCCAGTACCAGAAACGCGTCAGGCTGCACCTGTTCTAATACAGGATCAATTTTAATCAGGATCTGCCCGGCAGTTTCGGTTGCATTTTTACCGGCTGCCTCTAAAAAATAGTCAGGCTTTCGCAAACCCAAATCTTCAAAAAATATCTCATTTAGTTCGTAATCATAGTTTTGGCCTGTGTGAACCAATGTATGTTCAATCGCCTTTGATGCATCTAATTTTTGCAGCACACAGGCAAGACGAATAATCTCCGGTCGTGTACCCACTACGGTCATTACTTTAAGCTTTTTCACCTCTTTATTTTCTCTATTATAATTTCTAATTATTTTACTATTATGCTCCGACCATGAATAATTTTTGAGTCACAAGTAGGAGTTACAAATACTTTCGAAGTTCTTCCACTAATTTAAAAACTGTAGTTGAAGATTCCTCATTAGCTGGGTCAGAGTGACTAAATTTATCATAGTTTCTCTTTGCTCTATCTATAGCTAACTCTACTCTAGTTTTTGCTAATTTAGGCCTTATTTTATTTGTATTGGGGTCAATACTATTGAGGAAGTCGAAAAGATCTTCCGTTATTAACTTTCTCCCATCACTATTATAAACTATCCCTGTACTCTTCAGGTTTTCATTAATTTTTTCCTCATAAAAATTACGATGCAAGCTTTCTCCCTGGTGATCAATTAAATGTAGTACAATCCAATACTCAAAAGCTTGGTTTGAATATGCCACTTTAAACCTGTTTCTATTCGCCATTTTTATAACTTCATTAAATCTCTCTTCGGAGAAATCGTCTTTATCAAAAACGCACCAGACTTGTTCGTAATCTTTTCCAGCTTTTAATATTTCCGCACGCTTTACAACATCAATCGTATTTTCTCCAGAGACAACAGGCTTTACATAAACATGAGATAATCTAAATCCTTCAAAATATGACTTTTCTGTATTTTTGCCCTCGCATACTATCAATATGAATCCCGGTTCATCCCTAGTTGCTTCTTCTCTTTGATAGGTTGGCCTCTTTCGCCTCTCTTCCCTTTTATTTCTCTCTTTAGCCATCTCTTTCAATCAAAATTTACTTATTCATCATCGCCACCATCTGCCAAAATGGAGTCTAAGTTTTCCGAGAAATTAAGATAAGGAACTCCTCCATACTTTCCTCTAATATAGTTAGGTTCATAGGCCTCATCCTTTCTAACTTCACTTGATTTAAAATCGGCTAGGGAGTAGAGTTTAGCCTCTCCATATCTATTTTTTTCAGTGAACCAGATTTGGTCTCTTCTAAATAGTTTAGAAGCTAATAAATTTGTATCGTGAGTATTAAAAATCAATTGTGCCCCTTTACGATTAAATTCAGTTGAATTAAACATTGAGATTATTTTACAAACTAAATTTGGGTGCAACTGGGAGTCTAATTCATCTACAACAAGGGTGTATCCTTTCTCCAGGACATCTATTATTGGCCCTACTAAGGAGAAAAATTTCTGTGTTCCTAATGATTCTTCTATTTCTAAACTAAAATTTATAACATCAACAGCTATTTTATTAATATCATATATTTTGTGAGCTGTTAATATATCTGAAAAAATTTCTTTGTTTTCCTCTTTGATTTGTTTTATTAAAAATTCTCTTACCTCTTTTGGAGTGTTTTTAGGTAACTTATTAATATCTAGCTTTTTCAAGCTAATGTTCTCTATGCCAAAGTCTGCAGATTTTAATAGCTCTAATATCTTCTTCTTGTATTGTGGGCTATTTGTCTTGTTTACGGTAAAGCCTTTATAATCGTCATAATTAAATCCTGAAACAACTTTTAGTCCATCAACCCATTCCAATACTTCTATAGCTTTATTCTCATTGAACTGAGCCGCAACAGATAACAATAGAGCATTATCTCTTAGTAGTCCCTCTTCAACAATTTTCTTCCCTTTTACAAAAATTCTTCCATGAGTTTTAACTTTGTTATTATCTCTATAAAATAGTTCTATCTCTTTAGTATTGGGTTTATAGTAGAGCCACTCTGCGATAATCTTATTATTGTTTAATTCAAAACCGTAACGGTAGAGAATTTCTTTGTGGAGGAAGATTGTCTCAAATTCAGTTGGTTCTTTAATTGTCTCTACATTTAATCTAAAGGGCTCGATATTGATGCTTTCTCCTTT
>CAYZPF010000091.1:0-9240 GCA_964479995.1 uncultured Muribaculaceae bacterium | reverse complement strand
TTCTGTTGTAGTTGATAGTAGTGCAAAAGTAATAAGTATTAAATCCCCCCGAAACATTACAGAATATAACATAAATGGAGAATACCTTAGAACTGTTGACTTCCCGGTTGAAGAGTCGTTGCAAGGTGTGTTTTATTCCGGATTTACTAAAATAGGATGCTATTATATCCTGTCAACTCTTATTCAAAGTCATCGAAATAATTTGAATTATTCCGCAGTGCTTTTTGACAGTACATCTAAAGTTTTGACTAAGATCCCTTATCCCAAGAAAGAGAAGGAGTTTGTAGTTGATTTAGCCCTTGGCTATTCTACTTCGAGTCAAATTTCCCCGTCATTATTCAAATACAAAAACTGTGTACGGGTTATCAATGGGGCTAATGAAAATATTATAAGTATAAATAACGATTTGCAAATTGATACTGTTTTCCGCTTAAATTACGGCAAGTACAATGTTAAGAATTACCCCAATTCATATAATCTTCAAGTAGAGGATCTACCTTTTTTCCGGATACATGACAGAGTATTTGAAAGTTCTTCTTTCCTTTTTATGCGCTTTAAAACGGGCAAATTACCTTTTAAGCCTTGGGAGTACAGGACAAAATATGGAAATGTTGTTTCATCTCCAATTTCATGCTCTTTTTTTAATAAAAAAACCGGCCGGTTTACTTTTATTGATCCGTGTGATGTGAACGAGTTTGGGTTGATTGATGATTTTGAAGGAGGACCGGCGTTTTGGCCACTCTATATTAGCCAGGATGACTATATGGTAAATTATATTGATGCATTAGAATTCATTGAATATGCTAAAAATCCCAATGTATCAGATAAATTCAGAAGTATTGCAAATAGTTTGAAAGAAACAGATAATTTGCTTTTGATTCGGGTAAAACTAAAGTAAAGGTATCACCCTCTATACTGTATGGCTTCGGCTAAATGTGCTGTAGAGATGAAGGTTGCACCATCCAGGTCGGCAATTGTTCGTGCAACTTTTAGAATCTTGCCATATCCTCTTGCAGAGAGGTTAAGTTTTGATATGGCAGCGGCAAGCAGACGATTTTCGGATGGGCCAAGCAGACAGTGCTTTTTAACCTCAGCGGGAGTCATCCGTGAATTTGTGGTTGAACGTCCATCAAAACGCCGCCTCTGAATTGCACGTGCAGCAACCACCCTTTTTTTTATAATGCAACTACTCTCAGCTAAAGAGTTATTCAAAAGTCTCTCTTCCGGAACTGCATTTACCTCCAGCCTCATCTCAATACGGTCCAGCAGAGGGCCCGATACCTTTGCGGCATAGCGACTTACCATGTATGGAGAACAGGTACAGCCTCCTGCAGGATCTCCATAAAACCCGCAGGGGCAGGGGTTCATAGAGGCTAATAGCTGAAAATTACAAGGGTATGTAACCTTATAGCTTGCCCGTGACAGGGTAATTACCCTATCTTCCAACGGTTGCCTTAAAAGCTCTAACAGATATCTGCTAAACTCCGGCAACTCATCCATAAATAAAACCCCGTTATGTGCCAGCGAAATTTCACCCGGAAAAGCTCTGCTACCTCCGCCTGCAATAGCAATTGCCGAAGATGAGTGATGCGGTGCTCTGAAAGGTCTTGTGCGAATGAGCCCTTTGAATGGAAGAGTTCTTCCCGACACCGAATAGATCATACTGGTCTCTATTGATTCGTCCCTTTCAAGAGGGGGTAAGATACCTGCAAACGCCTTTGCCATTAAACTCTTACCTGAGCCGGGAGTGCCGCACATAAGCAAATTATGTCCCCCTGCAGCAGCAATTTCAAGACCCCGCTTAGCATGTTCCTGTCCCTTTACATCTGCAAAATCGGGCAGGAGCTCATCATTTCCATATATAGGGATATCTTTATCAGCCATTGAATTGCTGTTAAGTTTGACGGGAGAGATAATCCCATCATCAAGCAAAATGGAGATAACATCGGCCAGATTGTGCGCTGCAAAAATATCAACACCCTCAATTTCCGATGCCTCCATTGCAGACTCCACCGGAAATATACATCCTTTAAACGATTCCGCCTTAGCATGAACTGCTATGGGCAAAGCTCCCGGTATAGGCCTTAGAGAGCCGTCCAAAGCTAACTCACCCATAATTATGTATTTACTTAAGTTTGGAAAGAGATATTGCTCTGATGCCGCCAGAATACCAACCGCAATCGGGAGGTCAAATGCCGACCCCTCTTTACGTAAATCGGCAGGTGCCATATTTACCACAATTTTCTTCCCGGGGATTCTTGTTCCTATAGTCATAAGAGCCGTAGAGATTCTCTGCTGGCTTTCTCTCACGGCATTATCAGGTAATCCTACAAGATAGAAACTTATTCCTTGAGAAACGTCAACCTCAACGGTAACGGTAATTGCCTCAATACCTATACATGCGGCACTATATGTTCTACACAACATCTCTTTTCCCGCAAAGCTAAATTAAATAGAGTTGCGTCATTTATTTGAAAACAAGGTTTTTCTCTTTCTTATAGAGATTTATGCGTTTCTAATTATTTTTTCTAATTTTACATACTATATTAATTATAATCTTACAATATTTGTTCGTTATAACAATAACCAATACTAACAGCTAATCATTTGTAATTTATGATGAATATATCTGTTTTATTAAGCCTTACCCTTTTATGTATAAAAGATTAAATATTTTAAGTTGCTCTTTCATTGAGGAGATATCGCATCTTCTTCCAAAAGAGAAGAGAGTATTCCTTATTATTGATGCAAAAGTCAGAGAACTTTATGGTCATAATTTCCCCTACGAATATATAGAGATATCTGCCACTGAGAAAAATAAATCATTTGAAACTATTCTGTTTATAACCCGCAAATTAATGGAGTTGGGAGCAGACAGAGATTCGCTTCTACTTATCATAGGCGGAGGAATCACCACCGACATAGGGGCATTTACTGCATCTATCTATTTTAGAGGAGTAGATTTTATCCTTGTCCCTACAACACTTCTGTCACAGGTTGATGCTGCAATCGGAGGCAAGAATGGAATTAATGTGGATGGTTACAAGAACATACTGGGAGTTATTCGTCAACCTCTTTTTACAGTAATCTGCCCGGAGTTCCTGGCTACACTCACCCAAACCGAGCTTAAAGAAGGCGCTTCCGAACTGTTAAAAACATTCATATTAAAAGACAGAGAAGGATTTTGCAAAGCTGCTGCGGTGTTAAAAAGAGGAGAAGGCCTGGATAATCTGGCTCCTTACATCTCCAAAGCAGCATCTATCAAGGCTAATATTGTTGAACATGATATATATGAGAAAGGTGACAGAAAGTTGCTGAATCTGGGGCACACCTTTGCCCATGCATTAGAAAAAGAATGCGGTATCTCTCACGGAGAGGCAGTATCCATTGGAATAGTATTGGCTGCCCGCCTCTCTGTAAAACTAAAAATCCTGCGTAAAGAGGAGGCCGATACAATTGAAGAAGATTTTATTAGAGCCGGCCTAAAAACAAAATTACCAATAGATTCCAGACAACTAATCTCTACTATCAAAAGAGATAAAAAGAGGTCGGGAGACTCAATATCGTTTATTTTAATAAAGAGAATAGGGAAATGCATAATTTACCCTATTCAAATTGCCTGTTTGGAGGAGGCTCTTTATGATTTGTCTTAGTATCGGAGCATCAGGCTTAAACAGCGTTAACGATGCTCTTTCAAAAGCACAACTGGCCGAAATCAGACTAGATCTCACAAACCTCAATAAGGAGGAGACTGTTGAGCTGTTCCAATCAAAAAAATATCTCATTGCAACATGCAGGAGCTATGATCTTCCACTTGAGGAGTGTAAAAAAAGGCTCACATGGGCTATATTAGGTACACGATTCAAGAAAAGCAAAGTGAAGAGATATATTGATTTAGACTTTGACTCTCCTGCAGAGTATCGCGAAGAGATGATTACTACTGCAAAAAGAGGAGGGTTCTCTATTATTATCTCGTACCACAATTTTGACAATACAGAGAGCTTTGAAAGACTTTGCGAAATATATGAAGGTGCAGTCAATATGGGGGCAGATATTGTTAAAATTGTAACTAATGCAAAATCTATTCAGGAGTGCTCCCGCCTGTTACAACTGTATAAAAAGTACCCGATTAATACTCTAGTGGCCTTCTCTATTGGAGAAGAGGGCAAGTTTACGCGACTAATATCACATTTTTTAGGCGCACCGTTTATCTACTGTTCCTTAGATGGTGATTCTCAAACAGCTCCGGGGCAATTTACCATTGCAGAGGCCGAGAAACTAATTTCAAAAAAGTACTACCCTCACCAGGTTTCAAAAAATGGACTTAAATCTAAAATAATAGCTCCCGCTTCAAAGAGTCATGCTCAAAGAGCCATTCTGGCTGCCGCAATGGCAAAGGGAAAAACAGTTCTATACGGATACACACCCTGTGCCGATAGTGAAGCAGCCCTGAATGTCGTCAAAACTTTAGGGGTAAAAGTTAAAATCGAGAAGAGCAAGCTCCCAAAATATAAGATTGAACTCCAGAGCCCGGGGATAGAAGAGATTTCAAAAAGTTTGAGCAAAGAGGAGATGTTCTCCAAAAACATTAAGCAGGTTGAGTTTAATGTCGGAGAATCGGGGCTGCTGTGCCGCCTTATAATTCCGCTCGCAGGCCATCTGCCCGGGAAGAGCAAAGGTGTAGACTCTGCAACAATCAAAGGTGAAGGCGGGTTGAACAACAGAGAGCTCTTCGTAACAGATGAGCCTTTACGTAAGATTGGCTTAGAGGTGCAGACAGTAAATAATAAGCTCCCCGCTATTGTCTCCGGCTCCGTTAAAGGTACAAATCTGACCATTTGCGGAAAAGGTGGCTCTCAGCTCCTTTCTGGTATGCTAATGTCACTCCCGATGTGTGAAACGAGCAGTACCATTGAACTCTCAGAACCTACAAGCATCCCTTATATAGACCTGACTATTAAGACTATAAAAGACTTTGGAATTATTATAAACACTCAGGATTACAGAGAATTCAAAATACCTGGGAAACAGAAATACAAGCCTCGTAATTTCTTCCCTATTGACGGAGACTGGAGCGGAGCCTCAATGCTGCTCGTTGCCGGTGCAATAACCAACGGAGTTACAATTACCAATCTGCCAATTGATTCAAAGCAGGCCGATGAGAAGATCCTTGATATCCTAAAAGGTTGCGGAGTTGAGATTAAGGTTACCGAACATCCCAAATATTTGGTTATGTGCGGTGATGAACCTTGTGTTTTGAAGGAAGAGAATAAGAAAGAGATTATACTCGGATCTCAGATAGATGTATTAAAGCCAGCCTATCCGTTAATTCCTTTTGAGTATGATGCAACTAACTCCCCCGATCTGTTCCCTACCCTGGTGGTTCTCGCACTCCATTGTAATGGAACAAGCCGTATCAAAGGGATCCAAAGGCTCTCCAACAAAGAGAGTAACAGGGCAGAGAGTCTGCTGTGTGAGTTTACAAAACTGGGAGCTTCAATTGATATTGAGGGAGATTGGATGATTATTGAAGGAGGTGGACTGCATGGGGGGTATTGCAGTTCGCATAATGACCACAGGATTGCCATGTCAATAATTACTGCCTCACTTAATATCCCCGGAAAGGTATATTTGGATGACCTGGATTGCATTTCCAAGTCTTTCCCCGACTTTATAAAAAACTTTAAATAGCTTTAACAGAGATGAACAGTTTCGGTTCCAGGTTCAAAGTTGAACTCTTTGGCGAGTCTCACGGAGTTGCAATAGGCGTTATCATTGATGGTATGCCCGCAGGAATAGCGGTATCTACAGAAGATTTCCGGGAAGATTTAATGCGGCGTTCAGGCGGTAGAAAGGGAACTACACCAAGGGTTGAAGAAGAAAACCTGCAATTCTTGTCTGGTATTTACAAAGGTTTTACCACAGGTTCTCCCATTGCCGTAATAGTGAACAATCTCAACACCCGTTCCCGGGATTATGACAGTTTTGCAACCTCACCAAGGCCTGGCCATGCCGATTTTGTCTCAAAGGTTAAACATAAGGGATTTGCCGACCCGCGCGGCAGCGGGCATCATTCGGGCAGAGTCACGGTTGCGCTGGTTATAGCCGGAGTGCTGGCTAAAAAGCTAATTAGTCCGGTAACGATTAAAGCGAATATTCTTAGTATTGGCGGTGAAAATCCCTGGGAGAAAAAACTGGAGGAGGCAATATCTACCGGAGATTCCCTTGGAGCTATAATTGAGTGTACAGCCAAAGGATTACCTGCAGGAGTCGGCGAACCATTTTTTGATTCACTGGAATCTGTACTTTCTCATATTGTATTTGCCATCCCCGGCATAAGAGGGGTTGAATTCGGCGATGGCTTCAAAAGCTCCGGTATGTGGGGTTCTGAACATAATGACCCTATAATCTCATCTGACGGGAAAACTTTACGTAATAGTTCAGGCGGTATAAATGGAGGTATATCCAATGGTAATGATTTACTATTCAGAGTGGCCGTAAAACCTACTTCAAGTATCTCCAGGCCTCAGATGACCTATGATTTTCAAACTAATGAGATCAACGAAATAAAAATTGAAGGACGCCATGATACATGCTTCGCTCTGCGCGTACCCATTGTGCTTGAAGCTGCTACTGCCATTGCTCTGGCTAATTACTATCCTGTACCGTAGAAGATAATTTCTTAGAATAACTTCTCCTTACCATATAAGGCTGCATAGGGTAGTAATCAAACAGTTTAATTACTGCACTATTATTTTCAAGCTGGGGATATGCTATCACTCTCTTCACTCCGTATTTAATAAAGTTTTGGTGTAAATGGTGGAAAATAACGGCGTTTATTCCCTTATTTTGGTATTCCGGTACTACCCCAATAAGGTACATATCCAAAAGATCGTATTTCTTCAGAGCTTTTTGTAAGTGAAAGATACCAAATGGGAAAAGCTTTCCTTTTGCTTTATTTAAGGCATTGGAAATTGAAGGGATTGTTACCGCAAAGGCCACTACTTTATCATTTTTATCAAGAACTACCGCGAGAAACTTCTGATTCACCAGAGGTATGAACTGTTTCAACACACCCTCTATCTCTTTATCTGTCACCGGTGCAAAACAGTACAGAGGTAAATAAGATCTATTATATGCCTCAAAAAGAGCTCTCCCATACTTTTTTAATTCTCTTGCAGAGACCTTCTCCAGTAAGCGGACTCCATATCTCTCCTTTACTATTGTAGAAAATGCGATTAGTTTTTCCGGAATTGTATCCGGTACACCAATTGTCCTTTGGCTCCAATCAACCTCTTTTGAATAACCCAGCTTCTCAAGATGTTCTGCATAATAGGAGAAATTATATATAGTGAGTGCGGTAGATTGGTTTTCAAAACCCTCTATAAGCAGCCCCTGTTTGTCCATATCGTTAAACCCTTGCGGACCGCTGATAATATCCATCCCAAATTCTTTTGCTATCTCCTCAACTTTATCAATTAAAGCTTTAGAAACAGTATCGTCATCAATAAAATCAATCCAACCAAAGCGTAGTCTCTTTTCATTCCAGGCTTTATTTGATTTATGATTTACAATTACTGCAACTCTCCCCACAATTATGTCATTCTTATATGCCATATAGAGGCGTGCATCGCAGTACTCGTATGAAGGATTCAGCTCTTTTTTTAGAATATTGTATTCATCATTCCTCAGAGGGCAAACCCAATTTGGTTCATTCTTATATAAATTTTCCGGAAATTTAATGAAAGAGAAATACTCATTCTTAGAGAGTACTTCTCTTATTTTTACATCTGTATACGGCATTCTATTCTCTCATAGGTTAAGTGCACCAAAGATAATAATTAAAATATATAATTACACTACAATAAAAAAGAGGACTTTATTATTTGCCCTCTTTTCTATTATAATCAGATAGCCGGTAAACCCGATTACTCTACACTCTTTCTTGATGAATTACGACCTCCTCTATCTCTTCTTTCGCCGCCTCTTCCGCCGCCTCTTCTATTATCCCTTCTATCACCGCCTCTTCTATCCCTTCTGTCATTACCGCCTCTGGCTTGTTGTGCAGATTGAGAGGTACCTGTAGTAGAACCCATATAAGGTGTAAGATCCCTCTTACCGTATATCTCACCGTTACATATCCAGACTTTAATGCCAATAATACCTACTTTGGTAAGAGCTTCGGCATGTGCATAATCAATATCTGCACGGAAAGTATGTAGTGGTGTTCTTCCCTCTTTATACAACTCTCTTCTCGCCATTTCAGCTCCTCCAAGACGGCCGCTGATAAGTACTTTTATACCTTCGGCTCCCATTCTTATGGTTGAGGCCATTGCCATTTTTATGGCGCGGCGATAAGAGACGCGGCCCTCCACCTGACGCGCAATATTATTCGCAACAATATTAGCATCAACTTCGGGCCTTTTTACTTCAAAAATATTTATCTGAACCTCTTTATTTGAAATCTTTTTGAGCTCCTCCTTAAGTTTATCTACCTCCTGGCCGCCTTTACCGATAATTATACCCGGGCGAGCAGTGTGAATTGTAACTGTAATGAGTTTAAGGGTTCTTTCAATAACAATTTTAGAAAGGCTTGCCTTCGCAAGACGAGCATTCAGGTATTCGCGAATCTTCGAATCTTCCAATAATTTGGCAGAATAGTCTGTTCCACCATACCAGTTAGAGTCCCAGCCACGGATTATACCAAGCCTGTTTGATATAGGATTTGTCTTCTGTCCCATTTTATTGCTCCTCTTTTTCGGTTTTTACTTTTTTGCCTAATATAATTGTCACATGATTCGAACGCTTGCGTATTCTTGAAGCGCGACCCTGTGCCGCAGGTTTGATTCGTTTAAGGGTTCTCCCTTCGTCAACCATAATTGTCTTAACACAAACCTCTCCATTTTCCAATGCATTACGATCGGATTCATTCTTGGCTTCCCAATTGGCAATTGCAGAACGAAGAAGTTTCTCCAAACGAATTGATGGCTCCTTTTTGGTATATTTAAGTATATCCAAAGCACGGTTTACCTCCACTCCCCTTACTAAGTCTGCAACCAGTCTCATCTTTCTAGGAGAAGTGGGAATATTATTCAGCTTTGCAACAGCTGTTTGTTTCTTTATCTCTTTAAGCCTTTCGGCCGATTCTCTTTTTCGAGCTCCCATTTTTTAGTGAATTTCTTTACTCATTAACACATATTAACGATTACCCGAGTGACCTTTAAAGGTACGGGTAGGTGC